>CAYSAP010000017.1:0-10267 GCA_964429085.1 uncultured Gammaproteobacteria bacterium | reverse complement strand
GGGCTACCAGCGGCTCTAACCTGGAAACACAAAAATTGTCGAATGTGTAAATTCGGCTCCTATAGGCGCGCTCGCAACAGTGTTTCCGGGGGAAGAAATTGAACTCAAAGCGAAAAATCATGTTGTAGAGCTCCGTAGTTCGGCAAATGTGTATCTAGCCGCCTTACCGGATGATTTGTCCTTCCGACTTATAAAATTTCTCGCGGTCGGCAATACATACCAGGCACTGGTAAAATCCGTCGGCAAAAATACCCTCACGGTATTCTTACGGGAACTGACGAGGGGCAAACGCTTTGCCACACAGCCGTCATTTGCGACAACCGCTATGTATGTTCCGTTTACCCGCTCCGAGCGGTCAGACGACGGCACTGAAACAGACGCGGAAGCCAAAGAGCCCGAAACAGAAGAATAATGCCACTACCCAGGCTTATTTATACTGTAACGCGTAATCAGTTCCTAACTCTACAACGAGGTCAGCGCCGGTTTCCGTACCAATATTCCCCCGCTCTACTGCTGTGTTGCATTTGAAAAACGCATTGATAAATTGCGCAGTTTTGCTGCGTACGGCTTTGTCCGATCCGGTTATCGCGCACGCCGCTCGTTCCGTATCCGAATTTCCCACAAATACCAGTTGTATTCCTATTCGCGAAAGCTGCCGCGAAGCGCGCTGTCCGACCGTAGGAATTTGCGTAGTGTTATAGAGGGCAACAGTCAGATTCTCCGCGCGCAAACCGATATCAAACAGCCGGTTCTGAAAAACAAAGTCAAGCCTGCTTTCATCCAGCGTCGGCACAAAACTTCCATCAGGCGACGCTTGAGATATAATGGCAGGCCGCACATCAAGAATCTCGACAGCATCGGCAGGAATAAACCGAAGCACCCAGACCAAACTAACCCATGTTGATACAGGGATAGACGTACTAAGCTTCCGGCTTAGAACTGCTGCGATGCTCCCCCAGGAAAACATGCGACGCACCATTTCTACGGAACCGCTGCCGTCGGTGATGTCGCTAGGCGGCACATATCCCGATATGGGTATTCCCAATGCGTCGCTCAAACTCGTTGATACCAGAGCCCCGTGATGCTTATCAATGCCGTCGAGCGCAATAAGCGAACGCACGGAATAGTTCCCGTACCCTTTCACAGCAGAGATAACCGTATCTTCCGGAATATCGATAAGCGTGACATTTGTCTTAGCTGCATTGATGGAAAGGATGTGGGCGGGGTTGCCGGCGATAATGATGGTCTGTCGGTATGGCGCTGCTTGCGACATCCTCCGAAGCCACAAAACCGCGAGGACGGCCACAATGAGCACAAATACACCAATGACCGCATGGGGCATAACTCGGGCTGTGCGGCGAATTTGCGGCTGCGTACGACTCTTCATGGCAGGTACACGGGTCATGGTAAAATAATTACCACTCTTTTTTCGCTTTTTTTATTATTTCCACTTGAGGCAACTGCCATGACCCGCCGGATAATTGCTTTTGGGCCTTTTTCTCCAAATCCTTTTTTTTGGTTTTTTTCTTGTCCCCTTTATAGTAACCACCAAATTGTCCCATATATCCTCCTTATGATATCTATCTATTGTAAAGCCACCGTTGTTTCATTTCAAGGAATGTTCCATGAGCTACCGCGTCACGTATTTGAGAAACGAGCGCGGTAACAAAATGAATATTATGAATGGTGGCCAGGCGATATGCCAAAAGTTCCCGAACGTGGAACAGATGATGAATATACGCCTTCGAAAAATGCTTGCAGGTAAAGCACATACAGCCAGCAGCGACAGGACTTGGGTCTTTTTCGTACTCCTTTTTCGTGACGTCAATCATATATCTGTGTTTACTGTCATGCTCAAGCCCTGATAACACGTACAATTTCCCCATGCGGGCAAGTCGGGTTGGCTGCACACAATCAAAGGTATCCATACCATGCTCAACCAGCACAAAGATATCATCAATCTCCCCCACACCCAATAAATGGCGCGGTTTATTATCAGGTAAAAGCGGACTCACCCATTCCAACACGTGCCGCATTTCTTCTTTGCTTTCTCCGACAGATACTCCGCCGATGGCTATACCGTCAAAATCCATGACGCTGATAACGCGAGCTGACTCTTTGCGGAGATCTTCATACACACTGCCTTGTACAACACCGTACAGGGCATGGTACGGCTTGGTGAGTTTTGCATCCTCCACCGTAAGTTTTTGATGAGCGGAAAGTGAACGCTCTGCCCATCGATGCGTCCTGTTCATGGCGGAAACTGCATAGGTATGCGTCGCGGGGTACGGCGCACACTCATCAAATGCAATCATAATATCCGAACCTAACGCATGTTGAATCTCTATGGATCGCTCCGGAGTAAATCGGTGTTTGGTACCATCCCAGTGCGATGTAAAGGTGACACCGTCGTCATCAATCGCGACTAATTCCCCGACGGGCTTGTAATCATCCGGAAATACCTGACGATGTTGCCCTTCGTGACGGCTCATTCTTTGCGTGAATTGTTCGCGGTCCAAAACCGCAGATTCGGAAATTGCGATATTGACGAGTTTTTTCCCGCCAAGCGAAAATACCTGAAATCCCCCGCTGTCCGTAATGATCGGCCCGGACCAACCCATGAATGCATGAAGTCCCCCAAACAGTTCAATGACCGAAAGACCCGGTCGCAAATATGCGTGATACGTATTGACGAAAAAAAGTTGAACACCAAGTGTACTCAACTCCTCAGGCGTGAGTGACTTAACGGTCGCTTGCGTCCCCACCGGCACAAACGCGGGTGTTTTGATAATTCCATGCGGCGTCACGATGGTTCCCAATCGTGCACGAGATTTCGGATCAGTCGCAGTAATGGCAAAGGAAAACTGGTTCATCACGCTATTTTACCCTATCCCGTGTTCAATTTTGAGGCGACTCATTTTTCCGGCTATTTCTTCGTCCGGAATATTGAAATCTGTAAGTAATTTTGTGACGATGGTTAATGCCGCTTCAAATTCCGGCTGAACCAATGTTTGTACACCAAGAGATTTTAAATGCCGCTGATCTTCTTCATGATGTGTGCGGCAAATAATTTTTATCCTGCGGTTTAGGGATAATGCATTGCCGATTACCATTTCCTGAGTATGACGGTCCGGAATTGCTATAACGAGAGACTTGGCATAATCTATCTGCGCGTAATCGAGTACATCTTTATCGGCCGGGTCTCCATATACCGTTTGAATTCCGGCGCTCCGCAAGCCGGCCAAGGTATGCTGGTTATAATCCACAACAAGAAAGGGTATGCCGCTCATCTGCAGAGCTCTTCCAATATACCGCCCTACTCTGCCATATCCACAGACTACCACATGATCGCGGATGGGGTATCCTTCTTTACCACCATCTGAAGTTGAATCACCCGCGTTTTGTTCGTCTACTCTCGTACGAAAAAAAGACGGGAATCGTTTCGTAAAATTATGAACAAAATAATAGAACTGATGTCCACGGCTTATCATCGGACTTGAGAGAAGAATAGTGATAAATGTCACGGCAACCAATAATGAAGACTGGCTCTCTGAGAGGGCCCCGATCGTCATGCCCGTACCGGCTATCACGAACCCGAACTCACTTACCTGTGTTAAGTAGACGCCAACCAAAAATGCAGTTTTGCGGTGATATCCTAAAAACCGCAGCAACGTGTAAATACTACCCCCTTTTACAATAATTACGGCAAGCGTCATGACCATCATGGCAGGAAGCGAACTCACAAGAGCGCTTACAGGAAGCGACATACCCAACGAAACAAAAAATACGACGGCAAACAAATCCCGAAGCGGTCTGATTTCTGCAAACACTGCATGATTTTGACTGGTTTCTGCAACTAACAACCCTGCAAGAAAGGCGCCTAATGAAACCGACAATCCGACTGCATACGTGAGCAGTCCCACAAAAAATACGATACCGATCGTCGTTAATAAAAAGAACTCACGGTTCCGGTACCCCGCAACAGTAGCAAGTAATGCGGGTACTCCCCGGCTTCCCAAATATAAAATGACGGTAATGAGAATACCAGCTTTTACCATGGCAAGCAGCATTGTACCCATAACCGAAATAACTGATCCTTCACCCGCTGTCACTCCGGCTACAGCCGTAAGTAATATAAGGATGGGTACGACAGCCAAATCCTGAATAACCAACCAGCCCGTTGCAAGCTCGCCCGGAACGGAGTCCAGTTCACCCCGCTCGGACAAAATTTTTACCACAATCGCCGTTGAAGAAAGCGCTGCAGCGCTCGAAAGAAACAACGCCGGAATAAACGATATCTTAAGCGCGATAAGACACAGAAGCACAACAAGGAGCGTTATCACCATCTGTGCAATTGCCGGCCAGGATATCGCATGAAGAATTCGCTTAAGACGATGAAATGAAAACTCCACCCCAAGAGTAAATAACAGCAGCGTAACCCCCGCCTCGGCAATAAGCGCGATTAGCTGGTGGTCAAATCCGCGGGATAATGTATTCCCGACCAAAATACCGCCGGCGATGTAGCCAACGATAGAGGGAAACTTAAGACGGACCGCGATAGCTCCGCCACCTAACGCAGCAGCAAGGAGTAATAAAAAAGTGGTAATAAGGGAAAGTGAATGGGCCATGTACCTGTTAGATGATACTCTTCATATCATCAGGCACAGGAGCTTCAATTGCAAGTTCTTTCTGATTGACCGTATGCATGAATGACACCTTCCATGCGTGGAGCATAACCCTGGGCGCCCAGAGCCTATCCGCTCTTGCGGTTTTTCTGCCGGCATACTGCCAATCCCCAACTATAGGGTGATTGATATATTTAAGATGCACTCTGATTTGATGTGTACGCCCGGTTTCCGGAAACAGGGCCACAAGAGAAATATCCTCGTCATGGACTCTTGAAAACCGCTCTACCGTATACCTAGTTACTGCGTCTTTTCCCCCGGGAACAATGCCGAACCGTTCGCGGTTCCATGGAAGCCTGCCGACGGGGGCACGAATTTCACCATTCTCTGGCACCACCTTGCCATGGGTTATCGCAAGATATGTTTTTAACAAGCCGTTCTTTAAACTGACGCTGCACGTCGACAAATACAGTCAGATTTTTCGCGATAATCAAGCATCCTGATGTTTCTTTATCTATACGATGAACAATTCCTGCCCGAGCATAAAAATCACTTTCATCTGCCGATACTGCTTGCCCGCCGAAGCCTTGACGAAGGAGGGCCCAATCCTGCACGGTCTCACCTTTAACGGACTGCGCGCGATTGACCACAAGCCCGGGAGGTTTGTTTATAACAAGAAGCGACTCGTCTTCGTAAAGAATTGGTATGTTCACTTTTTTCCGGCGAAGCGGGATCCGGCTCTGCCGGACTTCTTGGACTCGCAGGACAAACACATGGTAGCCGTAGGATTTATCGCGAGACGATCCGTATCGATCATGAGCCCACACTCAGTACAAAATCCGTAGGTGCCGTCCGCGATTTTTGAACGTGCTTTTTCAACGTCGACCAGTTGCGTTTTGAGCTCAGTGACAAGCGCGGAGACACGGTCATGGTTGCTCTCTTCACTGGCCTCAGTATCACTTGCGGCATTATCGTTCGTACGTCCCGGATCGCTGAATGGATCCTGGACAGAAAGCTCGGAAATACGCGAAAGTAAGCGTAATTTCTCTTCCTCCAGATGGGCTTTGATATTAACGAGGGTATCGACGGGAAATTGATTCATGCAATTTCTTTCCTTTCTCTTCGAAAAATTTGATGGTTTTGTGCGCAAGCGGCCGAAGTTGTTCTCGTCCTCCGCCTCTCACATACAACACACCTATGCATTCTGCAAAAATGCCAATCAACACCCATTGATTGGCGCTCAACGTACTCCAGTATACACGAGCATCTTTAAGGAATTCAAGGACGAACCCGAAACTTGCATACAGAAGAAGGAACCAAATTCCGACAATTCCATACGGCCATTTTTTCTTCACGGACAGATTATTGAGTTTAAGCATGATGACGCCGATAAGAATAAGTGCCAACATCTCATAGAGCTGAACCGGGTGACGCATAACCCCTGTTCCCACCCGTACCGCCCAGGGAACAGCTGTAGCTACACCTGATTCTGCTCCGGTTATGAGAGAACCTGCCTCTCCCAGAATAATCGGCAGCGGAAGCGCGGTCGCCAGCGTATCCAGCACGAGTCCTAGCCGCACTTTGTATTGTCGACTCAAGACCACACAGGCCGCAAGGCCGCCGACTAACGCGGCTACCCACGATAATCCCGGGGACACCCACAAGGCGATAATAAGCAGCGGCGATTTGTTCGCAAACAGCTCCCAATGGGTCAGGACAAAACCGAATCTCGCGAATATAAAGGCTGCAACTGTCGTGTAAAACGTCAGATCAAAAATCCTGTCTTCCTCGATGGCTACTGACCGAAGCCCGCGCCAAAATAGAAAAGAAAATACAAGCCAGGAGAGCGTAATCACGCTGTTTATAACGACTAACCCACCATGATCAAACGGTATAAGTGTAGACATCATAATAATACGTTCTTAACGGACAACCGATAGATCCCATACAATGTTACCACGAGTCCCAACAAAAAAATAACCTGTCCGACACCGATAAGATCGGCAAGCACGCCACTGACTACAACCGGCAAAATTCCCGCGCCTCCAACAGATGCGGACAAAATGCCGTATACCCGTCCGCGCATGTCGCCTTCTGCTTCTTTTTGCAATATCGTATTACTCGGCACATCCAGCAAACTGTTGGCAACCCCAAGAAAATAAAATAAACCGAAAGCTATGACCAATACAAGTACCCGCGGAATGAGCGAAAACCACAAGGTGTTTGCCGCGCCGAATAATACGGAGGTGGAGATGAGAATGACGCCCGCCGACAACACGCCGATATTCATAAGTTTTCCCGAAGTGTATTTGTATCCCCTGTTACCGACCCATAACGATCCCGTTAGTATACCTATTATGGTCGGCCCTACAATAAGCAATGACGCATCCCGGACATCAATTCTCAATACCGTGTCGGCAAACCCCGGTCCCAACGTTCCCAAGAGGACCAGCATGATTTGCGTCCCCGTCAAAAGCACCACGGCATCCCTAAGCACCGGAGATTTGGCAACATACTGTATTCCCATTTCCATGTTGGCAAAAAAACGTTTCAAAATATACAAAAAATCATACTGAAACACCCGGCGGAGCGACTTGATACCTTCCCCCTGCGGGGGGATTCCAAAAACAGAAATTGCCGCGATGATATAAAACACAAAAATCAGAACATACGCCCCGTCGCGACCAAGCCACTTGAGTACGGGACCAGAGGAGATAAGCCCGATAGCCATGCTGCTATAAAACGTAAAGGAAAATAAGCTATTGGCCGATACTAAATGGTTTTTGGGAACAAACTGCGGAATAAGCGGCACTTCAGATGGCATCGTCAACTGATTTATCACCGCATAGGCAAACACAATAAGATACACGGCGAAAATCCTGTCATTGAGGGCGAGCACTGCAAAAATAAGCAGTGCACGGATAACATGGGCTACCAGAAGTACTGCGCGGCGGTCCAACCGGTCAACAATCGTTCCGGCCATGACACCAAAAAGTAGCGAGGGCAATCCGTATGCAAGAAAAAGTCCGGATACGGCGACATTACTGCCCGTCATTCGATACATAAGGAGCGCGAGCAAAAAAATCAGCATGTTACTCGCAAGCTGACTTGCCATCTGTCCAATCCAAAGTCTCAGAAATAGTCGATTGGAAAGAACTTCCAACACAGGATCCATTTTTTTCGTGAGGTGGGTTACTTTCATACAACTCAATGCGTTTCGCTTTGCAACATCAATCATCTTATCATACAATAGAAATATGACTGCAACAGCACATGCGCTCGTCGCGGGAGCAATCGCAACGCGATTTTCTGACCCAGGAGCAGCCGCACTTTTGGCGCTCACCTCACACTATATTATGGACAGCATCCCGCACTGGGATTTCGGCACGAATTGGAGAAATCGACCAAAAAAGACCACGGGATTATTTGCTATCGTCGAAACATCCATAGGCATTGGAGTATCGTATTATTTTTTCGGACAATACTTGCCCCTGACCCTTTGGGCGGCAACCGTAGTCGCCGGTATCATACCCGACTGGCTGGAAACACCGTGGTATATCTTTTACGCAAGCCAGAATAAACACGCCCCGTCAAAAACCGCCGGCTTCCTCGAGCGACTGGCCTTCTCGTTTTACAAAATACCGAATATATTTCATTCCAAGGCACAATTACCATTGGGACTGATTACCCAGGTAGCAACACTTGGATTTTTCTTATTTCTCCTAAAATAATTATCGACGTACCCTGATAAGACCGGAACACGGAATAATTTTGACTCCCTTTTTCTCAATGGCATCCAATAATAGGTTCATTCCAAGACTATCTGAACTCATATGGCCTGCTACAACCATATTCATGTGATTTTTGACGCATGCTTTACGGTTTTCTTCATTGGCATGCATAGAAATAATTGTCCCTATCCCTGCGGAAGCAAGTCTTTCGTACACTAAATTTGAGGGCTCCGTGCCTCCGGTTATATCAAACGCAGCAATTTTTCCGGTCCTGTTATGTTCCACACCGGAATAAATTATCGGCCCTGCTTTTCCCTTCATCGCTTCTCTATATTCCGGTATATCTTTAAGGACATCCATCACCTCGCCGACCGTCTCGGGATTTTTTTTCTGAAATACCGTTTCCAAAAATTGATACACCAGATTATCGGTGATGGTATGGGTGCACATAAGTGCCATGCCCAATAATTTTGCCGCATCCACTGCCTGATTGTGATTGACGGGACTAAATCGCCGCTGAACCTCTCCTATGCGATCTCGGGTTACCCCCTCTGCGATATTTATAGGAACGCCGTAATTTGCCAATAAATCTGCCTGGATTTCCATAACCTGGTGAAGGCTTGCCAACGGCCCGCCTTCCGGATGATGTGCCATCAACAGATCTATACCCTCCCCTTTTTCGTTCAAACGGTCGGCAAGAAGCACCTCACTGGCGTTGATGTCAATGCCGGCTAACACCTTGTCCACCTCTAAATCAGCAGCACCAAGCAGAATCCGTGAGTCGCTGTAGGGATTGTGGAGATCTTCCGGATCATACTCGTCTTTTTGGGATTTGGGGAGTTCGTCGTATTCTTTTTTTCTGCGGGCCAATACTTTTTCCACACCGGCTTTCCCGCGAGGATCTGCTTCTATACCCATAGTAACCGCAAGCTTGTAGATATCTTTTAGTTTCATATACGCTTCACTATACCATATACCACCTAGTGCCGAGGAGAGGAGTCGAACCTCCACGAGCTGTTATGCTCACAGGTTTTTGAGACCTGAGCGTCTGCCATTCCGCCACCTCGGCAACAGAATATATTATAACCTAAACCCTGGTACCGAAGGAATCCTTCTGTTAATGCGTCGCCGGGGGTGCGTCCATATGCTTATGCTCAACAGAATAAAACCGTATACGGTCACCGCGGAAGATTAGGTCAATTTCCCCTAACGGACCGTTTCTATGTTTGGCTATCCGAAGTTTCGTCTGAATCTGATCCCCCCACATAGCCTGGTCCGCTTCTTCGCGGTACAAAAACATGACAACGTCTGCATCCTGTTCAATGGATCCCGACTCCCGGAGGTCAGACAACTCAGGAATCCTGGTTCCCCGTGACTCCACCGCACGGGAAAGCTGAGAGCACGCAAGCACGGGAATTCGAAGCTCACGGGCGAGATTTTTGAGGCTTTGGGAAATAATCGAAACCTCCTGAACACGATTATCGAATTTTCTACCCGGATCGCACAGCTGCAAGTAATCAACAATAATGAGTTTGACTCCGTGCTCTACTTGCAGACGCCTTGCCTTGGTGCGCATTTCGATAATATTCATTCCCGGCGTATCGTCGATAAAAAGCGGCGCCTCCGCCAGTTCCCCCATCGCATCGGACAACTTGGTAAAATCATCATCGGTTAATTTACCGGTTTTGAGTCTCCAGGCATCTATGTCCGCCTGAGAAACGAGCAAGCGGTCGACCAGCTCTTCTTTGCTCATCTCGAGCGAAAAAATCCCCGTCGGTATTTTTTCTTTTACGGTCACGTGCTGGGCAATGTTTAAAATCATTGCCGTCTTGCCGGTTCCCGGGCGGGCCGCAAGAATAATAAGGTTTGCATCCTGCATACCGGCAAGTTTGGTATCCAGCTCAGTAAATC
>CAYSAP010000016.1:22919-23928 GCA_964429085.1 uncultured Gammaproteobacteria bacterium | reverse complement strand
CCCCGATACTCACCGACAAACTCCAAGCGGTGGGGAAGAGGAGAAAATGTCGCAAGCAGACGTACGATATCTACGTCAGGAATGTGCATCAGCCGGGCGACTTTCACTGCTGCCGAAATATTTTCAGCATTCCCGAGAAGTTTTGTCACAAACGGCACCGTCGCTTTTTCGTTTCGCACAAGATGGTCACCCTGCTGCTGGAACCGGAAAATATTTTCTTTCGCCCGTTTGTATGATGCAAAATCCGGATAATAGTCCAGGTGCTCCGGCACGATATTCAAAAGAACGGCAATATGCGGGCTATACCGGATATCGACCAGTTGGTGACTGGAAAGCTCGATGACAAATACCGTGTCAGCAGTACTGCTATCGAGCTCATCGAGCATGGGCTTTCCGATATTACCGACCAGGCGCACATCCTTATGTGCGGCAGACAGGATATGAGCAATCAGGCTTGTCGTCGTACTTTTTCCTTTGGTCCCTGTAACACCAATGGTCATTCCCTTCACAAGAGAAAAAAAGATATTCGTCGGCGTCGTCACAAATCCGGAAACGTTGAGTGTATACGGTGAAACCCCGGGGCTACGGATTATGGTATCGTACGCATCGATATTTTTAAGATAATCCTCACCATCCTTTGCTTTATCCGCAATACCAATTTTTATATCCGGATAATGCTTCTGCAGCCAGGCATGGACACTTTTTCCTTCCCGCCCGTATCCAAGAATTAATACAGAATGACCCTTAATTTCTTGCGTGTGCATACATTATATCCTTGATGTGGCAGTCTGCCAGGCATTACGGAGTATCGATTGATGCTCCGGAGGCAAATTATATGTACCGCCCCAATCATCTAATACACTATGCCGGAGCAGTACAATATCCTCAGGACGTACGTCTAGGTCACTTTTTATTTTAAGGAGTCCCTCCGGCACCTCACGGGCTTCTGAAAGATATTTCTCGACTGTCAACATAACGGCGAGCTTCGCTTCATCACGCGTACCAACAC
>CAYSAP010000016.1:21662-22896 GCA_964429085.1 uncultured Gammaproteobacteria bacterium | reverse complement strand
TTCAAACGGCTTTACCGGCGTGAGTCCGACCAATGCCCTGATGAGTTCAGTGATAACCGGACTGGCAAAAAGATCCGCACCGAAGCTTAACAGCATTTGCTCATGAGATACATATGGAGACAGCGCAAGATAGGTAAATGCGCACTTTGCGCAGGTGCCACACCACTCGCCAGTTTTTGATCCGGTATTGCAGCTCCTAAACGTCGTAAAAAATTGAGGAAACTTCGAAAACATCAATCCGATCTGTATATCGTTAAGCGGGCGGAGGATGCTGAAGTAATTTGGAACTGATTCCCGGAATTGGGGGGCACTAATTCCGGGAATCGAGAGCGTATACTCCCGGAACATCTGCTCAAACCGGTAACTCTTGGAATACTGATGGTTCACCTCCATGCCGTGGTACGACACATTTCCCTCGTTGGCGCTTTTTTCATTGGAAACGATAACGTTTTCATTACCATACAGAGCGGCCACCATTATTCCCAAAAACGCTACGTATGCGGAAAATGGCGTATGGCCGTTTAAGTACCCCGAACGGTTCAGTTCCATCAGCGTAGGGTCGATAACCCGTTTTATGACGAGCGGAGCCGGAAACCCTGCCGCACGGATGGTATCAAGTGCAGCCTGTGTCGGATTTAAAACCATTGTTTGGATCGTTCTATCGCTAGTCGCCATCATTCCCAACGTCACTGCAGAATCTTTCCCACCCCCCACAAGAACGAGATCGCCTCTTTCTCCTTTACCCCACGAAGCTTCGGCGGGGCGGGGCGTATCACCCTGACTCGTTATAGTCAAAAAATCAGGCGTTGTAAAATCTATCCGGTTCCGGTAGTAAAATTCTCCTAAGCCATGAATAAACAGGTCATACCAAAACCTGGTCTGCTCGCCGTCAAGTACTCCTGCCTCAATGACAAATTCTCCGGGGCACGCGAGTTTCCAATAACTGATAGCCTCGACGAGTCCTAAATGAAACGCATAGGGCGCTAACGATTCCCGGAATTGGGGGGCCTTAATTCCGGGAATCGGAATCACAACCTTTGGCCGAAATACGATATCTGGCTCAAGGAGAAATTCGTGACGCATCACAATCGAATTCTCGTCCCGTATGATCGTATAGTTTTTATAAATTAATCGAGGGTGCTTCAGTCGAAGTTGTTCGAGAGTCATGCTTTATATTGTATCAGAACCAATGTTCCAAACTCCTTTTTCACGAAATGCAGGAATCGTCTGACGC
>CAYSAP010000016.1:21027-21652 GCA_964429085.1 uncultured Gammaproteobacteria bacterium | reverse complement strand
CGGGCAGCATTAAGCACTGAGGGCGCAGACTTACCTGCCCTCTTCGCATATTCCATCAAAGGAATAATAGTGCACCCTTTAAGATAGGCAGTGCGTTTGTGAAGCGACTCCAGTATCGCAAGCGTTGTGATGTGTTCCATGCGGATGGTTTTTTTGTCATCCCGATATTCAGGAAAACTCCGATAATAATTCTGCTTATCTTTATTCTGAATAATAACTGGCGGAAACCCTAATCTGATAAGTTGGTAATTCATAAGCACCCGACCGATCCTGCCATTACCGTCCAAAAATGGGTGGATGGTTTCAAATTCAAGATGAAACCGGGTAATTTTATCGACGACATATGATTCATGGTCGCTGGAATAAGTAATAAGTGCCGCTTCAATCATACGCCCAACATGCTCTGGTGCAGGAGCAATAAATGCGCCAACGCGTACATATTCGTTTTTTTCACGAAACCGCCCAGCGATTGCATCGTTTATGTTTGTCATAAGCATACGATGGAGTAATAAAATGGACTCACGGATCAACTCCTCCTCAATCGCTTTAGTTCGTACATACTCCATAACGCGGGCCAAATTTTTTGCTTCAAACACTTCCCTAAGACTAATATCTTTTGAAAGTT
>CAYSAP010000016.1:0-21002 GCA_964429085.1 uncultured Gammaproteobacteria bacterium | reverse complement strand
GTGTCGAATTTTCTATAGCGTTGGAGTTATACACACTTTCCGGTATCTCAGCCTCATCAATCATCGTAAGCAGCGAGGCTTTGCCAATACGAAGCCGGTCATACTCAGCTTTTAGACGTCTAATACGGTCTTTTGTGGGTTGTATCGTTGCCATATAGACAGAAGTATATAAAATTCATGCCTTTTTGTCAATATATCGTGAATTTGATGCATTTTCGGGGATAATTCACGGTGTTTACTCCGTACCGAAGGTTATGGAGCGACTTCCTGCCAGGTAACAGACAAGTCTTTCATTGTATCCGGCATGGTAAGCAAAAGCCGGGGATTATACACAAAAAGCTCGGCGGCGTTTCCCGTATTGCCGGTACCAAACCCCTCCAGATCGCGCTGTAACAAAAAGCCGTTTGAGATAAACATGCCGCGCCCGACAAACCGCGCGGTTGCCGCAGCCAGACTTACGCCGGTATTAATACTTCCGGTTTGTCCCGCAGTTGTGGCAATATACACCCCTTCAACAACCGGTGTTGTTGATGAAGCCGTGGTGCCAACGGTATCCGATACGGTTATCGTTCCATTGACGATAAAGGTGATAAATCCGCTACCTATGATAGTGATTCGTCCACCGATGGTCACATTGCCGTTTACGATGATGATAATGCTCTCACTGTTTCCGACCGACCAATTACCGCTGGTCGTCATATCACCAACGACGTAGTAGGGAGTCGAACTCGATGACGGCTTTGTCACCGCAGCGAGATTGTCAAACGGCGCGGATGTTGTGGGGGTTGTGGGAGAGCCAAACCGACGCAAAAAATAGTCATAATAGTGCACCGGTGTCCTGCTCTCACTCACCTGCCAGTTTGTGCTGGACACCAGGGTGGCGCCTGTAACATAGGGGTCGGAATCAAAATCATACGTCGTTGCATACGACATCACGCCCGGGATTCCGTTTATTGCATCATCGTTAAACACCCGCGGCACCACAGCCGGGATAAATGACCGGATGTTGCCGGACGCATACACATCTCCGCCCTGCGTTTGCACCCACGGGGTTCCCAGGGTATACCCGATATCCCATCGAAGCGTTTGGTTAGCTCCGAGGATTGCCGAGAGCCCTTCGCCGGTTGCTCCCGTTGTGACGTTGGTCCAACACGGACGCGCGTACGCCCAGTCTGCTGTAGGAGGCACGGAATCCAGGGTGTAGGAGCCGGTCACAATATTGGCAAATTGCGTATATGCAGCCCCTACCTGATACTGTGCGGCCGGCTGGCTGGCAGACGACGGCGTAAAGCCTAGGGATGTACCATTAATTTGTCCATCAGTCGTCGGCACTGCCCGGATTGCCGTACACGAGGTATCGGTCGGATTCACCCGCACTGCCCGCGCAGTAATCGTACCTACGGGTATAGGCGTGCTCGTCGGGACAGGCGTGCTGGTTGCGGCAGGATCGGGTGTGTTGGTTGGGCCCGGCCCAGGAGGAGGGGGGGTGTTGGTTGCGCCCGGTCCGGGTCCGCTACACCCTGTGCCGCAGGTGTCATCGGCAGAACACCACGCCTGGCAAAAACTTCCGTTGCAGATGGTCGTTGATACGAGCCGTGAGCAGCTGTTGCACCCGCCATCGCCGCAGAGAAAAGAGCCGTCTGTTGTTGTGCAGGCTGGTGCTGGGAGGGAGCAATACCCCGTCACACAGGTTTGATCGTAGACGCACTTGCCGCCGCAAGAACGAGTGTCACACAGCATTTCCACATTCTTGTAGCCCGGAGGGCATTGCGAACCACATGCACCTACATAGCCAGTTGAGCAACCCGTTCCCGAACAATTGCCGTTTGCCAGGCACTGACAGCCGATAGGTGTGGGGTATTGTGCTTGAACGAATTGCCGGGAAAGCAAAAAAACGATACCAAACACTACAATACACAGCAGTTTTTTCATAACCTACTACTGTTGTAGCGTACTTGGGAACTAACCGCAAGCCGTCGTTAGGGCCAGGGGTTAAAGCCATTGGTAAAAAAGGTCAGATTTCCTCTTTGAAGGCCGTCCACTTCCGAGCCGATTATCATCAAGCCATTATTGGGATCAAAAAACTGACTGGGATTGCCCGCCGGCATCATTTGCACATAGCCGCTGTATATGGTCGCCCAATAAGGCGGCCACTGAAGCCGATTATAAAGTATTTCTCGTGTGAGCGGGTGTATAAATTCGTCATAGTTATTTTTATCCACGGCATAGAGCGTGGCCAAAGAAACGTCGCGGATGGTAGGGTATGGGACATTGTCATTGGCCGGCCCGGTTGATCCCAACACCACACTGCCTTTGGGAATAACGACCGGCGTATCCGTATCCAGCACGGTCTCATACACATGCAAATACAGCGTACCGTCAAAGTCCTTAAGCAAAATTACCGCCCCGGTTTTGCCTTCGGGAAGCCGGGCAATGCCCACCAAATCACTCACTATGAGATCACCCAACAGTGCGCCTTTGCGCACCAGTTCTTTGCCGTTGAAGTGCGTCCTGCCAAACATCGGGATGGTGTAGGGAATATCCATGGGGCTCCAAGCGCCGGGCTGCATATATTTTTCCGAGTGATTGACCCACATGCCGTAGTAGCCGGGCGCGCCCTCTTTCAGCCTGCCGCGTGTGACATTCACGCCATACGGCACGTTGCCCTTGGGGTCGGTTTCCATGGCGATAATCTCGACCGGGGACAGCACGAGGTCTTCCTTTGCCATCGCGCGGCGCACGATCTCAAGAAATACTCTGTCTTTCTGTGTGAGTGCACCATGAAACTCCCGCAGCTCCTGCGGCGTCATGGCGATAACTTCCGCTTCGGTCGGGCTCCCTTTCACCAGCCCTGACCGGGCAAAGGCGGCAAGCGCTGCGCGTGCCGCATCGGGATTCGTCGCGAGAAACTGCTCCATATCCGCGCGGCGCATGGCATCAATAAACTGATCTAACTCCATAAGCTTCTTGTCCGTAGAAAGGGTAGGGTTGCTGGCGTTTTCAAAAATCTCATAATATGCCGCGCCTTCGGCGGTCTTTTTCCATGATTCGGGATCGTTGGCTGTGGCTCCTGCGGTCACCAGTTCGGTTGCTATCCGTTCCGTTTTCTGCTGCGCTGTTTCAGGCTTAGCAGTCGGGGTTTCTGTGGTATTGGTTGTGATTGTTGAAGCTACCTGTATTGGCGTTTCGGCGCCTCCCCGATCCATATTTAACCAGCTTACAGGGACGCTCTGTACATCAACATTCACAAACACCGGCCAGGCTCCCACCCCGCCGACGCGGTCGGCATGAAATTCACGGAAACTAAAGGTGTCTGTCCCTACGTCCACCGCAACACCATTTTGAAACAAGTCAGCATACGACAACTGTAAATCCCTGTACACTTGACCGACCGTGTTTTCCGGTACCAAAAACGCCCCACTGGACTTACTCTGAATTAATCGCGTCAGCATAGTATCCGTCGCATACAGCTTGATGTCATATTTTTTGTCAAAATCGAGATAGAGCGCCTCAGGAGTAGTGCCTTGAATGTTCCCTTCGCGGGCGAGCTCGGCGATATACCGGTCAAACATAACACGGGTAACCTCATCCATATTCGTGCGCCCGTCAGGACCACCATAGCTATAGACCTTCGGAGATTCTACGTTCGAAACCACGGTAGGATACGCACCAGAATCAACCGGATTTTCTATCCGCGGCGCCGGCGTGCTCGTCAATACTTCGTTAACCAGGGGAGTGCCGATCATCTCTACTGCAGGCGTACCCATAGCCGGCGCGATTTCGGTTGGAAGTATTGCTGTAGAAGTTAGTGGCGCACATGAAGCTAAAAGCGTGGACATGCTCGCAAATAGAATTGCCTGTCGTTTATTGAGCCTCTTAAAAGGCAGAATGGCTGCATATGCCAACGGACTCAATTGATCAAATGTTGTAAACGGCAAGATTGGCTCATTTCTGGAGGCTTCTATATGAGAAGATATCGCCGCCAACCGTACACGGGGGTCCATCCATGGTTCACCGTACCCCGCTTTGTGTTTCGTCCTGTTTGCCTGTCGTTCTGTATGGGAATTAACCTGCGAAACCGGTGCCTGATCAAATCCTCGCTGTGGCTGCCCGAATGAACTCGCGGGGATGGCTGCGACAGATTTGCCGCGGAAGGTAACCTCTATATTATCTGGCCTGCCAGCGCGGTTGCCAAACCCTACATCACCGGTAAATGTTTGCGTGTGGGACGGTCTGTTGGAAAATAATTCAGCAATGTGCGGTTGTTTTGCTTCAATAGCCTGTCCCGCACCCCAGACGGTCGCACCGAGCATAATACCTTGCCGCACCGCTCGTCCAAGAGGATACCGCTCTTTACTACGTTGCTGCATAACTATAACCTATAGTATCATTATATACTCACCGTTGTCAATTTATTGAATCACCCCTACCCCATCTGGCACAAGTGTCACGCCATTCGGAATTGTCCAATCATCCTGAAGAAATGCGTTAAACATAGATTGAACCGTGCGATCCTCATCAGAAAGATATTCTGCTGGATAATACATAAACCGCAACTGTACTCCTTTTTCCGTCTGCAGATAGGGGATTACCTCGTTCAGGGACAAAAGCTTGGTCGTATAGGCTCCGGAAAACGATCCGGTAAACAATCCAATCGGGTAAACTCCTTCAGTAGCACGAAAAACAAGCGGAAATTTATGCCGCTGCGGATCCTCAGTGATCACAAATTCACCCACGTAGTCATCAAAACGTTTTTGCGGAATACCCAATACTTGGCCTTCAACCGAGACAAAGTACCTACCATTTTCAAATGACCCCTTCACGGTTCCTCCGCTTTTCGTTTGATCCTGCTTTACCATTTGTTCAGACGTTGTGGTTGATGAGATCGACGGAGACATCAGCCGTTTTCCCATTGGACTAACCAAAAAATATACAGTCAGAGGCAAAACAAAAAGCAAGATACACCCTATGATAATCAATCTGCTCATAACTCTACTATACCGCGCATCATGGCCGCTGCACAAGGAACACCCCACCGGAAGAACAGTCTGGCGATAAACGCTATCTATATACCGTCTTGCGATCGGCAACCCGGAGGATCGTGATTTCTTTCTGCTTCGTATCTATCGTATATATCACCCGAAACGATCCCACCCGCAATCTCCAATTGTTTTCCCCCTGCAACTTCTTACTGTTTGGCGGATATGGGTGTTCGGAAAGTGTGAGTACGTGTTTAACAATGGTTTTTGCGAGAGTGTCGGGAATGGCGTCGAGCTCTTTTTGTGCGTGCTTGGTAATCCAAAGCTTCATAGCATTACCGTACTCCATCGTTTCTTTATATATGATGCGAGTGGGACCCGCGCTTCATCTTTTGCCTTTTCGGCAACCTGACCATCAAGCCGGTCTATGACTGCATCTTCCAATCCTCGGAAATAGTCGTAATCTACGAGGACAACTTTTGGTTTCGACCGTTGCACGATGACGACCGGCGTTTGCGTATTTACCACCGAAGCGATGATACTGCTCGCTCCTTGTCGTAATTGAGATATAGAAAATGAACTGTTGGTTGTACTGTTCATAGTACGTTTACTATACCCATTATTAGTGCGTTTGTCAACGCTCGCGTAAACCCCGCACGAGTAATTTCACCACAAACGGCACAAACCGTATGATAAGGAAAAAGTCACTCCAGGGACCTTTATTTTTTGCATATGCTACGTCGCTTTTCATCCACGCATCAAAATTTTTGTGGTACGTACCAGTAAGTATGGCGGGGGAGATGATGCCGGGAAGTATCTGTTCGCGTCCACGCATCCACGGCTGTAATTTTTTTACCTCAGAAACGGGGAGTGGGCGGGGACCGATAAACGCCATCTCTCCGCGTAATACGTTAAAAAGCTGCGGCAGCTCATCGAGCCCGGTATGACTTAAAAGCTTCCCAATACCGGTAAACCTGGGGTCATGATGGATCTTAAATGCAGGACCCTGAGATTCGTTCAGACGCTGATACCTCTTTTTTAATTTCTCGGCCGTTGGTACCATTGTCCGGAATTTATACATAGTAAACGGTCTGCCGTTCTTTCCCATGCGCTTTTGATAAAAAATAACGGGGAAGCCACTGATTATAATAATTAGTGCCCCCAGACCACCCATGAGAGGCATTACGATAATCAGAATAAAAATGATGACCAGCCAGTATAATATACCCATAAACACAATATTTGCATAGTATATCGTATAATGTGGGGCATGAGTAAAAATGACATTCGACATTTTTGGGAACTCCTCTGGAGCATGACGAAAAAAGAACTGCAGGTCCGGTATAAACACACCATCTTCGGTTTTCTCTGGTTAATAGCAAATCCCTTGCTCCAAATGCTTATCATCGGCTTTGTCTTCCCATTATTTGTAAAAGAGCCCATTGCACATTACAACTACTACCTGTTTACCGGGCTACTCGCGTGGAATTTTTTTTCTCTGTCACTTTCAAAAACAACCCCATCAATCGTTAACGAACGTTCACTAATCAAAAAATCTGTTTTCCCGAGAGCCATCATTCCCATATCCATCATCCTGTCCAACATCGTAAACTATCTTGCCGCATTCCTCATTTTTCTTATTCCTCTGTCCTTTTTACATACACTCTCCATCAATTCAATTCCTTATTTGCTTATTGCGTATTGCTTATTGCTTATTTTTACGACAGGCATAAGCCTGCTCACCTCCGCTTTAAACGTCCGGTATCGAGATGTGAATTTTTTTGTTCAGGCTATCCTTATCATATGGTTTTACGCCACTCCCGTCGTGTATTCACTCTCTCAAATACCCCGTGATCTGCTCTGGCTCTGGCGCTTCAATCCACTGACCTCCATATTGCAGCTTATGCAGCATGCACTTGTAGGAGCCGCGTTGCCCGGCCCGGCCATGCTTGCATCAAACCTGCTCGTGATAGCCCTTGTTACAATACTGGGGATTCTCATTTTTCGCTCTGAAAGCAAAAATTTCGACGATTGGCTATGATTTACTTTACTAATACAACTTTAACAGTGCCTCACATGGCGTTTATCGGCCGGTGGTCTCCATTTCATAAAGGACATACCGCTATCATCCTAAAAAAACTTGCCGGTCAGCCGGAATCTCCCGTGCTTATCATGGTTCGTGATACAGGACGAGAGACTCTCTCTGCTACTATTCGTGCAGAATATATAAAAATATGGATGACCGAACAACATATTCAGGGCACGATAATGATCATTCCGAACATAGAGGGAATTTACTGGGGAAGAGGTGTCGGTTATAAAACCGAGCTTGTGGACGTTGACGTAAAACTAAAACGCATTTCGGGCACAAAAATAAGAAAGCGCATGAGTGAGCAGAACACACGATGGCAACAACTTATAGCAAACCCGAAGTCTTCCTATGTGCTGTCCTCATCAATTGCCACGGTCATGACACGGGGATTGGTGCTTTGGCTTACCGGTTGTCCGTCAAGCGGAAAAACCACGATCGCAGAAGCACTTAAAACAGAATTGCACGAAAAGTTCCCCCATGTTAAAACACAAATACTTGATGGCGACGACATGAGAAACAGTCCGATGGCAGCACGCGTCGGATTTACAAAGCGAGATCGCGCGGAACATATTCTTCGGATGGCGTACTTGGCAAAACTATTTGCCGATCATGGAATTATAGTCATCTGTGCGTTTGTGTCTCCGGATCGTACTATCCGTCAGAAAGCAAAAACAATAATTAGCCGACATAGATTTCTAGAAATATACGTACGGGCAACCAAAAAAACGAGGATAAACAGAGATACAAAGGGCTTATATAAGCTAGCTTCTCAGGGAAAACTTTCCAATCTGACCGGGTTCAATGCGAGTTATGAAATTCCAAAACGCCCGGATGTGATCTGCGACACGGACAAACACACAACAATGAAAAACGTAGAAATGATAATTTCGCGAATAACGGCGCTATAATAAACGCCCGTGAACAGGTAACTCATGAATAACACACGCAATTTAGGCTGGTCGATCATCACCGCGCCTCTGCATTCTCACAAGGGAATCCTTACGGCACTTGATTCACACTGTATTCCGTTTCCAATACAACGAGTATATTTACTCTCTCGTATTCCGGCACACGCTTCTCGCGGATTTCATGCACACAAAACAACGCACCAAGTTATATTTTGCCTTCAGGGAAGCGTGCGCATAAAACTAGACAACGGATCGACACAGAAGACTTTGCGATTATCAAAATCCAACAAGGGCATTTACATACAATCGCTGGTGTGGCATGAACTCCACGAGTTTGCTCCCCAGACCATTCTTCTCATTGTTGCGTCTACAGACTTTGACGAATCGGATTATATCCGCGATTATTCTGTATTTCAAACATTTCTATGAATTACAAAATTCTATTAAATGATTTTCCAAAAGAATATAGAGCCATGAAGCATGGTCTTCTGAATACAATTGACCGGTGCCTCACGGGAGGACAGTACATACTGGGAGATCATGTTAAACAGTTTGAACATCAGTTTGCAAAATACATCGACACGAAATATTGTATTGGAGTAGCAAATGGAGCACAGGCATTGGAAATTGGATTGCTGGCACTCGGCATAGGAAAAGGGGACGAAGTCATTACTGTTTCGTTAAGTGCAGCAGAAACTGCTCTTGCCATAAGCCACACGGGCGCCACACCTGTATTTGTTGATATAGATCACTATTACCAAATGGATCCTGATAAAATCGAGGCGGTCATCACGTCACGCACAAAAGCAATTCTCCCGGTTCATCTTTACGGACAATTGGCAGATATGCAGCGCATTACTAAATTTGCAAAAAAATATAAATTATTCCTGATTGAAGATGCGTGTCAGGCACATGGAGCATCTTTCGGAAGAAATAACATGGCGGGATCACTCGGCACTATAGCAGCATTTAGTTTCTATCCGACAAAAAATTTAGGGGCATACGGAGACGCAGGAGCAATCACGACAAACTCAACCCGCCTGTATAACAAATGTATAAAACTTCGCAATTCCGGAAAAACAAACAGATATGAGCATGTCCAAAAAGGTATAAACAGCAGACTTGACGAAATTCAAGCCGCAATACTTCTCCATAAATTACCATATCTCAAACGCTTCAATAAAAAACGCGTTCGCATTGCAAAGCTCTACCATACCTACTTAGATAATATAAAGGAACTTGAATTGCCAAAACTCAGAAAAAATACATCCCACGTATTTCATTTATTTGTTATACAAACAAAAAAACGAAATGCGCTACAAGCGTATCTCAAACAAAACGGCATAGAAACAAGGGTTCATTATCCAATACCTATCCACAAACAAACTTGTTATAAAGAATACCAACACGTATCATTGCCCAATACAGAACAGGCTACCCGAGAGATACTCTCGCTACCAATCCATCCATATCTTACGGATGCCGAGGTGCGTTTTGTATGCAACCATATACGACGGTTTTTTGCTCAAACCGCTCGTAATACCTAGTATGAAACGAGATGCGTCAACAGCTATTCAGCTCATAAATGTCGGGAAAAAATACGAAATCCATCACGAAAAACCCACATTTGTAGAAACTGTCGGTAAAAAAAATGAAACCTTTTGGGCGCTCAAGCACGTCAATTTAACTCTACGAAAAGGAGAAAAGGTCGGCATCATCGGACCCAATGGTGCGGGGAAAACAACACTCTTAAAAATTATGGCGGGCATCACTTCTCCCACTGAAGGCACGGTGCACATATCAGGCAAGGTTGTATCGCTTATAGGTTTAGACGCTGGGCTCAATCCAGAATTATCAGGTATCGAAAATATTTTTTTGAATGGCATGCTGCTGGGCGTGTCGAAACAGGAAATCCAACAGAAGCTAAAAAGCATTATTCGCTTCGCTGATATTCATCGATTCATAGATGTTCCTTTGTATACATATTCATCAGGCATGAGAATGAGACTCGGTTTCTCAGTTGCGGTGCACACAGAACCGGACATACTTATTCTTGACGAAGGCATGAGTGTCGGAGATGAACGATTCAGACGTAAGTCTTATGAAAAAATTCAGCAACTCATTCGTGGGGGCGTCACTCTCGTGCTCGTTTCACACATCATGGAACATATACGACAGGATGTTCAACGAATAGTGTTGATAGAAAAGGGGAAAATTACTCATGACGGGAATAAAACAATTATTTCTTCGTATCAAATCAAATTTAGCAAATAACAATGACGCATAAATTACTTCGCACAACAAAAGAATGGTTTACGCAATCGTATATTTCTATGTTATTAAAAAAATCCAAACCAATTTTTGCATCAGGAAACAAGATTCCTATCGCATGCATCAGTAAAATTGGCCATTCGCATGCTCGCATGTACCTCATCATGATAAAATCATTTTTATACACCTCCCAACTCAATCTGCCAATGTTCATTGTCGACGACGGCACGCTAACAAACGACGACAAAACCCTGCTTAAACATCACATAAAAAACCTTCGTATCATATCCAGAAGAGGGGCGGAACGAAAAATTTCTTTTCTATTAACCAAATATCCATATTGCCTTCGATATTACCTAAAAAAAGCCCCCTTTCTTTACACACATAATCAGACATTTTTTGAAACCATACTATTACACAATCACAACCGATTTATTGCAATCGATGCAGATATTATCTTCTTTCAAAAACCCAGCGAAATTATTCGGTGGATTGCGAAACAAAAAATCAATACGCTCGCGCTTTCTTTTCAGCCATCATACGCACGGGACGAAATCAAGTGGGGGAGATTGGCTCTTCGTGCTCTAGCAAAAAAATGGAAAAGCACCATTCCACTCGTATTCAACGACGGAATCCTATGCAGTTCAAAAAACACATATGCATTACCTGCCATAGAGCAATGCCTGAAATATGTTGTGTATCCGATCGGCATCCAAAATCATTGGCTCAGTGTGATCATTTTGCACGCTGCGCTTTTTGCGACACAATACAAAGATATGAAACGTCTCACTTTTCTGGATTGGAAATCTTACAGAATTGCGACTCGCCTGAATACTGAAATTCATCGTCATACCGATACCCTTATCGCCACTCACTACATCGCTGACAACAAACAATACTGGTCGGCTGCTGCACTTTCATTGCTCTTGAAGACCCGTCTGTTTACCATGGCACACACATGAACACAGCACAACTTAAACTCATACGATGTCCGTATTGCTGTAGTGCGTTTACCGTCAATCACATATTTACTCAACAACAAAACTCTATTACGCTCGGTAGCGCATACTGCACATGTGAAGAATTTCCGATTATCAATGATATTTTATATCTCCATAAACAACGAGCATCATATATCCTCGACAGACTACGAAAAAATAATTATACCGGTGCGCTTTCGATAGCGCTTGACAGCCCCCGCTCAATGATGCCTCTCGCACATATATTCAATTTGCCGCTTCCCGACTTAGCTTCGGGGAAACAGAGCGCTATTTCAGAATTCAAACTTCGTTGGTTTTGGAAACATATCTTCCATCAACCGATAGAGGACTTTGATTACTACATTCATCGAAACCGATCGGCACCTTCTTTGCTTGCTTTTTTTCCGCTTGGATATATTTCAAAAAATAAAAACAGCACATGGTTAGACGTGGGTCCGGGAATATTCACTCATTACGCTTCAATCCAAAAAGATTTCCCACGTATAACGTTTATTTCTATTGAGACAACATTCCTTTATCAATATTTAAGCACGATACTATTCCCATCACAAAATACCGTAAGAATTTGTGCCGATGCGGCATGCGGATCATTCGTTAAACCGCAATCGGTTGATGTTACCACCTATCTGGACTCTTTATACTGTATCCCTCAACAAAGAGCGTCAATTCAGACAACCACGAAGCACGATCTCAAAAAGGATGGGTTTGCCTTTGCATCTAGCCTCTTTGAACACGCGTATTTTCCCCTCAAGCGCACTCCATATTATCCGATATCCCGATCGCTTTTATCACAGTTTGCGGGCTCATCAGTCGTATATTTTGATAATGAAAAACTTTCGACTTGTATGAAAAACCAATCACATCATATATCCGATGCGGTCATTCGGAATGGTGACTCTTTTTTCCGGTATTGCGCCCTCTGGCCAGCGCCCGTGTTTCGTAATACATGGTCGTATTCTGTTCATAAAAAAATTACAAACCAGAGCAAACACCTCATGACAAAACCAGATATAATCTGGCACAATGCTATTTATTAATTAGTTTCAGCAAAGAATATGACTATAGACGCCATTATAAAGAAAATCGAAAAGAGGCCCGATTTTTACCCAAAATCAACCGACCATGAATCAGCACAGCTTCTCACAATCGTCAGCCGGATGATCGGAGCACAAACTGCTATTGAAATCGGAACATGCCTAGGATACGGAACCCTGCACATACTAAAAGGGATGGACAAACCCAGAAAAATTTGGACCGTGGACTGGAAACCGCAAACGGGTACTTATTTTTATTTACTGCCTTCAGTGCTCAGTCGGTGCATCCAGAGCATACAAGGAACTTCGGCTGAACTTCGTAAACATGTACCGCGCGGTGCGTATGTAGACTTAATATTTATTGACGCCAACCACACCTACACATGGCTACTCCACGACCTACGATACACACTGCCGTATATACAAACCGGAACATGCATATTGTTTCATGACGCATTAAATCCCAGGGCTCCCGGCGTACATGCATGCACAAGACTATTTCATATTGTAAATCTTCTCTCCGTAAACCGTGCACTTGAAGTGCTACATGTCCCAACTCCAATGACGAAGGAGGGGGAAACGAGTGGATTTGCAATTGCACGGATAAAAACAAAAAGTAAATTTTTGATCTGGTATATACAAGAGTTTTTTTACGTTCTCCACAGAATAAACAAAATTCACTTATTATTCCGTACATAAATAGAAAACCTATGTTGTACAGAAAAGTAAAAATAGTTATTATTTGGGCTCACCGACGCCTGATTGCCCTAACCCCCGCAGTGCATCTTCCCAAACCCACTACATCTATCGGAATATGCACACTCCTATGTCATGATCACGTATTTCTTTTTCTCTCAAATATTAAATCATTATATTTTTTCGGGGGCATATTACTTCCTGTAGCAATTATCGATGATGGGACCCTAACTATCGAAGACATACGTCTTCTGCGCAAACATTTAATCAATTGCCGTATCATATCCAGACAAACTGCCGACAATAGCATTCCATCTTTACTGGCAAAATTTCCTTACGCGCTAAAATACTGGAAAGAAACCAAGCACACGCTGTTTACACATCATCGCAAATTATTTGAACCAATACTGCTTGCTTATTTTAACAAATGTGTTCTCCTGGACTCAGATATTCTATTCTTCCAAAAACCAAGAGAAATTTCTGACTGGATTAAATCCAGTAATAAAGAAACGCTGTACATGTCATATCCCACGTCATATATTGACATGCATCACACGATAAATTCCTATACTATTCAAGCTATCGGACGGCTTTTCGACCTTCCTTTTAATCCATATTTTAATTCCGGGATAGTTTGCACATACCGCAATCGATATAACCTGCCGACAATCGAACAAACCCTCAAGATGATATATCAGCTATCACTGGAAGACCAATGGTTTGGAGAACAGCTTGCTTTATCTGCTGTATTTTCAAATACTAATGGCCCCCGTCATAAATCAACGCCTTTATCCAGTGAGCAATACGTTCTGCCAAGCAACAGTCGTGACAATAATTCCTCACCGATCTGCATCCATTATCATTCCCATTACAAAAACGACATGCTGTTTCCAAGCATCACATCAGCAATACGAATACTATTCAAGTCACTTCTATGAAGAGTGCCACGTCTATTCTTTATCTGACGCACAACGTCACTCAAGAAAACTCTGCTGAAGCAGTCAGTGCCCGCAGACGCAAAGAGGTGCTAGAGCAATTAGGATACCAAGTCATTTGGATAGGTGAACAACGGTCGGTCGTAAGAACGTTTTTAACGTTACTGAAAACCATTAGTATGTGTCATGCCATAATGATTCGCATAGATGGGTCTGGCTCACTCGATAAATATTCCACAATGAAACTTTTGTTTCCGCGGAAGCTGGTAATTTGGGAAATACACGGGTATCCATCGGAATCACTTAGCGATCACCCCACAATGCGCGATTGGCTAAGGGTGGGAAAGCAAGCAGTAACCAGACGCTTGTATTCATATTGCTCGAGCATGCACATTTTCATATCCGACACACTCAAAACCTACTCACGCGGAAAAATAGCTGTCAAACCGGGTTTCATTATTGAAAACTTTGTAACAAACACTGACGTTGCAGTGTCTAAAATTGCGTTAAAAACTTCCGTTATTCCCGTTCGCGATGCAAAACACTGGTTTACCGTATTTTGGGGAGGAAATCCGAAGTATCCGTGGCACGCTACCGGCCTCCTCGATTCTGTTGCCAAAAAAATACAAAAGCGCGATTCTCACATACGATTTATCTGTGTTGGAGGGGATACGACAACGACTTTCAAGAATAGAAATATTCTATATCTACCAAAAACAGATAGAACAACGTTTCTTTCTGCTATTGGTCAAGCCGATCTTTGCGTTGCACTGTATCGGACTCCCATGTGTGTCCCTTCATATTTTTCTCCAATGAAACTACTCGACTATTTGCTCATGAACAAACCCATTATCATATCCGACATTCCCTCTGTTCGCTCGCATTTTAAACATAATCCAGCGGGAGTACTGACGGATAATTCTATCTCTCATCTCGTAGATACGATCATAAAGCTCAAACACAATCCCGCTCATAAAAGATATTTGAAGCAAAACGGCAAGCAGCTCATCGCCCATGAATATTCTGAAAAAATAGCATCTGAGAAATACGGTAATTTCCTCAAAAGCTGTGTCAGCAATTAGCACCAGTGCCATATTGCAACTCAACTTTTTGATACGATGACATCCCATATGAACAAGCCTGCGAAAATTCCTAAAGCATCCATGATATTTATAATCGGATCCGGGAGATCCGGGACAACCATCCTTTATAATCTGCTCGCTATGCACCCGGATATCTGTTATTTTTCTACACTTACTAGCGCCTTCCCACGCTTTCCACAACTTGCTGTATTTCACAGAATTCTTGACATTCCGATGATTGGTCGCGTGATACGTAAAAAAATTATGTCATCGAACATAAAAACCTCGTTGCTTCTGCCAAGCGAAGGGGAGAATATATACAGTAAATATTGTGGTTTCATAAACACGCATAAAACAACCGCAATAAATATGGATAAAGCTGTCTATCAAAAATTTTCTGGGAGTATTGCCTGGCATCTGCGCGCAACTGGCCGCAATATATTCGTCACCAAGCAGACATCCAATACCCAACGGCTGGAACTTCTGCACGTAATGTTTCCTAATGCCTACTGGATACACATCATCCGGGACGGTAGAGCTGTCGCAAATTCGCTACTTCATGTAGTTTGGTGGAAAACTGTAGCGCTGTGGTGGATCAATAAACAACCAAAACAAAAACAAGATATCGCGCTCTGCGGAAAACATTGGAAAACAAACGTTGATGAAATCCTCAAGCACATATCCTTATTCGGTCACCACTATGTCGAAATTCGCTATGAATCTCTCGTCAACAATCCCCGAGCGGTGCTTGTTGAGATTCTTCGTCAAATACATATTCCGGAAAATCCGGACTATATTTCTGCTTTACCGAAAGCATTGCCGAACAAAAACAATAAATGGAAAATGCAACTTACAACAAAACAAAAAAATCAGCTCACAAAAACAATCAAACCACTACTCACTCAATTGAGATATATATGAAGCATACTCAAGCACCATATATAAGCATCGTTATAGCGACCCGAAATAGACCTAAACAACTATCTGCGTGCGTTGAATCTATATTCAAGAGTACATACAGGACTTTCGAGGTTATAATTGTAGATCAAAGCACGAATAATGACACCAGCGTTCTTATTAGCAAAATATCTGACGCGAGAATAAGATACTACAAACAAAAATATGCAGGACTAAGTAAAGCACGCAATTATGGAGTCAAACTCGCAAAGGGCCTAATAATAACATTCACCGATGATGATTGCATACCAGATGAACAGTGGCTGGCACATATATATAAATCCCTCAGCTTTCATAAGGACGTGTGGGGGGTGTTCGGAAGAACTGAGCCATATATCAAGGAATACAAAAACAAAATTTGTCCTTGCACCTTTCAGGGTAAAAAAATGAAAATTTTTGATAGCCCGACGAAACATTGGGAAAGTTTAGGATTCGGTAACAATATGTCTTTTAGAAAAAAAATATTTGAAAAAATCGGATTTTTTGATCCTCTTTTGGGCCTTGGCTCACCTGGTTTAAGCGCTGAAGATGCAGAATTTTCTCTGAGGATTCTGACGAACAATTATAGATTAATGTATAATCCGCAAGTTTTAGTTTATCACGATCGATTAGTTAGTTATGAAGAATTTACTATAATTAGCCTTTCATACTCATGTGGAGAAATGGCATGTTATGGATATTATGCTCTATCCGGAGTGGCATTGGCAAAAGCGATCATAGAGAAAAATTTTTATGACTCGTTTAAGAAAATTACGACAGGACTCAAACAATTTTTCTATATGAAAGAAACGAGTATGCGCATGCTCGGTCAAAGCTGTACAGAACTTGCCTTCAGGCTAAGAGGATTGGTCATTGCATTGATGATATACCTAAAACGGAGCGTGTTATTTTAGGTTTGCGAGAATTGTATCAATCTTTTTTTTCCAACTATTTTCTTTAGCCTCCTTTAACTGTACATCTTTTTGCTTTTTTTGCCATTTTGTACTAAGAAGCGTATGTATGTGCCGCTCCCAATCGTCAATATTGCTTCCGACGTTCACTAAATTTGAATACCTCAGAACTTCAATAATTGGGGACGAAATCACTGGTTTACCCATGTAAAAATATTCAAATAGCTTCATTGGAAAACAGTATCTATTTGAATAAAGATTGATCCGATAGGGGATTATGCCTATATCAAATTGGGCTATAATACTCGGAACTTCTTGGTTCGCTTTACTATAACCCAAGATAACATTTGGAAAGGTGGCCAAATAGTGGATAATGCTTGTTGTTTTCTTTACATCTCTCCAATCAGTTTCTTGTATCTTTCCCCATAGAACAAAATATAATTCCGGGTTATTTTTTATTAACCGTGTTATTAATCGAAAATCTAAACGGTGGTTTATACCGCCGATAAATCCCACAATCGGTTTATCTTTAGGAAAAAGTGCAACGGGTTGTAAAGGTTTTCGGTAATCGTCAAGACGAAATCCCTGAGGCACAATAATGTTTGGTTTGCGAGTTTTTTGATGTAGGTAATAAAGAGTATGAGAATTTACAAAAAAATAATCCACATTACGTATGAGTTTTCTTTCCATTGACTGCATGCTATGTCTGATATTTTTATCACGACTCCACACGTAATCCACACAATCATAAAGAGATATAATCCTCGGATTCATGTATCGAACATACGGATAAAACCAAAACACTGCGTCAAATACCCATAAAACAACTTTCTTGCTCTGGCCACCATATCGCCAAGATATATAGAAGATATTAAATAGCTGATTCCATTTCTCTATTAAGGGAAATCTTCGAAATGGAAACAGGTAGCAGGGTTGATAAAAATGAATGTTATTATGCGATGGAAATTTTCTCCGGGGCCTAATTTTCAAAAAAAAACGTGCGTCATTATGAATGTATACCACGACCATATGACGCTTCGCTAGCTCCAGACAGGTTTGCCGTTGATAATCTGCGGACCAATCCCAGGGCAGATGAAACGGCACAATGATAAGAGAATTATTAATCATATCGGCGAATCTGACTCCAAAATACCGCAAATCCTGCATAGAGAAAAAAGAATGAAGATAGCTCCGTGTGATTGAGAAATACGGGGTAAAATTGTGCACAAATCAAATAAAACGCCGCCGCAATACCAAAACCATAATATGCGTTCATTTGAAAATTCCTAATGATAAAGCGAAACCAACATATGAGGAATAGAAAAAATATGCTAATTCCGATAAAACCAGTTTCCGCAAAGAGTTGCGCAAAAAGATTATGAGGATACGTGGGATCAAATACATACCGCTCCCCGATAAATCCAGTTGACAGATAATATGGTGAAAGATTTATACCGACTCCTGTAATCAGGTTCTCAAAGGCTATCCGGCTAGAATAGAGAATCATCTGTATCCGATAAGAAGCGCTGCCGTATGTGGTAAATACATCGGTAAGACTTGAAGTCCTTTGTATGATATAAGGTAATGTAATAAGTAAAATACCAACAATACCTGCAATTATCTTCCATGAATATTTCTCTCTAATATGTCGAATACCTTCAGGATTTACTGCCCGCCACAAAAAAATCACGTAAAATGCCAAAAACAACCAAACTCCGTATAATACCCTGCTACCGGTAAAAACTAATGCAATCGTTCCTAACGACATCGCAAGTAAAGCAGGAATTTTTAAATCAGAATGTTTCTTATAAAATAAGAACGGTAATAATACACCGATTTGCATAAGAAGAAACGTCCCCAAAATACTTGGTTCGAAGAATGTACCGGTATTTCGAAGCAAAGACGAATCTTCGGAAGAAAAAATTCCGTATTGGCTTCCTGGTAAATATACTTCTACATCTCTCCCCAAAGGCCCCCCATGAAAACGTTGGAGCAACGTCCAACTCGATTCAAAAATTAAAAGGGCAATAATCACGCTATAGATAGAAATACCATAGTGTTCAAATTCGCGTTTCTCAAAAAAGAAAGGAATACCAAATAAAATAAACATTCGTAACAGTTGTATTGTCGACAACACACCAACTTCCGGAAACACACTCGTTATCCCTCCGATAAGTACCCAAAAAATAAACATCAACAACAAGACTAATAATGTAATCGTGGACGACCGCATCTTAAAAACGGACCGGCTGAACGAAAATGGCTTCCTACGTATATACAGATATCCCAATAAAGCAAGGAAAAAATCAGATATATATATCGGGAAAAAATAGGTGACACCATAGAGCGTGTATCTTTGAATTGATTCTATCGGCAACAATAACAACCGCAGCGCTTTTCCTTTAGGAAAAGGGAGTGTGGCAACAAAAACCAAAAATGTTGACAGGTACAAATTTCTTGTATGGAGATATACTCCAACCCAATAACACGCGGTGAATACAAGAATCGTCCTATTTGATGTGCTAAAATACAAGCTTGCATAATAGGCAAGGGTAATGAGCAATAATCTATATTTATTTTGTGTCACTGTTTTGTAAACAAGGCGCCACAATCTTTCTATCATGGTGAAAGCATTATACTCGGGATGGTCCCAACAAAAAATATTGTGGTTTTTTATTGTGCTTATCGCTTTATCAACCGGTATATACTATTCCCTTTATAAAAACACCCGTAACCCAGATTGGTGGAAATTTGAAACACAAGCACTTATCACCGGTCATCGAGCATATAGCATACCAACGCGAAACCCTGTTTCCGTAGATCAAAACCAGGTATATATAAATGATTATCATGGCCACGTATATGCGCTCGATAAATATACGGGAAAACTGAAATGGAACTTTACTACAAATAATTATTCTCCGTACCCCCCAACAGTCACGGATGATCAACGTCTGTATATTGCTGATTTTGACAGTAGAATTTACGCAATAAACAAAGAAAACGGAAACGAAATATGGAGATTTACAATACCCGGGCTGGTTCAGCCTGATACTCCGGCCTATACTACTTCCAATCATGTAGTTTTTGGCGCGCGAAACGGAGTCCTGTATGCACTGGACAAAAAAAGCGGCATATTGGCCTGGCAATACCGCGTCGGCATTCCACCACTTTCAGAAATGAACATCGGACAAAATATCATTCATTTTGGGATGATGACCGTTGCAGACGGCATCATCGTGATAAATACACCTTATCATTCACTTTTTGTTTTAAAGGATGCCGATGGTAGTCTCGTGCAAAAAATCCCTCTGGCTTCTTATACCCAACAAGCTCCAATTCAAACTCCTGGAAAAATACTCATGCAGGATGGTGACAAAAAAATAACTGCTATAGACTCAACCACGGGTTTGTTAGCCTGGGAAAGAACCGTGCCATATCCGATTACCGGCAGACTCATGACAGATTCGTCGTTGGTTTCTTTTATCGATTCAAAAGATAATGCGTATATATTACAGAGCGACAACGGTGTTACCCAAACACAATTCCCGCTGGTGCAAACAAATTCATGTCATTTATACACAAATGGTCAATCCGCTAGCAACATGGTATCTAATCATTTTCTTGTTGGTGCAGGCTCACAATTATGCTCGTTTTCCGCCAAGGACGGCTCGTTTCACTGGCAAGTTACCATAAGCGGAAATGTGAGAGAGATCCTGCCGATACGCAGTGATTCTGTTCTTATATTTTCAGAAAAAGAAAAACGCAGTATTCTGACAGTATTATCACTCCATAACGGTAAAATAATAGATTGGGCAGACAATATCGACATTCACCCGCAAACCCTAGTCACGTCGAAAGACACATGGTATTTTATTAGTCGTAATGAATTAAAACTTTTTGCAGCGAGCCCAACCAGCCCTTCAGTATTCCAACAGCTCGAAACGATAAAACAATGCTGCAGACTTGGCTATCCGGTACCGATTCCTGATATAAATCAATGGGATCAGGCACCGATAACCCTGGAAAAATCTTGGATAACCAAATTATATCGGTTTATTGGGATATTTCTCGAAACATCACTTATCGTGCAAACAGAAGTACAAAAAAATTGTGCACCAACGGTCTACGAGTTAACTTTTACCCGAGACGAACGT
>CAYSAP010000015.1:22604-24439 GCA_964429085.1 uncultured Gammaproteobacteria bacterium | reverse complement strand
TTCCAAAACCATCCTCGATAATGACTTTTCCAACGTATAGCTGCGCTTTCGGCTGATTCAAAATACTTTAGAGGTGTTCCCCTTGAACCCCCGGTATAAAGAGTATTAGTAATAAGAGTTGCATTTATAAACTCATTATTGTTCTGAAGTTCTTCTCGTGTAATAACGGGGAGTTTCCTTAAATCCTTTTGTGTTTGGATATCAGTGGGTTTTATACCCGCGTGGTCATATTTTTTCCGATATCCAGGTATAGTATGGTATGCGTAGTGAATCATTTTTCTAAGACGATAGTTTTGAAATTCGCGGAGCTTTTCCAACGGCCACCATTGTGATTGATTCATATCAACCAAATTTCTGGTATATAAAAAATTACTTATTATTTTATGAACTCTATTTAAACGTAGGTTTGACATAAGCGTATTGTAATTATGATTTAATTATATAAAAATTCTGTTATCGACAAGCAACGCCATGCCGGGCAACCCCATATTTATCGTAAGTATTTTATATGAAGTACCATTTGTGCGGAGAAATTCTTGAATTGCTTTGTGTGGGCCGATATTATAACCGGATTGTTTTGATTGATAGAATGTATCGTGAATGAGAATAGAGGCGCTTGGTGCATGTTTCATAATACCGATAAGTTCTCGTTTGACCGAGCGGTATGCATGGTCGCCGTCCAGGAAAAATAGCGGTTTCGATTTTGTCCGGATATTTTTGTAGAGAGCAAGTGAAACATTTAGCCCGTCACCCAGGTGGAGACTCACTTCCCGGATGTTTTTTACCAGTAACCCCCGGTTATGTTTCGGATGCTCACCGTGCTGAACATTGTCCGGGAGATCAATAGAGTGAATTTTCGAAGCGATATGGAAATGTTTCGTAATTTCGTAGAAAATTCGGGCTGATTTTCCTACATGCGTCCCCCACTCAAAGATGTGAGTTGGTTTGATTCTGCAAACTATCGCCGTCATAAACATAAGCTCGTTAAGCGGATATGGATGAATTCCCACGATGGGCACTAATTCTTTCAGGACAAATTCGGAGATTATCCAGTTATCCACCTCAAATTCGCTGCAGCTTGTGTTTCGAACCGGATCAGAGTATTTTCCCGACCTATGTAATAATGTTTTGATAAACCTGCTCATATTGTTTGGCTATCTTATCCCACGTGAATCGTTTCTTCCAGGCATTATAACCATTTTTGGCCATAATTTTCCGTTTTTTTGAATTGTTATATATCGTTTCCAACAGTGGGGCAGATTTGTTTATATCCGCAAAGCTGTATCCGTTTTTATTTTTTAGAGTCGGCAGAAGCATGCCAGCATTTGACCAGCGAATGATTTCTTTTGCATTCCCAACATCTGTAGAAAGAAATGGGAGTTTTGATGCCATAGCTTCAAATAGAACGATAGGGGAACACTCAATATTTGAAGGGAAAAGAAATACATCCGATTGATTATACGCATTTATGGTTTCCAATCGTGATAAAGGCGTGATAATGAGTTGCTTTTTATCTCTAAAACGCTTGAGCGAAGCATTAAATACACTTTTACTTAGTAAGCAGCGTCTGGCGCATCGTGTCCATGAAGGATTTGCCACGATCAGAAGCGTTGTATTGGTTATATTTGAATTCCTGAATATTTCTATCGCCTCTTTATGGCCTTTCGCGCCTGTATGCGATCCTACATGAAGAATAAGGTTATGATGCATTGGTATATGTAGTTTTTCCCGTATGTCGAAGTGCTCTGAAGTCAGAAATTCTTCCTCCGAAGCACCGTTGGGGATGAGTATTCGTTTTCTAATCCCGTTTTTCTTTGCAAAATTGATATCCCGGT
>CAYSAP010000015.1:19922-22594 GCA_964429085.1 uncultured Gammaproteobacteria bacterium | reverse complement strand
CGCCCTTGCGCCCTATATCGGAAAGAAACCTCCGTACTGCTTCATCCATTGTTTCATTTTTATAAAGTATTCTTTGTATTGTGGAAAATAGAGTCCGGAAAATCCGGTAGGAACGAACACTTTTTTTGCGGGTATTTTATAAAGTATCGGAAGTGCTAAATCTGTAGCCCATTGTTGGGCGGCAAAGTTAGTCACAATGTCAAATGTAGAATTGCATAACAAATCCGTATATCGTTTTATTTCCTCTTTTTGTCCATCTATTCCTCGTATCGCATTGCCACGTATACGAAATTGATCTATATGCACACCGTCTATCTTAAGATTCTTCCTCTTTGGATGATACGAAGTAGCTACTGTGACTTTATGCCCCATGCGTACAAGCCGTTCGGAAATTTGCTTAACTACCTCCTGCATGCCGCAAGTTTCGGGGAGATAAGTTTCAACCGTGTGAAGTATGTTCATATTCGGATATTGTAAATTATTTCATTACGTAATAATTGAGTGGTATAAGGCTCTTGCTGCACCTTTACCTGCATCCATGTATTTATTTATATAGGACATCACATAGCAAATCCCTGCGCGAATTATATATGATGGATTGATATTATTTTTTGAATCCCCACTCAATGAAATTATGAAATGTCTTTCTCCTAATCACATATGGGTCTTTCGTAAATCGCCTGACACTGCTGGCCGGATCATCATGATAAACTACCAGAGGATCGTTAAGATACGCGAATTTGGTATATGTTGATATCCGAAGCCAATATGTATAGTCAGGAGCGTTTCTATACTTTTGATCTTCAGGCAATCCATTACACAGGGATATTAATGATTTGTGGAATATTGCTGAACTCAGAATAACGGAATTATTTTTTAGTAAATCATTAAATTCGATAAAATCCCGGTTATACGTTAAGTATATTTTTTTCTCTCCTCTTGAATTAATACCATATCCATTGCTACACACAGCCAAACAACTAGTTTTTTTTGCTAATGTTATTTGTTTGTCTATTTTATCGGGTAGCCACTCATCATCACTATCTAAAAAAGCAATCCATTCGCCTTTGCTTTCTTTCATTCCTCTATTTCTTACCGCTGCTGGTAATCCGGTATGATCTCCAGATATCCATTTAATTCTGGAGTCCTTAATTGATTGCACTATTTCGGATGTATTATCAGTTGACCCATCATCTACAACAACAACCTCAAGTGAAGAAAAAGTTTGATTTAAAGCACTAAGAATCGCTTTTTTAATTACCCTGCTCCTGTTCCAAGTTGGAATAATAACACTTATAGCAATCATTGTAGAACTACAGAAGATTTATTCATCTGTTTCTTGTAAACATCGATCCAGACCTGAAGCAATTTCTGTTCTGACTGGCTAACTAAAAATAGCTTTAAATAATCCTTAGTAATTCTTTCAAGCGAGTTTTTGTCTAAACCTGAAATTTTTTTTTGTGCAATTATTTCAAAATTATGTGTTCCTTTCCAGGAATTTCTCCGTACTTCAATAATTTTAAAACCATATTGTTTTAGAAAAAAACTAAGGCTCTCAGATGTATACCCTTCATAATGATGAGCCCACTGCGCCTCATGGGAGCCATATAGATGCCGTAATGCGCGAGCTTTATATTTTTGTCCCACAAACGGTAAAAGCACAATTAATGCTGTTCTATAAAAATCCGGGACCTCAATGCGAAGAATGCCATCAGGTTTCAGCCATACATACCATGTACTAATGAGAGCACACGCGATAGGTCTTGGAAAATGTTCAAAAACATGGTGAAGTCGTATTTCTTCACTGGTATTTGATGGATACTTGAGTTTTAGAATATCTACGTGAAGATCCGCTTTGCTTAATTTTTTTAATGGCCGTTTCGGCAGAGGTAAATCTATATTAATATATCCTTTTAGGTAATACTCTCCACATCCAAGATGTAATTTCATATTAAACAAAAATTTTTTTCATCAATGTATTAGCTAATCTATTGATCGGAAAAGTATGACTTAATATATTATTGATTTTTTTCTCGGTTGCTTTGGTTAGTTTTATGGGGTGATTTGCTAAATTTTCAAACCAACAGTCACGAGCCTTTTTGCTCATGATATAGTCTACATCGCGACCATCTATCATATACAGATATGGCTGAATGATTTGTAAAATCGTCCTTGACACGTTTATCTTTCCCCTCTCCCTTACAAAAGTGGACTCATATCCGTATCGGTGATAATACCATGTATCACGCATAGTAATCATTTTCGTTCCAGTCGCTATCTGACAAAAGCCAAATGCCCAGGAATCGTATGCAACAATAGATAAGGCCTCATTATACCTTCCAGCATTCACCCAGCTATTTTTTGTAAATAGATAATTCCCGCTTGCACAGGGAGTTTTTTTTGTTTCGTTTATCACGTCATAAAGTGTTATTTTTTCCTTATAAATCCATTTATGGGTAACGGTTTTTATATTTTTTTTGAAATAATGCAGTTCACCAAAAGCCACCGCGTCGGCATTGTTTTTAAACATAAAATTTTTTAGTCTAGGTATACTGTTTGGCGCTAAAACATTATCAGCATCCAAACAAAAAATTAAATCGTTTTTGGAATTATCAATTCCGGTGTTTCTGCCAGCAGCAGCAGACCCCTTATTATAATGATGTCTATAAATT
>CAYSAP010000015.1:14676-19831 GCA_964429085.1 uncultured Gammaproteobacteria bacterium | reverse complement strand
GTCGATGCATCATCTACGATAATTACCTCGTCTCCATTGGTAAAATTTCCATTGAATATTGAGTTAATCGCATCTGGAAGAAATTTGGCACAGTTGTATGCCGGTATAATAAAGCTAATATTTGTATTTTTCATAAAAAACATAATTATTTCACTGCTTCCATAAAGATTGAGTCGGGCTTATAAACTGTTTTATCTTTGTTTATATCAAGATAATATGAATTCCATTTTGGAATACGACTATTTCGAGCGCTACAGACGTAAATTTCTTTAAAACCGGCTTCTCGGAGAAGTCTGCTCAATGAAAATCTGTCATACATCCATTGGTGTGGTTCTCCGTTCATGCGGAACTTTCCGGTTTTGTAATAGGTAAATTCTTTACCGAGTAACATTTGTAACAGGTGTTCCTTTATATGCGGCGGTTTTATACTAATGGTTCGGAATATTCTGATAAGCTGTTTTAGTATATTTTTAAGAAAAACGTCGGGTTGTTTGATAGCCGATTTAAGATTTATTTGTAATGTGGGAGCAGTCAATATTTTGACACCCACTCTCTTGTAAATAAAATCAGCGTTTAAGGCATAACCCTTTTTGTATAAGGCACCCATTTGTCCCCCAGAGTAATTTCGTCCGAACTGATCATACATTTCAAGCATAGTCCAATCATAATTAGCTTCTGCCTTTTTATTTCCTTTGATTGCGAGGGCAAGATATGTTTGATAATTCTTAGCTATCACTTCTAAATCAGGGACAGCTACTCTGATGACCCCGCCTGGTTTAAGCACCCTGTGGCATTCTTTTATAAACTTTTTGGCTTCCTCCGGAGGAAAGTGTTCCAGGAGATGGGAATGATACGTCACGTCGCATGTGTTATTTCCGAAAGGAATACCCCGGAGAAGATTATGAGCGATGACTCCTTTGCCTGTTTGAATAAAGTCAATATTGATCCAATCGGGATGATACCGAGTACCGCATCCAAAATTCACTAACATTCTGTGATTAGTCTTTTGTTGCATAGATATTGAGCTGATTATCCATTCCCACCCAAACACTTTTTTGTATAAATGGGTGTGGTGATGTTGTTCCGATGTGGGAAACATAGTACCGAAATGAACATGTTCGTAAAATAGCAAGTAAAGCATCAAGTGTTTGAGTTGTTTTGACGAATGAGTGATATTCGACAAACAAATTGCGAACATTGGCAAGTTGTTCCTGACAATCTTGTAACACGCGTGTTTCCGCACCTTCAATATCAATTTTCAGAAAGTCTATCGGTTTCCTGAGATACTTATTAAGTCTTTCTGTTTTAACACGAACAAGCTGCTTATTGTCTCCCTGCACAGCGACTCTTCCGCCATCAGATCCTTCAGAAAAAAAGGGAAGAGCTGTGGCTTTGTCCCAAAGAGCTTTATTAATGAGAGTAACATCGCTAAACCCAAAGGATCGTATATTATACGAGAGAACGCTAAATACCATTGGATCAGGTTCAAATGCAATTATGGTTGCCTGCGGATAGAGTTTTTTAAAGTAGATAATGCTTAACCCGATATTTGCCCCGCAATCGATGATATACGGATGTTGATTCCGTGCTTTGAATTTATATATTTCTGATGTAAATATTTCGCCATATTGGAACAAAAATGATGCAGAGTCAATAATTTTCAGTTTCTTTGAAAAAAATTTAAATTCTACCGGTTGAAACCGCGGAAGTTTCCGTAACTGCTCAAAGTTTGCGTCTTTCTGTTCAGACCCCATAACAATCCGCAACGTATTACATATCTGTTGTATTTTAGTCTGAAAGGGTAATCGTATTTTCATATTAAGCATTTATGTTTTCCCATGTAGCATCTTCCAGGTATACACAGGCGTCGGGGTTCCACTGGAATTCTCTGGTTTGACCGTACATAACTACTTCAAAGGGACAAACGTGAATGAGGTTCTGGTATACTTCCCCGCCTGGCGGTTCCGACAGATGAATTTTTAAAAAGTATGTTCCCATGTATAAACGAAGCTTGGGTATGATGCACCTGACGGTATGCAATCCCGCGGATCTACACATGGGGAGATTTGAGTCAAATGTCCAAAGATGGGCAATATTTTGGTCTTTGATGTTTACCATTTGGAAAGAGAGACATGCGCCCTTTATAGCCTCCGGAGTATTGATGGTGATTTCCACTATCATTTTGTCTCCGTTCTTCTGAACGTTATTTGGCAGCGATGTTATCAGCTTAACTTTTGATATTTTTGGTTTGAGTGCGGGAGTGTTGTCTTGGTAAACGAGGGATTGTTTTTTGTTTGCATGTATATAACGATTTATAACGTCTCCAGTTTTCCCGAAATATACAAGACGACCAGCTTGAAGATACATGGCTTTCGTCGTTAATGTCGAGACTGCCTCCATATTGTGACTTACGAAAAGCACGGTCCGTCCTCCCCGCGCTATTTCACCCATTTTCCCAAGGCACTTTTTTTGAAACTCAATGTCTCCAACTGCTAACACCTCGTCTACCAGAAGGATTTCCGGTTCCAGGTGTGCGGCCACGGAAAATGCTAGGCGCATATACATGCCGGATGAATAGTGCTTGACCGGTGTATCTAAGAATTTCCCGATGCCGGCAAACTCTACTATTTCGTCAAACTTGCTGTTGATTTCTACCCGTTTCATTCCCAGTACTGCGCCGTTAAGATAAATATTCTCCCTGCCTGTTAATTCCAAATGAAATCCCGTACCTACTTCCAAAAGTGATCCCACCCGTCCGTTGAGCTCGACCATTCCTTTGGTAGGCTCTGTGATGCGGGCAAGAATCTTAAGAAGCGTACTTTTGCCCGCACCGTTGGCACCGACAATTCCGACTACGTCTCCTTTTTTGATCTCCAGTGAAATATCTTTTAAAGCCCAAATGGTGTTATTGGTTTGATTTCGACGACTTGTCTCACTGCTTTTGGCAGTGAAAATATTACGCAGGGGTGCGACAAATGCACTGGTTATGGATTCCCGAAGTGTTTTATACCGTTCCCGCTTCCCTATACGGTATTGTTTGCTTATATGACGGATGGTTATTGCTGTATCATGCATATTACACAATATCTGCGAAACTTTTTTCCATGCGTCGAAAATAATATATTCCCCCCACAAGAAACGTCGCCACGATAATACCGGAAGTCATAACAATAGGAAAGGAAAAATTTGTTTGGCCTAAAAGAGCCCATCGGAATCCTTCCACCACTCCGGCCATAGGATTAAGACCATACACTATGCGCCACTGTTGAGGGACGAGCATGCTCGAGTAAGCAACCGGCGTAATAAAAAACCAAGTTTGTATAAGAAATGGAATAGTATAGCGCACATCCCGATAACGGACATTGAGTGCAGACAACCAAAGCCCTATGCCAAGTCCTGACGCAAGCGCCAGGATGAGAAAAAACGGCAAAGTAATTATAGCGGCGGTTGGAGCTATACCGTAGTAAAGCATGAGTCCCAGAAGCACAAAAAATGATAAGGCAAAATCTACTAACCCGGACGTGACTGCTGCAAGAGGGATAATAAGCCTGGGAAAATATACTTTTGTCATGAGTTGCTGATTAGCCACCAGGCTTTCTGATGACTGAGCGACAGAATATGCAAAAAGATGCCACGGGAGTAACGCTGTATACGTGAATATTGGGTATGGAATACCATCGGAGGGCAGTTTAGCCAGTTGACCGAAAAAAATGCTAAAGACGATCATGGTCAGAACGGGTTGGAGTATAGCCCATGCTATACCAAGAACTGTCTGTTTGTAGCGTACCTTTACGTCACGCCAGACGAGGAAATAAAGTAGTTCGCGGTACTCCCATATTTCTTTAGTATTTAGTGGGTTCCATCCGCGTGATGGTTGAATTACTATGGTATCCGTTGTATTCTTCGTGCGTTTATTCATTGTAATAAGGCCATCCTGATGCGTAGAGTATAATCTATAATGCGAACATATTCCAGAATCCGTGCTATGAAAAACGTACTGATAGTCACACCGTTATATCCCCCTGCTGTCGGCGGGGCAAGTACATATTTTAAGGGGTATGTTGTTGATAATTTGTCAAAAGATTTCAATATATATGTGCTGACAAAAACTCCCGCGCATAGTAAACACGGGAAAGTGTACGCAATCCCTTCCGGAGAAACAGTGTCACCAATTATTTACAGAATTATTTTTCTCTGGGATTTTATATCATCCTTCGTTTTTGCTTCATATATTATTCTCACAAAAAAAATAGAATTAGTACATACACACACTTCTTCGGGTTTGTGTTTAGGATCATCTCTTGCTGCAAGAATATTTAAGCGAAGGCTCATAAAAGATTTGAGTGACATGCTAAGCAGTGTAATCAACCTGAAATTTCCGGTCCCTGATCGGCTGATATGTCTGAGGGGAACATGTACACAGTATGCGCTTTCCTGCGGCATAGATGAATCACTGCTTGCTCCTACCATGTTGCCTTTTGATAAGGAACCGTTATTTAAGAAAAAAAATATTAGCGCGGAAGAAAAACAAATATTTTTTTATGCGGGAGAAATCAAACACAGCAAGGGTGTCGGTAAAATCCTAACGCTGGCAAGGCGACTCCCGTCCTATCGATTTGTCCTTGCCGGGCCCAGGCGAGAATCAGAGTTAGTAACGAAGCTTCTCATGGGACATAATGTAACATTACTTCCGCCTTTAGGTCATACCAACGTGCTTATGTATATGAAAAATTCACAAGCGCTGTTGCAGCCGTCTAATGAAGAAGGAATTCCTAGGGTTGTTATAGAAGCTCTCTCGATGAGGACACCTGTAGTTTGCAATAAAGGTACTACGTGGACGGAGATGTTTGAGAGCACTCCGGGAGTATACCTGTCTGATTTCAGCCCATCATCTATTCGGGGACTTGTTATGCATCTAGGTCATGAAACCATTCCTCTCAATACATACAAACGTTTTACCGTCTCAAAGAAACAGTACCGGCGTTTTCTGCTGAATGTCTATGAAAACGTATTAGAGTGAGTTTCGGTTGTATTCTTTATACCATTGGATAAATGACTGTATTCCCTGCTGAATCGTTGTATTCGAACGGAAGTGTAATAACCTTTTTGCCTTTGAGATATTTGCGCGAGTTTGAATCAGATCACCTGGTTGGGT
>CAYSAP010000015.1:13820-14579 GCA_964429085.1 uncultured Gammaproteobacteria bacterium | reverse complement strand
GAGTTGATAATTGCCTTTTTCCCGAGCTCTTTTTCTATGAGTCCCACAAACGCAATCAGATTTACCGGCCGCGAGGAGCCAATATTAATAATTTCAAAATCGAGTGATGCTTTAAGGGCAGAAATTATCGCGGAGACCGCATCATCTATATAGGTGAAATCACGCATCATGTTCCCTTTATTATAAAGATCAATAGTTTTTCCATGCTCAATCGCGTTCGCAAATTTCATATACGCCATGTCCGGCCTTCCCCACGGGCCATAGACAGTAAAGAAACGCAATCCCGTACACCGTATGCCGTATAAATGATGATAGCAGTAGGCAATAGCTTCATTGGCGATTTTTGTCGCTCCATATAAGGAAATTGGCTCATGCACCGGTATATTTTCATGAAATCCGGATTTTGGCAAAGTCGCATTACCATAGACTGAAGAGCTGGATGCATACACAATCGTTTTTATCCGAAACGACCGAGCTGCTTCTAGTATGTTCAGAAATCCCGCGACATTACTTTTTTCGTATGCAAACGGATGAGATATGGAGTATCGCACCCCTGCTTGTGCCGCCAAGTGACAGATTTTATTAATCGCGTGTTTTTGGAAAATTTTCGTAAGCGATGGATAATTGCATATATCTGATTTATAGAAAATATAATTTTTGCTCCGCTCAAGTATGGCATTGCGGTCTTTTTTTAATTTCGGATCTAAAAATATCAAATAAATAACTGTCGCATAGATCGGTAAAAAAGGATAATCAGGG
>CAYSAP010000015.1:11277-13810 GCA_964429085.1 uncultured Gammaproteobacteria bacterium | reverse complement strand
TTTCGGATCGTAGTACTCATTCAGATTATCGATACCTATGACTTCTTGGTTTGCTGCCAGAAGTTTTTTTGCAACATGAAATCCGATAAAACCCGCTGACCCGGTAACAAGATATGTTGCCATAATAATATTTTTCGTTTAAGAAAACGGGTGCTTATAGTACCACGCAACTGCATTTTTTAGCCCATCGTCAAACTTAATTTTGGCGGAAAAACCAAATTCCTTTTTTGCCAGGGTCACATCCAGACACCGGCGCGGCTGGCCGTTGGGTTTGGTCTGGTCCCAGATAATTTTCCCCTGAAAGTCCATGAGGCGGACAAGTTTTAGCACCAATTCTTTTATGGTTATTTCAAATCCCGCGCCGATATTGACCGGGTCCGGTTTATCGTATCTTTCCGCCGCCAGCACGATCGCCTCTGCTGCGTCCTCTACGTAGAGAAATTCGCGGCTTGCACTGCCGTCCCCCCAGACAACGATTTCTTTCTTATGTTTCTTTTTTGCATCATAGATTTTTTTGATAAGAGCCGCGATGACGTGGGAACTTTTGGGGTTAAAGTTGTCACCCGGACCATACATGTTGACGGGTAATAAGTATATGCCGGGGAAGTTGTATTGCTGCCGGTATGCCTGAAGCATAACCAGGAGTGCCTTTTTCGCTATGCCGTAGGGCGCATTGGTCTCCTCCGGATAGCCGTTCCAAAGCTCACTTTCGGTAAATGGCACCGGGGTAAACTTGGGGTAGGCGCAGATAGTACCGATACAGACGAATTTGCTCACCTTATTAATTCGGGATGCTTCTATCAGATTTACGCCCATGGCTATATTATCGTAAAAAAGGCTCCCCGGATTCTCACGATTAAAGCCTATGCCGCCGACGCTTCCGGCTAAATGAATGACAATGTCAATATTTTTAGTTAACTGAAGGCAGATATTTTTATCCCGCAGATCATACTGATTGCTTCGCGGAATCTTGATGTGTTTAGCATCCACGCCGCGTGATCGAAGAACGTTGACCACGTGCCGCCCCACAAATCCGGCACCGCCGGTGAGAAGAACAGTCCTATTTTTGTAATAATTCATACACAACGAAATGACGTGCTAGACAATGCCTGCTGGTATTATATAATACTATTGATTGCTTTTCCGGTATTATGGAAAAAATAGTCATTGAGGAAGAACAGTATATCCCCGTGAATAATCAGAAAAGAAATAAACTGGTCATCATAGTGCTTATTGCTATTGGCATCGCTTCTGTTCTCTTGTTTCTCTTATATAAATATTATGCACCGTTTGGAAAAGCGGTATCATATAAGTTTACACTCAATCTTCCGGGTGCGGAAGAGATAACAAAATTTTCTCCCGGCAAAGACAGTATTCTGAAGATTCCCAGTCAGATAATTAGAACAGGTCAGTCTAGACTTTCGCTTACACTTCTTTCTAAAGACATCCAAAGCATCCATGCCACTCTAAGATATAAAAATCCTCCCAAAGAAGTAACGCTGGGCGTTCGCGGAAATGAAAAGGATCCTTTCCTTGTCAAACCATTATTTCACTCATGGCTGCAGAATTTGGATTGGGAGAAAATAGAAGAAAGGGGCTTCACCCTTTGGCAGCGTGAGAAACGGTACTCTTCACTTTCGGAATTTGTGAACAGGCCACCACCAAACAAGGAAGTAGCTTCGTATTACGTCGATAGCGATAAGCTTTCACTTTTGCAGTCTTTACAGACCGGAAAGCAGGGAAGCGTCGTGGTAAATACGCCATTACGCGGTAGCCACACAATGTTGGTACAGGTAGCACGCACACCGCTTACCATACAGGTATTCAAGCAGGACCTTAATGGCTACCAAGGAGAAGATACGTTAAAGATAACAGTTACCAGAGGTGACGCAACTGTCGCCGAAGAGACAATAGGAGATGATGGCATAACAGATGCCGGCGGGCTTAAGTTGCAACCTCAGGAAAAAACGATAACTGTTGATAAATTGGAGCCAGGTATGTATAAAGTGAATCTTTTCGGCGGGGATAGAGGCGATAGTCTGATTACGAAAATTTCCATAAATCAACAGAAGGTCATTTTTGCTAATAACGTGTTTATTCTGGGGAGTAAACCAACGACATTATTTACCAATGCCAAAAAAATTACACTTCACACTTTTCATGATGCTGCCTTCCAAATAGTCAAACTGGATGACACAGAAAATTTAATAGTGGACAAGAGTCTGAAAGACTTTACTTTTGATTTAGAAGCGTTGATAGGTAAAGATAAAATCTCTTCTCTGTACAAGTTGGTATCACCAAAAAATGATCTCATCTTTCGGGGAGATGGCTACTTTGCTTTTACCGAAGAAGCTTTTTTTGATCCAAAAATTGTGTCCAGCTTAGATCTGAACACATTAACGAGTTGGGATGGTATCAATTATGTCTTATCAACATGGACCAAAGCGAAGCAAGACGGAGAATGGCTCGTATCGGAAGAGTCTTTTGATCCTAAAAATATTCACCTTTACGGAGACAAACTGTATTTTTCACT
>CAYSAP010000015.1:4457-11199 GCA_964429085.1 uncultured Gammaproteobacteria bacterium | reverse complement strand
GCGGAGAAGGGCAAGAAGGAAGAAACCAAACCCGCTTCTGCCGCAGAGAAAAAACCAAACATCTTCTCCCGCATCTCCGCCTGGTTCGGAAAAATGATCGGAACAGTGAAAGGTTTTTTCGGCGGAATTGCGGCTAAATTCCCGGGCAAAAAAGCGGCCAAACCTACCCCCACGCCGCCTCCGGCGGCCGGCGGATCGCCAACGCTCAAACCCGTATTGACCGCAACCCCTACTGCGACAACAAGCGCAATCAAATACGATCTTCTGGTTCGCGTCTTAAACGGCGGGGCGGAGAAAGGAGCGGCGGCAAGTGTCGCGGCGATACTCAAAAACAATGGGTTTACCAATGTGAAAGCGGATAATGCGGACCGACAGGATTACGTCAATGTGGTCATCCGGCACCGCAAGGAAGATGTGGGCACTGTCGATGCTATCGAAAAGCTGCTGGCCAAAGAATTTGGAGTTATTACCAGAACCCTCACGGCTACGGCTACCCCCGAAGCCGTCATCGTCCTCGGGAAAAAGTAAGGGCAAAAGATTTTAAATCGTCTAATTATCGTCTATAGTAGGAAATGATACTATTTCTAGTAATCTACGCGTTGTGCCGATAAATAAAAATATACTTCATTTTTACTTTTCAACCGTGTTAAAATAGTCTAACGATACTTCGTATGGCAAAGGCATACATGAAGTAAAAATATGAAAAAAAATAGCCAACAAATCGTCCCAAACAACAGCTTTACAGAGTTTCTACTCTATACTACCCCAAACGGAAACGTGAAAGTGGAGATATTTTTACGTGATGAAAATATTTGGCTTACTCAAGCAAAAATCAGTGAGCTTTTTGGGGTTGAAAGAAGCGTAGTGACAAAACATTTACAAAAAATTTATGGTGAAGGCGAACTTAACAAAGAAGCAACAAGTGCAAAAATTGCACAAGTTCAAACCGAAGGTAAAAGACAAATAACAAGAAATGTTGAATTTTATAATTTGGATGCGATTCTCACTGTTGGTTATCGGGTAAATAGCGCAGAAGCGACACAGTTCCGCATCTGGGCGACCGAAAGGCTGAAAGAGTACATCATTAAAGGCTTTACCATGGATGACGAGCGACTCAAAAATCCTCACAATATCTTTGGCGAAGACTATTTTGAAGAGCAACTTGCCCGAATACGAGATATACGCTCAAGTGAAAGGCGCATGTATCAGAAAGTCACTGATATATACGCTCAGTGTAGCGCAGACTACAGCCCAGATAGCGATATAACCAAGCTATTTTTTGCAACAGTGCAAAATAAGCTCCATTTTGCCATGACAGGCAAAACTGCCGCAGAGATAATACACGAAAGAGCAGATAGTGCTAAAGCGCACATGGGGCTCACTGTCTGGAAAAATTCTCCAAAGGGTAAGATTCGGGAGTCAGATATCGTGATTGCTAAAAACTATTTGAACGAACAAGAACTTGATCATCTAAACAGGATCGTCTCCATGTATCTTGATTATGCAGAAATGCAGGCTAAGCGCGGCATTTTGATGCGTATGAAAGACTGGGTAGTAAAATTAGATGCATTTCTAAAATTTAACGAACGACAAATATTAGGCGACGCTGGAGCAATAAGCCACGAAGTCGCTGAGGCACTGGCATTGAAAGAATATGAAAAATATCGCAAATATCAGGATAAAAACTATATTTCCGACTTTGACCGCGAGGTGAAGAAGCTCCTTTCATCGGCAGCACGCCGTACAGGCAGAAAAAAGTAATTATTCATTCCATCCCTTTGGATGTTTCTGGTACCAAGACACAAGTGAGGATACGCTCTCTTCTATCGTGCGTGTAGGCTTCCACCCGAGGATCTTTGTAGCCTCTTTTATCGAAGCAATCATCGCGGGATATTCTCCTTTTCGCGCCTGAGTACGGCGGGTGCGAAACGATTTCCCGGTAATCTTTTGTACAGCATCGATAATTTCCCGGACGGAATTACCCTTCCCGGTTCCGAGGTTTAATGTAGTGCTTACCCCTTTATTTGTAAGATAAATGAGCGCTTTCAGATGTGCTTCGCAAAGGTCTTCGACGTTTACATAATCGCGGATGGGGGTTTTGTCCGGCGTATTCACTACCGGGCACGTGAGGTAAAAGGGCGCGATGCCAAGAGCCCCACGCACGGCATTTTGGACGAGCAGGCTTGACGGCTTTTTGGAATCCCCTATCGCACCATCATAAGATGCCCCGCAGACATTAAAGTACCGTAACACAACGTAGCGCAGCTTGCCGATATCCCCATACCAACGGATCATCTGCTCGGTCATAAGCTTGGATGCTCCATAGGGATTGGCGGGCACCGTCGGGTGCTTTTCATCCACCGGCACGTACTCTGCCTCCCCGTACACAGCACAGGTGGAAGAAAATATGATGGTGTCGACGTTGTGCTCTATCATCGCAGTCAATAGGGTATGAGAACCGACGACGTTATTGGCAAAATATTTCTGCGGATCCTTCATGGATTCGTCCACACTGCAGGAGGCGGCAAAGTGGAGTACTGCAGAAATGTTTTCCCTTTCTGAAAAAACCTCGGATATATCACCGGTAAGATCTGCCTCTACCACGCGGAGCCGGTCGTGGCCGAACTCATGTTGAAGAAATTTGAGCGGCTCGCGGTAGCCGGTAGAAAAATTGTCCAGAGCAACGACCCGATATCCCCGGGTAAGAAACATGCGGGCGGCAACAGAGCCTATATATCCCCCGGCTCCGGTGATGAGGACCGTGTGCGTCATAAGGGAATTGTATCAGATGTATAAGTACCGTATGATAATATAGTGGATTTTATAAAAAGGATATTACATTCTCTATTGGTTCTTGCGCGCGATGCGTTCCCGTATACGCTGATTTTTTATCTTGTCCTGTTTCTTCTGGAGAACCTCTTCCCCGGCTTTGTTTCCAGTAATTTTAACCTCAACTGGGTACTTGCCGCGGTGTTAATAAACGGCCTTTTGGCCGCGTTCGCCCCGGAGCCGCAAAAGAAAGAGCCGGAAAAGCCTATCGGGAAAAACGACTATCTTATGGTTTCCGTGTTGGGGCTTGTCGGAGGAGCCATTATATTTGCCAAAATGGGAGGAAGTAATGTCGCGCGTTGGGCTACGGCGGCAATAAGTAGCATGCTCATTATGTTTCTGGGGCTTGTCACACTTTCGGGAGAAGATCAGATACCGGATGAGTCGGAAGAGGTAATAGCCCAACGGGAGAGTACGCCGGCCATACATATCCACTGGAAAAACGCGTTGCCGCGTATGGGACGCGTCTTACGGCCGTTTCTACTGCGGCGCGTCGAGCTGCCTATCGTCTACGTGCTGGTATTTATCATCTTCACGGCATTGCTGATACCCAAAAATATTACGCTGATTACCAATTCACTCCGTCGTCCGGCACCCGTACAGACAGCCGAAGCGCCAATGCAAATTCCTTTGGACGAACCGTTTTATTGGGATGACCTGAATGCGCTGGTAAACATCCCTCCCTCCGAAGAACTGGCTGTCTCTATACTCAACGGCGGAGGGGCACGCGGGGTTGCGGCAACCTTCTCGGCAATCCTGCGCGAAAACGGATTTACGAACGTCGAGATCGGCAATGCGGACCGATATGACTATAAAAACGCCCAAATTCGTTTCGCTGAAGCAGACAAGCCGCAGGCTACTGTCATCAAACGGCTGCTAAAATTGGAATACCCGATCATACTCGAGTTGCCTGCCGATGCATCAGCAAGCGGTGTCACCGTCGTCCTCGGGATAAAGGAAGAAACGCAGTAATTATGTGGCTCATATCGGCAAGTCTTATCGTATTTATCGCGCTCCGGTGGTACCCGTACTTTTTCACCGCGGTGACCATGGGCTACGATGCGGGACTGTATCTTTATTTATTTAAGCAATACGGCCTCCACTCAATCTTTTCCTATCACACGCTTTCGGGATGGCTCATCAACCAGTTTCCGATAGGCTTTGCGGTCATAGGGAGACTTCTCACGCCCTTCATCACACCGGAAAGACTCTTGATACCACTCATTGTGACATGTAGTGTGCTGCTTTTTGTTTCCGTATATGTACTCACGCGCGGTCTTTGGGGCAAACGGGAAGCGGGGTGGGCAGTGTTTGTTTTGAGTGTTTCCGCCATCCAGTACCATACGTACTGGTATTATTATGCCAAACAGATTTTTGCCTCGTCACTTCTTCTGTTTGTCATATATTTTTTCCTTCGTTCGTCTTTGTGGGCAGTGCCGCTAGGTATGTATATCGCCTATACTCACGAGCCAACATTTATCGTACTTATGTGCGCGCTTGTCACCGGGTTTATCATCGAAAAGACGAAACGCCGATACTATCTCACTACCGCAGTATCGACTCTGATCGGTGCTGCCGCGTACTACCTGCCCAACTTTACGGCGACGGTACAGCAATATATAGCTCCTGTTATTTCGAGCTTAACCCCTGGGGTTGCGGGAGGGACGCTGGGTACCTCCTCCGGCACGTTTTATGATCTTCCGACCGCATTACTTTTGTCATTGCCGTATCTGCCGTTTGCTCTTGTCGGGATCCTAAAACTATGGCGTGCCAAACATAATGCGCCGCTTCTGGGTGCCCTCGCGGGATCGCTTCTTATCATACTCTTTGGTCTGTTTCTCTCAAGGCGCTTTATCATATTTGCGGATCTTTTCCTCATCCTCTATGCCGGGTACGGGATTGCCCATGTTCGTATCACCAAACCACTCTTGGCGCTTTACGCACTTTTACTCGTTGCGTTTATCGGCATCTATGTATACAAAACCGGCAAGCCGGAAATATTTGATGATGAACTTGGTGAAATCATGATGCTTCGCCAAACCGAACCCGAAGCATATGTGCTCGTAACGGACGAAAAATACATGCCCTACGTCTATGGCTGGTCGGAGCGTAAAACTATCGCTCCCGGTTACGGCGAATATGATGTCTTTTGGACCATCCCCCAGTGGCATGAATTTTGGGAAAGCAATGATCGGGAAAAGGAAACGCAGCTGCTTTTGCAACTCCCCAAGCCCCTCTATATATTCCGGGGAGACAGGTCAGCCATGGTGCTTACGGACTTTTCCGGACCCTGCTTTACGAGAGTTAACTGGAGGACATACCAGTTTACCTGCGACAAATGATGTATGTCCAAACGCGATACCTCCCAGCCCCAGGAGGCTTATGACTGATATGCCGTCCGCGATACGGCGAAGCGGGGTTTCTTCAAACCGCACGACAAGGTCATGCCCTCCCGCCGGCACTTCCACATCTATGACGCCATCCGTTTCATACCGGATGGGATGAAGTTTCCCGTCCAGATATGCCTTCCAACCGGGATAATACGCTACCGGAATAGATAGCGATGCCGATTCCGAAGCGGCCACCGTGAACATATATGATGTAGGAGAATTTTTCTTATTGCTGATAATCGTGCCGGCAAAGACAATATCCTTTGGAGCCGCACCCGTTAGCCAAACCGTCTGAAACATATCCCCGAGCGAAGATGTACCTGTCGTAAACGACGGATTCTCCAGATACTGCGCATCCGTCCGCGGCTCATACGTTACCGGCCTCGTGTAGGGATAGGCAAACAACACGGAAAACAATGCAAGGATAATCCCCCATGTAGGGAGCTGCCTGGCAACCAATCCGGCAAGCACCGGTGTCGCAATGACGGTAACAGACAGCAGCCGCCAGGGAAATTGCATAAATTGAATAAACGGGACAGCGGACCAGAGGGGGGCAGCGTATTCGGTCATGATAAAAATAGAACCTACGGAACCCATCAGGGCAAGTACGCTGTACCAACGCACAGGCGCGGACATCTGTACACGTTTCATGACAAGTGCTCCTGCAGTAGCCAAAACAAGCAGAGGAACGACACCTAATTGGAATGACATCTGATCGCTCAGTCCCGGCACGGAATATCCGCTGCCCCACGACGGAAACAGAAGCTGAATTAACGCAGGAAAATGATCTTTATACTGTACGGTATTAAGTCCTACTACATATGTCCGCTCCAAAAGTGCAGGGAGCCAAAAGTATGCCGCAAGACCTATGCCCGTAATCCAATATACGAGCATACGACTGGTCCGTGTTGCCACAATAAACAGTACGGGAACAAATATCATGGCCAGAATATTGTGTGAAAGAATAAGGAGTGCGACAGCCATGGCAAACAAACGCGGCCGGTTATATGAAAGCGCAACCAACGCAAGCATGACAAATGACAGAGCCCACACTTCTCCGACTGATCCGCGGACATAGATATCGACGAACCAATACGGCACGTAGGAACATATGACCGTTGCTATAACCGCCGCCTTCACCCCGAATTCTTTTTTTATAAACAGATAGCACCAGACAACGGCGGACAGATACCCCAATGCCATCGTCCACTTAAAGCTGTCCACGAAACTGAAACCAAACAAATGGAAAAAACTGCCGATATAGTTCGGGAACGGGTAGGTAAAGGTAAATAACGGAATCCCGAACCCGTTATTTAAATCCGGCGCCCACCGCGGAAACCATTGGCCGGAGGCAAGCCCGGTAAAAAACTGCCAGAATCTGATGATGTGGTATTCCCCGTCATGCGTCGGGATGAACCGTGAGCCGAAAAGCGGCAGCGATGCGACAAACGCCGGAAGTATTGCCAGGAAAAATGCGGTCATAATAGGTTTTTACGGAACCTGATAAGCACATATATCAGCAC
>CAYSAP010000015.1:0-4394 GCA_964429085.1 uncultured Gammaproteobacteria bacterium | reverse complement strand
GGCTACGGGGGTTATCCCGCCGTATTCCCGGGTGGCAATCCACGGCACATACCGCAGCATAAGTCCCAAGCTTATCCAAAATGACACTGTATGTATCATGGAAGACTTACGTATAGGCACAAATGCCAGACAGGTAAGCCACCAGAGCGCATACCAGGGATACATCTCCTCCCGCAAAGGACTCAGGAGAAATACCCCGAACATAAGAAACGTTCCGATAAGCATCTTCTTTTCCCATTTCCAGGCAGGAAAGAAAAAAAGCGGCAGCAAAGCGATGGTCGCGCCTTTTATCAACACAGAGGAGATAAATAAAATTGCGCCTGACGCTTTATAGCGCATGTCCTGCCTGTTCCACAGTAATAATCCGGACAACCCCAACGCCATCATAACGATATCGTTGTGCCCGCTCACCAATACTTCGATGAGTACCAGCGGGTTAAGCGCAAAAAACAGCGCCTGATCGAACCTTTTGGTTTTCCGGTATATAAGATACGTCACCGCCGCATAAAACAGCGCGACAAACGCCTTAAACGATACGACCGTCGCAAAAATATTTCCCATACCCGTAATAAACGGAAACGACGTGAGTGCTATCCACGTCGGCCCGTAGAGCGCCACCTTATTTGCCGCCCGAGTGTATGCAAGACCGGGCTCATTGGGTATTTCTATCGGCATCACCACATACGGGTTTTCCCTGTACAAGAAGGCCACTTTGGCTGTCGCAATGTAATTATAGATGTCATAGGAAAAAGCGGGGTATGAAAGCACCAACATGACTACCAGCGCAACTATCCAACGGGGCACTGATCTGATTTTTTCCTGCTTCTTTCCCCACAGAACTATACCGTACGCAGCAAATAATGCAGCGATAATACAAACGTACAGCACTGAAGCAACGACTGATTGCCTATACACCAGATGCACGAGTATATTCTGAATCCCCAGGTACAAAGGATGCGAAGAAAACGACAGATGCGGATCGATAAATCCGTAGGAATACAAAAATAGTACCGAAGCCGCAGTGATAAACAGAATACAAGCTCGTTTCATAATATGAGTGCGGCGTTGCTCCGTACCATGATGGACTGCCGGATCATGTCCTGTATTCGCAGCGCCGTGGCATTAGTTTTCTCCGGTTTCCATTCAAACGTGTCAGGCAACCCTGCCTCCAGGCCGGTTAACACTTGTATATGCCGAAGAGATGCATCCCGAAGCAAAACAACAAACGCGCTCACGTCTTTGCCCTCGGAAGCCGCGCGCTTTAGATATACCGGCACACGCGCAAATGCACTGTCAGAGCGAAGGAGCGCATCAGAAGCCAGCAGATACTGCTTATACTCAAACAGTGTTTTGGCTTCCACCAGATATTTATCAGACAATCCGAGGTGATATGTATACGCACTGATGTTCCCGAAGAAGAACGGTTCCTTCAGATGGTCAATGAGGCGCGATACCCTGTACAGTTTATTTCCGGGCATGTATCCGGGATACGGCAACACATACTCTGCGCGGACAATGGGAGCCATGCGCAATAAGAAATAAGCAATAAACAATACCACGCATAATTTCTTTGTCATACCTTCAAATATTTTATGTATGCTATCGCCCAATGCAATCCGGAAAACAGTGAAAACAGGAATCCCCGCCATCCATCTACAAATCCTTTGTGCCGAATATAGAGAGAGAGAAACGTCACAATGGGTTTAATCAACAGGTAGGAAATTGCTACTCCTGCTGACCGAGAGTTTTTTCGTACCCCAAGCTCACGGGTGACTAATCGGATATATGCGGATGACTTATCCCAATACTGGGACACGGAGGTGTAGGAATAATGATCCATCGGGTGAGTCAGATGTCCGACTGATCCTTCAATCTCAATCTGTTCATGCACGCTTTTTTGCGGGAATCTTCCCGTACCGTTTTTAAACAGCCGGATGACGTAATCCGGATATTGTCCGCCTTTCCTGAGCCATTCGCCCAGAAAATAATTCCGCCGCGCTATGTAATAGCCGTCATTGGACGCTTCGGTCTTCATAATACCGGTAATTTCTTTCTTCAGATCCGCGTTTATCACCTCGTCGGCATCCAGCTGCAATATCCAAACGCCATGTGCTTTATCCAGCGCTTTCTGCTTGTTGATATGGAACATCACGGGGTTCGTCGTCACATACACGGTAGCGCCGAGGTTTTTAGCCAGTTCTACTGTGTTATCGGTAGATCCGCCGTCCACAATGACGATTTCATCTGCAATATCCGCAACTGAGCTCAGGCACCGCTCCAAATTTGCGGCCTCGTTATAGACCGCCAGTACAACTGAGAGTATTATTCTTTTTTCCGCCATAGTAATTGTATTGTACCAATAGTGGCAACACATACCGCCATTGCCGCAAGACTGAGGTAATCGGAGATTCGACGGAGTTTCGTCTCTCCAAATGTAAACTGCAGATCATACTCACCGGGAACCAAGTCAAACGTCATGAGCCCGCGGAACGCGGGATCCTGAAAAATTAGCTTTTCGTTTTCCAGGGGGCTTCCGTTTACAGACACGGTCCATCCCGGAAAATAGAGCGTATTTTCGACAAACCGTGTCGGTTCTACCACGCTCACGTGGTATGTTCTGAGTGTGGTAGAGCGTCTGCCGGCGACGATTATGCCGCCGGGCGGCATGGTGTAGGCCAAGGCGTCCGGCCGCTTTTCCATAAACCGGACAGACCAAATAGGACTGCTTTCGCCCGTGTCTGTCGTGCCGTTATAGATACCGGTAAAAAATGATTCAGGATACACCCTATATTCTCTCGCACGCCACATAGGGACGGTTGCAAGTATGGATATGATGCACAGCACTACTGTCGTTTGTATCTTATTTTTTTCCGGTGTTATATATACGACAAACGCGCCTATCCCTGCGATCAAAAATACGGTCACCGACATGAGTCTCCACGGAAATTGAAATTTCTGAAGCAGGGTCACCGTATTCCAAATCGGAGCTGCGTTCCTTGTCATGGCGAAAAGCGAAAAAAACAGAAGCAAAATTCCGGCAACCAAAAACCGCTGGTGTTTGGTATTCTTTTCCAGCGCAAAAAAACTCATGATCAGCGCCAATAGTTGCCCGGCTCCCAGCCACTTGGATAACTCGTTCCCCCCGCCGTAACTCCACGGTGAATAAAGAAACGCGAGCCACGGCACAAATCGGTCCGTAATCCCTCCGGCAGTCACAATGTCGCGCAGCGTATATTTGCCTTCAAAAAATCCCGGAATCCAGTAAAATGCTGACAGAAAAAACCCGAACAGTATTCCAACCAATCCCAACACGATGAACCGCAGTGATTTTTGCTCATCCGAAACGGCCAGATACAACCCGTATAGTCCGATAAGCGGCAAAAACATGAGACTCAGTGCATTGTGGGACAGGATAAGAAATGCAGTTCCGAAAGAAACAACGGTCAGCGCAAAAGCCGGGTTATGATTTTTTTGTCTGGAAAGGAGCAGTAATCCATAACAAATAATCGGCGGGAAAACAAACGCCATATGTTCACCTATCGCGCCGCGCACATACAAATCGACGAAACGGTACGGAGCAAACGCATATAACACGGCTCCCGTTGCACCGGCCACCTTTCCCCAGGCCGCGGACAGCCAGATGTACATCGTGAGCAAACTGGCGACAAATGCGGCGGCAAATACCAGCTTTGTGCTGTCGACAAAAGAAAATCCTACCGCGTGAAACAACGATGCTATGTATGAGGGCAACGGATACAGAAACATCAGGATCGGGTGCCCATATCCCCAATTAAGGTTTGACGCCCACCGCGGGACAATATTCCCCTCGGATAATGACGCGTAAAAATTAGCGATTCTCGCTACATGGTCCTGTCCGTCATGCGTTACCGGCAATCCGGGATAAAAAAGATTCCACAACGGGATCAGGGCTACGAGAAATAGCCCGATTACAATAATTCCGTGAGACCGCAATAGCTTCATAATGATTCCTCTGTGCGTTTCTCTATGATAAATCCGCTCGGCAGGTTCCATGTACTCACAACCGTTCCGGTTTTGATAACCGTCTCCAACCATCCATTATAACTCCATGGCCTTTCCGGATCCGGCTCTATCAGGAGATAAAAAACCGGCTGCCTTGTAAATGACGGCACGTATCCATAGCGGTTATTCCCGTACCATTTGGCAAGGTATTCATATGCGTACGGAATGACGGGAGGCGTAAATACCAATAACCCGAACGGTTTTCCCGCCGCATCGGTATATATGACATCAAGCGCTTCTGTTTTGCCCCGGATTTTTGCCGTTCCTCCGTAATCATGATAATCCGCTGTTATGGTTTTGGGAAACCGCATCATAACACCGGCGAAAAGAAGTATTCCCACGATACATACCAC
>CAYSAP010000014.1:0-25851 GCA_964429085.1 uncultured Gammaproteobacteria bacterium | reverse complement strand
CTACAAGGAGAGTCCTCGCAGGCTACGTAGGTTAACTTCTCTGCCGGAGGAATGCGGGGATTTATAGGACGACTCAACCTCTCGAACCATGCATTTATTAAGTCTTCAGGAAGAATGTAACAAAATACCAACTTAATTTCAACAAAAATTATGGAAGTAAAATTTCGTCATTCTCATTATACTTTTGGGTATGTTTTTCTCCATGAATTTCAAGTTCAACTTCAAGTAGCTTTTTAATCCCTGGTGCTGGGTCTCCCGCTAACGCGTTCGAAGCTGTAACGACTAGCTTCCCTTCATTAATTAACGAGCTTAATTTATCAGTAACATCAATAAATTGACCCTCGGCGCCATAAGTCGCTTTAATAATTTTAATAGTGTTCTCCTGTCCTATAGCAGGATCAGCACTGTCATCTTCTTCGGTAGGCTCTGGTTCTACGTCATCCTCGGTCATTGGTTCTTCCATCCTCTTCATTTCTTCAAGGATATCCTCTTTTTTTATTTCTTCTGTATGCTTTTGACTAAGTGCAGATAGTAAAGAAATAACCACAGCAGATAAACAAGCAGCACCCCAGATTAAAAGAGTTGTTCTAAATACGTTAGAGGGTTCAATAGCTAAATAGTTAATGGTCAGTTCAAGTAATAGCGATAAGAAAAATGTAAAAATACTCCACCAAACCAAAGATATTTTTGGATACTTTTTTATGTAACCTTTAAGTCTTTCCCAGTCGGTTACATTAACAGGAAATACATTATTTGTTTTTCTGTAATGCAGAACATTTTCCTGAGAAAAACTAACATCTGATTTACTTTTTGGTTTTTTCATTTTTATTAGTGATAATTCCCAGAGGAATAGCATTAAAAAATAAAGTATGTCCACAGTTCTCGCACTGAACTGAAACTACAGGCATCACTGAGGACGAACCTCCAATTATTAAACCACCACCGTTGAACTCTCTTAATTCAAGGATTGCTTCGTTTACAATCCATTTTTTAGATCCGCAAACACAATCAACATCTTTTAAGAAAGAGAGTTTATCCACTAAGATAGAACGTCCTGAGTCACTTATTTTCATTACAATTCATTTTACACCTCAAATTATCGAAATATCAAATTTGTAATAATTTAATTTATGGGGACTAAACTGTAGTCCCCAGCAATCAAACTCCAAACTACTCCAATACTGTTCCTCGCAAGACCAATACTGAAATAATTTATTGCATCTATGCATGGCTTAGGCGGTAATTAATGGGTAATTAGCTTATCAACCAGTTCCGTCGCGTTTCGGTTTGTCACTACAATAGTATCGGAGACCGCAAGCATGCGACGTGACCGTGAGCTCTCCTGCCGATCCCGCGAGTAAAAATCTTCCGCGGTAACTTGACGCGAAGGTTCCTGCAGCGGTCGCAAGATAACAACTCTATCAAACCGGATTGCCCTATCTTTACGACGATCGGTATCCGTAATAAGTCCGATAATTCTACCACCAGCTGAACGTGCCGCCCGGACCTCATACATAGATCGCGGCCCATCAACAACAAGTTTTTCTTGTTGTCGCTGCAACGCATCAACTATACACAATTTCATAAGTATCGACCTGTCGAATGTCCTTCGCATTGCATGCCCAGCGTCAATTTTTCCCTGCGTCGTTTCGGGGCTAAATCCGAAATCATGCGCAACAGCACGGACAACATTTGACATCGTCAGTTCGGAATATCCTCTTCGACTTAACTCTCTTGCTATAGTGGCTTTTCCGCTACCCTGCTCACCTACTAAAATTAGGAAATCATGAAATAATCCCGGATGCAAAATATTCTTGGGAGTTCTCGTTCTGAATACTTCTACCTCTTGAAGTACTGTATCGCTCTCTGAACTGTAATGGCGTTGCGCGGCTTCACGTAGTATCTTCCATGCTTTATCTCTAGAAGTGTTGTCTCGAAATTTCGTCAGTGCATACGCTATGCGTAAATACCGCATGCCAGGTGGTAATTCTCTCATCTCAGGCGAAAGCATAATGAATTAGCTTCTTTGCCTCAAAAACGCGGGGATATCAAATTCATCTTCTTCCGGCGGCATTTCGTCCACTGATGGTTCAAACATCGGAGGAGGCTGTTGTACTTTGGGCTGTTCCAGCGGAGTTGTATGCGGATTTGTCGGCCTGGTAAATGATGCCGCCGTCCGCGGATATCCGTATCGCGGGTCGGTTGAGGCCGGTTTACCGGTCATTTCGCGGAGACGCTTCTTTGTCTCGTCAAATCCGGTTGCGATAACGGTAATTTTGATTTGGTCTACCAGCTTCTCATCTATAATAGCACCGAAAATGATATTTGCGTCGGGATCGACAGCAGAAGAAATTAGTTTGGCCGCCTCATCGACTTCTGCCATCGTGAGATCGTTGCCGCCGATGATGTTAAACAGCACGCCCTTTGCCCCTTCGATGGTTGTCTCAAGAAGCGGGGAAGCAACGGCGGTACGAGCTGCCGTCGCAGCTCTGTTTTCTCCGACTCCGGTGCCTATGCCCATAAGCGCACTTCCGGCATTAGTCATAATCGCCCGCACGTCAGCAAAATCCACGTTGATTAACCCCGGCATGGTAATCAGATCGGAAATACCCTGTACTCCCTGTCCCAACACGGAATCCGTCACACGGAATGCCTCTACCAAGGTCATCTTTTTGTCGATAACCTCGAGCAACCGCTGATTGGGAATAATAATAAGGGTGTCGACTTTATCTTTGAGATTGCCAATTCCTTCTTCTGCCGAAACCATGCGCCGTGTTCCCTCGAAATGAAACGGTTTGGTTACCACAGCGACCGTCAGTGCGCCTAATTCTTTTGCTATCTCTGCAAATACCGGAGTCGCCCCGGTGCCGGTCCCGCCGCCTTCGCCGCACGTTAGGAACACCATGTCGCTATCCCGTAAATACTCGGCAATTTTTTCCCGGGATTCTTCCGCAGCCTGCCGCCCGATATCCGGGCTGCCGCCGGCGCCTAATCCCCTGGTTAAATTTTCCCCGATTTGAATTTTATTCTGCGCTTGCGACAGCAACAGTGCCTGAGCATCCGTATTGACGGAAATAAAGTCCACGCCATTAATTTGACTATTAATGATCATGGAATTGACGGCATTACTGCCGCCTCCGCCTATACCGACAACTTTTATTTTGGCAAATCGTGCGAGATCAGGTTTTATTAACATACGCAAAAAAAAGAATATGTGATAATTCCATCAGGGGCAAGTCTGAGGGGGCGGGTATACGCTAGGGCAAGAATGACTTTACCAGATCGACCAGCTTTCCGGCAAGTCCTTTAACTTGTACCGAACTTCCGAACTTGCTGAAATTGGAAAGCAAAGAGCCGGATGATTCGCCTTTTGCGGTCGTATTCCCCCAAAGCAGCAATCCGACTCCGGTTGCATATGACGGCGTCATAATTTCATCGATGAGTCCAGTGACATGTTGTGGCATACCGATGTGCACCGGCATTGCGAGATTCCGTCTGGCTGCTTCTACCGCTCCGACCGTGAGCGCGCCACCACCGGTCATAACCACCCCTGAGGGCGTCATGCCACCGAAACCGCTACGCTTAATTTCCAATCCGACCATCGTAAATATTTCATTTAACCGCGGTTTTATAATTCCTTCAATCAATGTTTTGCGCGAAATAGTCCGCATGCCTTCCGGTAGTCCCAAATCTGCGACGTCTATCTCATCATCTTTATCGGACTTACCTTTGGGTTTTTCGTCCTCTACGGTCATCGGTGCTTTCGGCAAAAGTCCCAACCGCAGTTTAATTTTTTCCGCGCTCTCAAGTGAAACGCGCAAACCGGCTGCTAAATCTTTGGTAATATTTATCGCTCCTACCGGTATGACAGACGAATACGACAATGCTCCCTCGACAAAAATTGCGACGTCGGTCGTTCCCCCGCCGATATCAACAAGTACGACACCGAGTTCTTTTTCCGTATCGGAAAGCGTTGCAGTGGCACTTGCCAATCCGCCAAATGCGACGCCCCCTACCTCTACCCCTAACTCACTTACGCATTTGTGCAAATTCCGAATCGCGGTAGCTCCCCCCGTAACCAAGTGCGTTTCTACTTCCAGTCTCACGCCGCTCATGCCACCCGGATCAACAATTCCTTCCTGACCGTCTACGCTGTACCCGCGCGGCAATACGTGAAGAATTTCGCGTGAGGTAGGCAACTGTACGGCTTTTGCCGCATCAATGACCCGGCGCACGTCAAATGCGCTGATTTCTTTTTCCGGCTCGGCGACTGCCACAACGCCATGAGAATTAAGCGATGCGATGTGTGACCCGCCGACGCTCACAAATGCTTGGGCAACGGACGCTCCTGCCATACGCTCAGCAGCTTCAAGAGAAGCAGAAATTGCTTCTGTGGCTTCTTCGATATTCACGACCTGGCTTTTCCGAAGTCCGCGGCTGGGTGACGATGACACGCCGATGATGCGCGCTTCCCCTTCTTCAGTTATCGAGGCTATGAGGGTTACGATCTTCGAAGATCCGATGTCTATTGCCGAGAGGATACGATCGCGTGCCATAAAGAGCTTTCTTAGGATTATTAGTTCGTGATGATCGGCTTTTCGTGCCGCAGATCAATCACTTTGGGCAGTGCTCCTTTTATTCTAAACCCCTCTATAATTGTTTGTAAAGTATCTGCTTTCCCGCTTATGTCGCCGATTTGAGGAAGAAATATGTTTGTATGTCCCGATACAGCCTGTATGGACAGGCTATCCCGCTCGAATATGCGTGTAATAGGAATATCACGTCCCACCCTCTTAATAAAAGCGAGACCAGAAATAACCCCGGGATGGGTGACCGTGCTGCCGATTACCAAAATACCTGCGTGAAATTCCAATTCAGTGTATCCTGCCGCATTATCAACTCTTCCCAATACGAGTCCCTGATCATCTAATGCATACACATTCCCCTCACTCCGGAGCACCGCGAACGTATTTCTCCTGATCAAATGAACGACCAGTGTTCCGGGATACTTTTTCTCAAACCGGACTCCGGAGAGCAACGGGTAATTATTCAGAAGATCCGTACGTAATTTTTCGGTGGGCAAAAAAAGAAGATTTTTCCCGAAACGGTTTTTATCCAATTCAATCATCATGAACGGCGCATCGACGATGATATCGCGTATGGTAAATGCACGCGCTGTCAACAGGGATAGACCAGTAGCAAGTAAAAATATCGCGATAACGCTTGCGGCAATCTTTACCATTCGCCTGATAGTATATGCGTGCAGTCGCGATGCCATGATATATTTATACGCCCAACGTTTTAGCTATGACAGCCACGAAGCGCTTTACCCCGTCATGCGGAATCCTGGAAACAAAGGATTTCGCCTTACGGTTCCTCTCCGGCAATTCTTTCATAATCGTATGAACATGCTTGATCAGTGACTCACCAGAAAAATTTTTTTGCTCCAGGATCACCGCGCTACCGGCATCTTCTAATACTTTTGCATTGTAGTATTGCTCATTACCGCCTGCCCACGGCAGGGGGATGAATACCGCAACTTTGCCGCAGAGCGCTATCTCCGTTACCGTATTTGCTCCAGATCTGCCGATAATTAACGCCGCCTTATGCAAGAGATAACTGTAGGCATCTGTCGATAGGTACGGCACGGGCAGATACCGGTCGCGCTGTGCCGGAGAAAGATTGCTTTCCACATCCGAAGCCCTTCGCTCAGAAATCCTGCCAACCTGATGCACCACCGTATACGTGCGCAGCAGCTCCGGCAATGCCGCAAACACAACCTCATTTATACTGGTCGATCCGGTACTTCCCCCTACGATAAGAAGCAACGGCATCGTTGGGTGTATGGGAAACGGGGCTTTCTTTGGCGAACGCAAAACGTGTTGACGCACCGGAAGACCGGTTATAACAATATGTTTATTTCCAGAAAACTGTGAAACGGTATCGGGAAAACTTATGCAAATTTTTTCAGCCAAATGCGCAATGATACGGTTCGTAAGTCCGGGACGCATTGTTTGTTCATGGGTTATCACCGGTACGCGCCAAGTCCACGCAGCGAGTACGACCGGCAGCGCTATATATCCTCCGAAAGAAATTACTAAGGCTGGTTTGTACCAACCCACATACCAAAGAGCCTGAAATATTCCCACGGGAAGCTTGGTCAACCCCATGACCGCGCGCAACCCGCCCTCGCGTTTCAATCTCCCGGCCATAATGGGTAAAAATTTCAGCCCGAGACCACGAATTAAACGATACTCTTCCGAATGAGTGATATGTCCTTCGAGTGCAGATTTGCGTCCGACAAACAAGATTTCCCAATCAGGGTACTTTTCACGCAACTCCTCGATGGTTGCAACAGCCGGAGTGATATGTCCTCCGGTCATCATAACTTTGGTTAACGTACGGATAGGTTTATTCATATGATTTCTTGCTAATGTTATATACAATTCCTAACGCCCCTAATGTAATGACAAGGTTTGACCCTCCGTATGATATGAGCGGCAGTGGCACGCCAGTAAGCGGAACCACGGCAACCATAGATCCAATATTAACAAATGACTGGATACCGATCCATGAACCTACGCCAAGAACGAGCATCTTCCCGAATGGTTCGTTCACACGCCTCGCAATTTTAAAACATCTCCACACCAAAAAAAGAAATAGCAAAACGACAATCGTTGTTCCGATAAATCCGGTTTCTTCACCGAGGATCGCGAATATGGAATCGGTATTAGCTTCCGGTAAATATTCATATTTCTGACGCGATTTTCCGAGTCCGACACCGAACAATCCACCAGATCCTAACGCAAGCAGCACCTGACGGATTTGATAGGAAGATCCGAGTGGATCCGCATCGGGATTCAAAAATGTTAACACTCTTCGCAATCTATACGGTTGTGCCACTGCAAGTCCAGTAATTCCCGCCAATAAAACAGGAACGAGTCCTACGAAATGCATCACCGGGGCGCCGGAAAGAAAGTACATCGCTAGTGCAGTACCTAAAATTGTTATTGCGGTTCCTAAATCAGGCTCGATTATCACAAGACCTACCACCATGCCGATAAGCAACAGAAACGCCAGTAACCTGCCCCGTTCCTTGGTAGAAAACCAGGCGGCCAGATATATGACCATGGTTAGCTTGGCAAATTCGGCCGGCTGCACGATAAATATCCCGAAATTGAGCCACCGGTGCGCTCCAAGTGCTCGCACGCCGAAGCCGGGAATAAATACTGCAATAAGCAACACCAGCGTGCCAACAAGCATCGGCACCGCAAATTGCCGGAAGATGGTATACGGCAGCTTGGAAAATACACCGAACGCCAAAAATCCCAAACAGAGCCACTTCACCTGTTCACGGACGAAATAATAGGGATTGGCAAAATCCCGGAGTGCGATAGCAACACTCGCGTCATACACCATGAGTATGCCGATTGCCGTCAGGGTGATGGTCGTCGCCAACAACCATCGATCACCGATTCCCGTCGTTTTGACCATCCGCGCCCCGTTATGTTTTTCTTTTCCCCGGATAAATGTAGTGAAAATATTCATGGGTCCAACAATCGCTTAATTGAAGAGTGCCAGCCACAATCCAAAAAGGGCAAGCACGATTGCCAGAATCCAAAAACGCATAACAATTTTAGATTCCGGCCAGCCTTTCACCTGAAGCCATAAATGTAAGGGGGCTGCCGCAAACACTTTTCGTCCGGTAATGGATTTTGCCGCGAGCTGAATAAGTGAGGAGCTAACTTCGATAACAAAAATCCCCCCTATGATAACAAGAGCCGGCGTTTTCCCCAAAATAAGTCCTACCACCGCAAAGGTAGCGCCAAAAGAAAGCGCCCCGACATCGCCTAAAAAGATACGGGAGGGAAGAACGTTAAAGTACAAAAATGCCAGCATACCCCCGATCCAAAGCGCGATGAATATGGATAATACGGTATCGAGAATGGAAGCCGAAAGGAACCAGAAAGCAAAAAGTGCGATCACCAGCACTCCCGCAGAAAGCCCATCGAGCCCATCGGTAATATTAAATGCGTTCGCAAATGCAATGATGACAAACACGGCAAATGGTATATACCACCACCCCAATTGGAATACTCCGAAAAGCGGCACATTAATGATTCCGATTTTCAAATCATGCACAAGCCAAAACCCTATGATAGCGGCAAGAATTATCTCAAGCAGTAATTTGTGTCTGAGGCGTAAGCCAAAAAAGCCGTTTTTGACCCACGCGAATGTCTTTTTTGCATCATCCAGTAATCCGAGTAATCCGAATGATATAAAGGTAAAAATGAGGATTTTTACCTCACTGGCCATGGGATACACCGATGTAACCGGCACCCAAAAATAATACATCAGCATGAGGATAACCGGGAGCAGTATCGTGGTAAGCATTATGACAAGGAGCCCCCCGCCCACCGGAGTTCCGGCCTTGTGATGATGAAATTTATCAAAAAGCGGCGTGCGCTTATTAAACATGTCCCGGGTGACTTGTTGGAGCCGCTGCAGCCGGATCTGGTACAGGAGCCGGATAAACGGGATAAATAATAAACTGTGAATAAGCCAGGAAAATAGTACGACGCCCAGGAGTAATTGCATAGAGTTACCAACCGAACCGAATCATGAGTTTCGGCCCTAATATAAATGCTGCGACTATAAGCGCGCCGAAAGCGACGGTAAGCATCATTCCTGCGGCGACATCTTTGGCTATTTTTGCCTCTTTGCGCCACTGACTCGTAATCAAATCCGTCATAGCCTCAAGCGCGGTATTGATCAGTTCTGCCGACAGTCCCAATACGATCGTAAACACGATAATCGTCCACTCGAGGGCACTCACGCCAAGAAACCAGCACAGGTAAACGGCAAGAAGCGACAAAACGATGTGTACGCGGAAATTAGGCTGAGTTGTCACGGCCCAGAATAAACCGCTAAACGCATTTTTGAATGAAATATGGTGACGGTGCAATATTTTTTTCATGAGTTGCCGGTATCACTTCCCCGTTTATAGTATAGGAAGTCACTTACAAAAATACAAACCCGTCAGGCCAAACTACTAATCATACCCGCGAAGCAACCTTCTTGCGGCTTCTATAAGTCGGGTTATCCAGTACAGCGGCGAAACCGGGATATCCTGTGCATGAAGATACTCAACTAATCTGCCTCCAAAGCCGGTTTTGAACAACGTTATTCCTCGCCAGGGATGCTTTGGACTACCTTGGGGAGCTATTCCCCAAAAATTGTATACGTTCATTCCTCTTTTCTTCGCTTCTGTAATCGCCTCCCACTGCACGGCGTAGGAAACAGGCCCTTTGGTCACCAGGCTCGCGCCGTGATGATAAATTGCCTGATTGCCGTAATATAAAATAATTGCGGCAGCCGCAGGTTTTTCTTCGTATGTACCCACGTAGAGCATTGCCTGCTTATGACGCGCGAACACCTCAAATTCTTCCCGTATGCCGCTATGGGGGACAAATCCCTGCCGGGCGCTTGTCGAGGTGTACAGATCAAAAAATTCCTTAAGATACGTCTTATCAACCGTTGAATACACCTTGACGTTTTCTTTGAGGGCTCTGCGGATCTCGTACCGGGTAGTTTTGCGCATGGCGGCAAGCAGCTGTTCTTCCGGTACTCCCAAATCCAGTACCCAACAGTACTCCCCGTCCATACGGTGGATTGATGCGGGTAACAATCCTAAACCGCGGAAAAATTTCTGCGTCTCGGGGGAGTCTTCCCATAACGGGTTTAACCGAACAAACCAGCAATGCCGGCGCTTTGCTTCACCGGATAAAAATTGCATAACGGATTTCCACAACACTTTATCGCGCCTGAGAAGAATCGGCCCGTGCCGCACGTGAAGAAACGATCCCCGGCGTGCCCGCACTATAGAAGCCTGCATAACACCGACAAGTGCATCGTTTGTATATATACCATACCGGATCACCGTTTGACCGGTACGCTTCTGGACTTCTCCCCACAACCAACTCTGAAAAAGTGCCTGAGGAGAATTTTTGAGTACAAACAATTCCCAGGATGATTGGTCTTCGAAAGGCTCAAACCGAAGTGACATATCGCTATTGTACGTGATAGCTAGCTTCGGCGCCAATCGTCGTTTCTCTTCCGTGACCCGGGAGCAAGCGCGTCGTTAGAGGATACGACAGTATCCGCTTAAGAGAGGACTGTAACGCCTCACTGCTGGAGTATGAATGGTCTGTTCTGCCTACACTACCGTCGGCAAATACCGTATCCCCGGTAAACAGTACGCCGGAGTTTTCTTCATAAAGGCAGATGCTCCCCGGTGTGTGTCCCGGTGTATGCAGTACGGTAAGACGGATTGATCCTACAGCAATCACCTCTCCTTCCCGGAGTTTTGTATCCACTGACGGCGCCGGATCCACATAGGGAACGCCCAGGAAATGTTTCGCTGTTTGCTCCATCCTGCTCACCAAAAATGTATCAAGCGGGTGCATACAAAACGGAATACCGAATCCGAGTTTCAGCGCGTAGGCGGCCATCAGATGATCGAAATGACCATGCGTGGCGATAATCTTCGTCGGGGTAATGTGTAATTTCAGCAGGGTATCGCTTATATACTCGGCGTCATCACCCGGATCAATAATTATCCCCTCACCGGTCTTTGTGTCGGATACCAGATAACAATTTGTTGCCATCTGGCCTACGGAAAGGCATGTGATTACTACCGTATTCATACATGTTCCGTACAAAATGCAGCAACACGCTTCGCTTCCGCGGCGTGTATACGCGTCGGCAGATTAATAATATGCCTGGCTGTATCTTCTGCCCTGGGACAGCTGCCGACCGTATACCCGACAGCCCGAAAATCGACGCCGGCAGGATCAATGCTATTATGGTACCAATTACCCAACAGTATGCCGTGTTTTCTTGCTGCTGCACGTAAGCGCTCCGGCTGGTCTACCAAAACGGGGTATCGAAGATACGCGGCCCCCGGGATAAACGCCGGCAAGGTCCTGCCTCGCGCTTGAGCCAAGGCTGACGTATAATATTGTGCATTTTGCTGACGCACACGCGTATACCGATCGAGCTTCGTTAACTGCAACAACAGTAACGCCGCCAGCGCATTGGGATATTGCGCCGGAAAATTCGAAGGGCGTACTCCAAACTTTTCTTCGGTATATACAGGAACGGAAAGAAGCCGCAATTTCTGGAGTACTACCAGAAGTACCTTTCCTAACACCAGGGTGTACAGCGGAAGAATACACGCGAATGCAATGGGGTGCAGCAACTGCTGCAGTATCCATAATGCCCTCGGAACCGGCAGGTGTTCGTGATATTTTTTCATTTTTTCATTTGGTGTTTTATGAACACCGCGTATCATTGCCGCTCCTCCCCATACGCTTGACAGTGCCTTATCCCGGCCGAAACTGTAAACGGCAGCGTCGCCGAACAATCCGAGTTTCTTACCCTTATACACACCGCCCAACGCATGGGCGCAATCCTCTATCAGTAACAGATGATGATTGGTTGCAAGCTTTTGCAGGGCTGCCATATCTGCAGGTATACCGAACGTATGTTGTACGATAATTGCCTTCGTTTTCTTGGTGATCTTTTTTTCTGCATCCTTGCAATCGAGATTATAGGTGCCATCAATGTCGGCATAGATTGGTGTAGCGCCTGCCCACAGCACACTGTTGGGCACAGCAACGCAGGTAAACGCCTGGATAATGACTTCATCTGACGCACCTATATCAAATGCTTTCAGTATCGCCAACAACGCAGAGCGGCCGCTGTTAAAAAACAAAACCTGTTTCGCATTGTTATACGCGCACAACCAACGGGTTATACCGTCAATTGCTTCTCCCCGACGCCATTTCCAGGGAGTAAAAAGGGTGTAAACCGCCAGCCAAACGTCATCGGCCTCCGTATTTGGAGAAAGTGAAGAGGAGATAACACGCCGGAAATAATTACTCATATCATTTTATAATAAGGATCTTCAGAGCATGTTCCGCATCTTTTCCCTTGAAAAGCACGACATCGCCTGAACGTATGTGTGTACGGATATAGGCGGCGGTTTCGGTAGGATTCAAAACCATGAGCGGAGTACTGCTCGATATGCTGTGCACGCCGCGTTCAAATGCCGCATAGAAATTATTGTTCGTAAGAAGTATATGGTCACAGGTCGCTGCAGCAAGTTTCCCTACCGCTTCATGAGCTGACTCGGCAAAAGACCCCAGCTCGATCATCGGCTGGAACACGATTATTTTTTTCCCCTGCTGAGCCCCCAAAAAAACTAACGCAGCGTTGGCTGCATCCGGATTATTATTGAACGTATCGTCGATAAAGGTCGCCCCATCGAGACCAGAGACTACTTCCATAACACCGGGTGCGGCAGTCACCTGAGACACGGCAGCACACGCATCAGCTAATTTCATGCCGCTGGCTACTGCTCCTGCGATGGCCGCCAAAATATTTCCCACCTGATGCGCGCCGAGCACCGGGGCTCTCACCCGTATTTTTTCACTCCCCACACGACAATCAAACGTAATTCCATTCATATCAACGACTACATGCGCTGCTCTGAATATGCGCGTATTGGGGATTGTCTTGGTGGCATTGGTATCGTCTTGCATCGTCCAGCCCCACACGGTACACCCGTCCTTTGCTGCCCACTCACCCATCAGTCGTGTCCGCGTATCATCTACATTTACGATCGCGATTTTCCGTCCGGTTAATCCCAAAATGAGCTCGTACTTTGCTTTCATCGTGGTCTCCATGGAGCCGAATAGATCCTGATGTTGCGGATTAATTGCGGTAAGAATCCCTATTTCGGGCTTCACCATATGGGCCATGTGAGCAATTTCGCCTCTTTTGTATGCTCCCATTTCCACGACAAATGCGCGGTGACGGTCATGTAATGAACGCAGGATTGTTTCCGCAATCCCGATAGGAGAATTTTTGCTCGCCGCAGTCTTTAGGGTGATAAATTTTTTGCTCATAACCGTTGCGAGATATTCCTTTACTGATGTTTTTCCATAGCTGCCGGTAATACCGATAACCGTCATAGGCGCGTGACGCCTGAGTTTGCCTTTCGCCTTGGCAATGACCGCCGCATGATAAAGCCGAGTGGGAAACGTGAGTGCAAGCACAACCAGAACGCTGAACGGAAATACAAAAAGATCCGCCACGGAAAATGCGATAACCAAAGGGACGGGCAGCAAAGTCGCGACCAAACCGACAAATGCTACGCACCCGAGGCCCAATACGAATACTTTCGGAGACACCGGCGGGAGATGCCATCGCCGTATACGCCGCAGATAGGTTATCCCAAGGATACATATGCCCAACGAAAGAAGCGGTATGATAAATTCCGGCACCAGGTACCAAAGGATAACGGCCGCAAACAGAGCGAAGTGCGTTTTTCCAAACAGCACGTTTTCTCCCTGTTTGGTTTTCAAATGGATGGCCATCCGGTCCAGCCGGTATTCTTTCCGCCACCAAAGAAAAAGCAAACCGGAAAGCGTAAACCCAATACGCAGGATAAATCCCACAGCGCCGAGAATAACAACAAGTTCCATACTAGCTACGTAAAAAATCGACGATATATGAGGTAAATAGGTTCGGATTATTAAACGACACCCCGTGATCTTCTTCCGGAATAACTTTAAGTATTGCTTTGGGAATCGTCTCTTCCATCCGGCGGGCAATAGAAAGCGGCACAATCACATCAAATTCACCCCACACGAGCAGACACGGTACGCGTACCGCTTTCATAGCGGTAACGAGATCATCCCGCACGATATATTTAAATGTCTGCCGCATGACACCCTCTGCCCGCAGGAATTCTTTCGCCCCGGCTATGTAATACAGGAATCTGCGTGCGCGGTCTGCCAGAAGATTGATAACCGGCAGGGCAAACAGCACCCCGCCGATTTTTGAAATAATGAGAAAAAAGAGGAGCTTTTTTGAAGGAATCGGGCTAAATCCCGGCGTTCCGGTTAATATGATCGACTGAACCTCCTGCGGATATACTTGTGAAAATTTCAACGCGACCCTGCCTCCGAACGAATGCCCTATAAGGATCGGCGTACGGATCTTATTTTTTTCCATATACGATTTCAAAAATTCTGCGTAATCAACGACGTGCCACGGCCTGGATGGCGGAGGTTCGGAACCGAAACCCGGCATATCTGGGGTAAACACGCGGTGACCCATTTTCCTTAGTACGCCGGAAAGGGGCGAAAATCTGCTTCCTGACAAATTCCATCCGTGAAGAATTATGATATCGGCGGATTTTTTCATACGGTTATAATTTCGCTATATAGTGCTCACGGTCCGAACCGATTTTTTTGATGTTTTTACGTACCGTGTATTCTGGTGATGCCGCAACGCAAAATGAATCTGCAGGCACATCCTTATCCAAAATGACTCCCGCCCCGATACAGGAATTCGTACCGATTTTTACCCCCGGCATAATACTTGCATTCACACCGATACGCACATCGCGCGCAATCATGGCTCCCAATTTTGTTTTATGCGTGTTGAGCTTTGTTTCATTTACTGACGAATATATTTCGCCTTCGTCCAGCCGCAGATTTGCCAGTACCGAACCCGATCCCATGCTCACATTTCCCTCTAATACGCTGTCTCCTATATAGTTGTTGTGAAACCAGCAGTGATCCCCGATATAACTCCGTGTTATATCCGTATTAAATCCCGTGACACAATGTGCCCCGATATAACTATCCCTGACAATATTATTATTTCCGATAATGGTATTGTCCCCTATAAAAACAGGGCCGACTATTTTGGTATTTTCAAATATCCGGACGTTGTTCCCCAGATACACCGCCCCTTCCATGCTCACGTTATTACGGATTTCCACATTCTTCCCCCGTCCTGCTTTCATGTGGTGCCCTAACAGATACGTCATCACATCGAGTACGTGCCAGGGGTACTTGAGCGAAACAAAGTGTTGTTCATAGGGAACCATAGTAAAACGGGTTTCCGACATAAGCCGCGTAAGGGCTTGTTCATAGACATCGTCGGACTGTGAATTCACTGAAGCAATGGCCGCGAGCAATTTATCTGCATTGTCTATATACTGACCGCCAAAATATACATAATCGCTCGGCGTCTTGCCCTCTCCGGGTTTTTCACGGATGCCGATAGGCCGGTCTTCACGGAATACTATATACCCTCCGGGAAAATACGTTTCTGGTTTCCAACCGGTCAATACTCCGGTAATATCCGGGCGCACCTGACGCAGCATGGCGCCGATAAGAGAAGAATCTGCAATATCATCCGCAATGACGATAAGAATACTTTTCCCTTGAATTTCCTGCCTAGCAGACACACCCGCATCCGCCATACCGATCGGCTTCTCCTGTACTACCACTGTATGCGGGATTGGTAATGTCATGCCCGAAAAAATAGTACGATTCTCGGGACTGGTCACGATAACGCAGCGCACAATCTCCGGGGGCAGGGAGGCGGGAAATGCGTAATCAAACATTGGCTTACCCAAAAAGGGAAACAAATTTTTATCCGTTACAAACGGCCAGAATCGCTTCCCCGATCCGGCGGCAAGTACCACCATGACAATATTTCGTTTCATACGCTTTGCTCCTTCTTGCGCCTGATAGTGGCACCAACCTGGCTCAGACGGCCCTCCAGATCTTCATACCCTCGGTCAATACGTTCGACATTATGAAGATAACTCGCCCCTGTTGCCGTAAGCGTCGCCAGCACAAGCGAAGCGCCTGCCCGGATATCATCGGCGGAAAGTACCGCGTCATGCAGACGGGTAGCACCTTTAATCCGTATCCCCTGATGATATTCCTCCTTGCGATCTTCCCAATTAAAATTATAAAACGCAGGGGGGTTTTCTACTACCGGATCATAAAATTCTATGTCAGCGCCCATTTTTTTCAGTTCTGCCACATAGGAAAAACGGCTTTCAAATACTGTTTCATGAATGGTCGAGACTCCTCTCGCTGCCGTCATAAACACAGCCCAGGGAGCCTGCCAGTCAGTCATAAACCCCGGATGCGGAAGCGTTACTATATCTGTCGCGGTAATAATTCCATTTTGGGTATAGCGCGTATGCGTTGCATCAAGAACTTCATACCGTCCGCCTGCACGCATAAACATATCCAGGAATGATCCCAAATACTTTGGCTGCGATCCGTCTACAACAAGACTGCCTCCTGTGATGGCGGCGGCGATAGCAAATGTCACTTCTTCATTACGGTCGGGCATGATGGTATATTCCACTCCATGAAGTTTTTTGACACCGATAATTTCGATCGTCCGCGAGCTTGTACGTGTAATACTGGCCCCCATAAGATTTAAACACGCGATGAGATCGTCAACTTCGATTTCTTCTGCCGCGTTTTCGATGATTGTTTTTCCGTCTGCAAGCACCGCTGCGAGCAATATTGTCTCGGTGCCCGTGTGCGTATTTTTGGGGAAGCGTATCGTCGCGCCATGAAGCGTACCTGCCGTAGCATGAAAAAATCCGTCTTCAGAATTGTATTCGATTTGGGCTCCCATATCTTTGAGCCCTTCGATATGCCGATCAATTGGCCGTGCTCCGAGACGGCATCCTCCCGGATTGGGAACATGGGCTTTACCGTAACGGGCAAGCAACGGCCCCAAGACCATAGATGAGGTTCTCAACCTCGCACCGATATCCAAAGGAACCAACGGCTCGGAGGCCATGGTGCCGTTTTTTATCCGCAGATCATGGGCGGTAAACCGTACCAGAACGCTCAGACTTTTAAGCACCTCTATAAGCGAAAAAACATCCTTAAGACGCGGCACATTATGAATCACTATTTCCTCATCGGTAAGTAAGGATGCGATGAGAATCTTTAACGCGACGTTTTTGGCTCCTCCCACCCGGATCTCCCCGTGTAACGGAGTGCCTCCTGTAATGATAAATGTATCCATAGCTAAAACTCTCCGATTCTTACGATTTCTTCTTCCAGTTCTACGCCAAATTTAGCTTTTACTGCGACCCGTGCTTTTTCAATTAATTCTACCACGTCAGACGCTTTGGCATTTTTGAGATTAATGATGAAATTGGCATGCATAGGGGAAATTTGCGCATCCCCGATCACAAACCCCTTGAGCCCCGCATTGTCTACCAGAAACCCCGCAGATGTGGTGAGATTGGGGGTCGCCGCGGTAAGCGCAGCCGCTCTGGATATGTTTTTGAACGTGCATCCTGCGGAACATACTCCCTGCGGCTGCGTTTCCCTCCGGTACGAAATACTGGAATTAGCCACTTCCCACAAGCGGTCTTTTTCCCCCTGTATGAGTGCAAATGTCACGGAAACCACAATATCGCGAGTTTTTTGAATCGCACTGTAATCGTACGCAAAATGAAAATAGTCTTTCGACACGCTCTGTAGCTCTCCCTCCCCGGTAATAATAGTTGCCTGATAAACTGCATCTCCCACATACCCCTCTGGATGTGTCCACTTTGAGTTCATAAACACTGCTCCTCCAACACTTCCGGGAAGACCCAGCTGCATTTCGACACCGGAGAGTCCTTCTTCTATCGTAAAACGCACAAACTTATTCATCGGGACACCGGCATCTACCTCGACAAACACCGTCCGTTTACTACTTCCGGACTCCATCGAACCCTTCACTCCCCGTATGGCAATCCCCTGTGTTGAATTTTTTATCACGAAGGCACGGATTCCGCGATCCCCGATCAGAATGTTCGTTCCTCCGCCTACTATAAAAATAGGCAACCCGGCTTTACGTCCAAGAGACACCGCAGTCACAAATTCGTCCCGGGTTTTCGCGTCGAAAAAATAGTCAGCCGGACCGCCGATTTTAAATGTTGTATACCGTGCAAGTAGCTCTTGCTCCTTCAAACGGTCGCCAAATGCAATTTTGAGATCATTGATGTGTGTATCCATAAATTTTATGCGCATTAACCGAACGACTGTATAATATCCCCTTCCCAATTATAAATATCCCCAGCACCCATAAATATAACGATATCGCCGCAATGTACGGCGGTTGTCAGTGTGTCGATGACGGCAACCTTGTCACTTGCATACCGGACATCGCGCTGATACTTAGAAGCCTCCAAAACAAGCGTCATGCCGGTAATCTCCAGGGTATCCTGTTCCCGTGCAGATGCATATATATCGGTGAGAATGACGGTGTCCGCGTCGGTAAAACAACGGCTGAATTCAGACAAAAGCGTTTTTGTCCGGGAATACGTATGTGGCTGGAACACGGCGATAATGTGCTGAGTGGCATACCACGAACGAGCAGCTTTAAGCGTTGCAGCAATCTCCGTCGGGTGGTGCGCGTAATCATCATAAAATGTAACACCGCCCGAGGAAGCAAGTTTTTCAAACCGCCGCTTGGTTCCCGTAAATTGCAGCAGCCCCTCCCGGAGCATATCCCACGGTACCCCTGCGATATGGGTAGCTATCATCGCTGCTGTCGCATTGGATACGTTATGACTGCCAGGCACCTTCAATGTAAATTCCCCCAGATGCACCCCGCGCTCTTCTAGCGTAAAAAACGTCCGCTCAGCTCCTGTACCGACATGACTAATCCTATATTCAGCAGTCGGAGAAAAGCCGTATGTTATAACACCACTGCCTTCTTTGAGCACTCTGCTGTTGGGATCATCGGCATTTAGGATCGTGATCTTGCTTTTTGCCTCAATCGCCCGAAATGCCTCCTGGACCGACGCTAAATCGGGATAGGCGTCCGGATGGTCGTAATCAACATTGGTAACGATCAGTATTTCCGGGTGTAACCAAAGAAATCTAGGAGTTGGATCATGGGAAGGATCCGTGACATATTCATCTCCCTCAGCGACAAACCAGTCGCCTTTCCCCTTGTGCCCGGCCTCTCCAATACCGGGAATCGACCCGCACCCGATGGCGAAGCTGGGATGATACTTCGCGTGTGTCAAAAGTACGGCAATTATGGCGCTGGTCGTGGTTTTACCATGACTTCCAGAAACGACTATCTGACGCGCTCCCTGCATGATTTCTCCCAACGCGGCACCGTGCGGTAATGTGGGGATGCCTTCGGCTAAAGCCGCCAACACCTCAGCGTTTTCGCGTCCACCGTGGGCGCCGGTGTAATAGACAACATCGGGTTTGTCCTTGCCGCTCAAACGGGCAGGGTCAAAACCCGATAACACAGAAATACCTGCATCTTCCAGTTCTTCCTGGGTCGGAAAATCCTCCGGCACATCGCTTCCTGTTACCCTTACCCCGGATTGAGTAAGATATACGGCGAGCGCAGCCATGGCTACCCCCTTGATTCCTACTAGGTGCACGTGTTTTTTTGTAGCCATAATTATATTTGTTATGGAGACAATGCAATTAATCCCATCTGCTCACCTTCCAGCCTCTCTTTCCTATTTGAGTAAAACGTATCTGCGTGATCAAATGTACATAGCAATTGATGTCCGATATGTGAAGATTGTATACCTTCTTCTAATAATGTTTCCTCGTTAGCTTTTCCCAAATCCAAAAACGATCTGCCTCCCCTTCTCATAACAACGTCACTACGAAATCGCTCCTTAAAAACCGCCGCTCGATCTTCCTCAACGCTATAACAACATGAGCCGATATAGGGCCCAAACGTGACAAAAATGTTTTCCCGTTTCGCCCCATGTTCCACCATTGATTGAATAGTGTTTGAAGCAATACGATCCCGTGTTCCCTTCCAGCCTGCGTGCGCTGCTCCTATCACTCGGGCTTCAGGATCAACAAAAAGTAACGGGATACAATCAGCGGTTATAATACCAAGCGCTACTCTCGGTGAATCCACACCTTGATGAAACACCAAACCGTCAACTACGCTCACCGTCTTTCCATAATCAGCCGGAATAACCGTATGCACGAGACTCCCATGTTTTTGTTCTGCCCCGATTAACCAACACTTAGTTATTCCAAGGCGTTTTTTTAATATTTGCCTCGGTGAGGCGTCCCGCATATCGCCTAATACCCGAGTTGAAAACCCATGGGTAACACCTGGAATGTTTATAAACAGATCTGATTGAAGTATTCCAGGTTGCATTTCTTTAAGCATACTAAGATGTATAAATATTCTTCAGGATTTTTCTAATTTCGGTTTGGTCGCTCCAGGGATATTCTTTCCTACCCCGACACAGACTCTTTTCGTGCCCCTTGCCGGTGGCGATAACCAGATCCCCGGGTTTGGCCAGCGACAATGCAAATACTAACGCGTTCTTTCGGTTCGGATACCGGTGGAGCTCCTTCTCCGGCGGAATTCCCGAGGCAATTGCGTCCATGATGATCCCAACATCTTCCGTCCGGTAATCTTCTTCAGTCAGAACAATAACATCGCTATATGCAGCTGATGCTTTCCCCATGAGGGGCCGCTTACTCCGATCCCGAAGCCCCGCGCTCCCGAATATGTGTATCAGCCGCTTCTTGGTCATTTTACGCGCCGTCGATAAAGCGCTCTCCAGCGCATTAGGGGTATGGGCAAAATCCACAATCACACGGAACGGTTTTTCCTGCAGCGTCTCCATCCTGCCTATTACACCAGTAAATTGCGCCAAAGCGGCTGCGGCGATCTCATGGTCTATGCCCAAGACATCCGAAACCGCAAGTGCGCTAAGTGCATTATACCGGTTAAACTCGCCCGGCATCTTTGTTTTAAACGGGAACGTTTTGGGATTTACCATACTGTCACGTCGGATGCCGTAGGTCACATACCGTTTTTTCTTCAAGAGCGGTATGCTTGCCATATAGACCTGGGCTTCGTCACGGTTGATTACCGCGACCTTTGCCTGTTTAAAGAGTGATAATTTTGTCTTGAGATAGTTTTCGTACGTTCGGTGCCAATCCAGATGTTCATGGGTAACATTGGTTATCACCGAAACGGCAAACTGAACGCCGTAAACACGGTACTGGGAAAGCGCATGAGAGGTAACTTCTAACACCATATGCGTGTCTCCGTGGTTAACTGCCTCCCGCAAATACTTTTGCACCCACCAGGCAGATGGGGTTGTCACATGAAAACCGGTATCGTAGTCGCGACCGGCAATCGTCGCATGCACTGAGGTAATCGTTGAAGCCTTGAACCCCGCTTTTTTCAAAATCTCGTATATGAGCGTCGTCGTGGTCGTTTTACCGTCCGTCCCCGTAACTCCGATCACGGTAAGCTTGCGGCTCGGAAATCCGAACCACATATTGGCGAAAATGGCGACAACAAGATGATAGAGCCCTTTGAGGCTTCGAAGCATTATCCTATTATAGCGAAATACACCCGCGAAGAGCAAAACTGCCCATATGGCAGGCACTGCTATTTTTACTGCGGGGGAATGCCCCAATAGGTAAACAAGTCGCGTGCGATAGTAAAAAACAGCGGCGCGGCCGTCTCAGAGCCCCACGGAGACGATGTCGTCTCTCGTAGCGTCACCAACATGACAAACCTTGGCTTGTCGGCCGGCGCAAAACCCACAAAGGAGGCAATAGTTTTGCTTGCATCGTAGTGGCCGGCAATAGGAATTTGTGCGGTGCCGGTTTTCCCTGCTACCCGGTATCCTTTGGGTTTTGCCCATTTTGCTTCACCGTTATCGACAGCGGCGACCATCATTTCCGTGACGATTCTGGCGGTCTGGGGGCTCACAACCTGGGCCACAACTTTTGGGGGAACCGTGATATTTTTGCCTTTTGCTTCGCGAATTTCTTTGACAAGGTGCGGCTCCATCATTTTTCCGCTGTTTGCCAACGCCGCAACCATCTGAATCGGGGTGACGGCAATTCCCTGGCCGAACGATGCGGTATATTCGTCTACCTCACCCCAATCTTTATCCGCACGAAGCTCAGGCGATGACTCGTCTTCGAGATCAATATTTGTCGGCTTCCCGAATCCAAAGCGCCTGATAAAAGAAGGCAGCTTTTCCCTGCCTAATTTTTGCGCCACAAACACCATTCCGACATTCGACGAATGCTCCAATACCTGCGTCATGGTAATCTTGCCGTTATATTCGTTGTTCCACGTCCGGATAACATAGGGACCTATTTCCACCGGTCCCGACTCATCCATGACAGTGTCCGGAGTAATGAGCTTCTCATGGATTGCTGCCGCCATAATAAGCGCTTTAAACGTGCTTCCCGGTTCATAGGAACTGCCGACAATAGGATTTTTGTACAATGACTTGTCAAACTGAGAAAAACTTCTCGGGTCATAATTCGGAAATGACGTCATGGCCATAATTCCTCCTGTGGAAGGGTCCATCACGACTACTGAGCCTTCTTTGGCACCATAACGTTCGATACCCTCCTTAAGTCTTCGCTCAACAATCTGTTGTACGACTTTGTCGGTGTGTAATACCAGGTTACGTCCGTCCTCAGGAGGAATACGCTCCTCCGAACCGATAAGGATCGGAGCGCCGTGTGCGTCTTTTTCGAGTCTCATAATCCCGTCAATTCCACGAAGCTGCCGGTCATAATACCCTTCTAATCCGAAGTATCCCTGGTCCACTCCATTGACGTCGCTCCCAACAAATCCCAAGAGATGCGCGGCGGTCGACGCTTCAGGATAAAATCGCTTCGGCTCTTTTTCAAAACCCAAACCCGCTATATTCTGTATACGGAGATGTTGCACTAAAGAAAGCTCCACTTTACGCGCCAGCGGCACCCAAACGAGATTTGGTTGGGAAAGCTTGGACAACACCTCATCTTGATTCAGAGAAAGCACCGATGCCACAGTTTTGGAAAACTCACGAACATCTTTGATATTTCTGGGCTCCCCGTATACCAAAAAGGCCGGCTGATTGACCACCAGAGGGTTACCTCCCCTGTCCATGATTTCTCCCCGTGATGCAGGTACGGCAAGTTCGACAAAGTGCTGGCGCGATGCCTCTTTGCCTAACCGGTCGGCGGAAATAAGTTGCCAATACACCAAACGGAGTATGAGGATACAAAAACCTATGACAAAAGCGGTAAAAAGGACAGAAGATCGCCCGGGTAGAGCCATACACGTATCCTATCATGTTTACTGAGATACCCGGCCCAATGCAACCGGTACTTCCAAGGTGAGGCTCATGATCTGCTTTGCAGTAGGCTCTACAAATCCCAGCAGCTGAGCCCGCTCACGAAGCACCAGCAGCGAGGAGGCGCTTGCTACTTCGGTAGCAAGCGCTTCATTCAAATCCGTTTCTACACGCACCTGCGTATCCAGTTGTCCCAAGCGCTTACCCAATGCGGCAAGCTCGTTGGATATGACCACCTGTGTTACGATGAGGATAATTGCAGCAACCGGAAGTGCTATACCTATGATACGTGCTACATTTTTCATATTGCCTTCTTTACCGCAATGCGCATTTTTGCGCTTCTGGACCGTTTATTTTCATGTATCTCAGTATCTGTCGGAAGTGCCGGACGTTTGGTTACTATCTCCCAGCGATCCTGCCGCATACACTGCTTCACAATTCTGTCTTCCAGCGAATGAAAACTGATCACAACCAATCTTCCCCGCGGACCTAACACGTTATATGCGCCGTCCAATCCCTTTTTTAAACTTTCGAGCTCATCGTTTACGGCAATCCTGAGCCCCTGAAATACCCTCGATAATACGCTGTATCTGGCTCCTTCTCCCGGTACCACCGTTTGTATAATTTCCATCAGATCGCCGACCGTTTGAATGTGACCTACCGCACGCGAGCGGTAAATAGCGTCAGCAAGCTGCCGAGCCAGCTGTTCTTCGCCATATGTACTAAAAATGTCATACAGTTCCTCACGATCTACTCGGTTTACCAATTGGGCAGCAGTGTCTCCTCCGGATGTATCCATACGCAAATCCAGCGGAGCATCGGTAAACCGGTAACTAAATCCGCGCTCAGGGGTATCCAACTGCATACTCGACACCCCCAAATCAAACAAAATTCCCTGTACGTTTGTAAAATCCTGTTCCCTGGCTATCTTCTCTATGTTCCGGAAGTTTCCGTGTGCCAATTTCCATGTTCCCTGTGTTTCTGTCTTCCTTCCGTTTTCCAATGTCTTTTGTGCTATATCGAGTGCGCTCTGATCCTGATCAATCCCAAGTAATTCCCCGCCTCTTGTTACAATTTCCAGACTGTGTCCTCCGGCCCCAAGTGTCGCATCGATATATCTTGATCCCGGGCGCACCATGAGCCCGTCAATTACCTCTTGTTTTAAGACCGGCACATGGTTCACATTCATGTTGTTTCAAGTTTCGTGGCATATTCTCGCCATCGTGCCGCATCCCAAATTTCAAAATGATCCCCGGCTCCGATTACTTTTACCTCACGGACGATCTGACCGTGATCTTTGAGCTGGGCAGGCAGTAAAATACGGCCTAATTTGTCTATTTCTGCCTTTTGTGCCCCCGCGAAAAGATATCGGCGGACCTGTCGTCCTTTTTCATCGGTTACCGGCGTGTCAAGGTGCTTTCCCGCTTCCCGCTCCCAACTCTCTTTATCAAATCCGAAAATGCATCCTTCGTATCCTCTTGCCAATACAATTTCCTCGCCGGTTATCTCTTGCCGAATCTTTCGTGGGAGCGTTACACGGGCCCGATCGTCTAAATTATGGTCGTATTCTCCTAGGAACAAGTTCATGGCTCTAATCTACCACTTCTTCCCACTAATATCCATAGTCACCCATTTTTCACACTATGTCAAGAGGAGATTTCACGAAAAAACCCACCATTGGTGGGTTTTTGCCTATGCCTAAAACCGATGTATAGAATTAGAGGTCGAAGTCTTTGGAAAACTGGCTCTTTTTTCCGTCAATTCCCGTAAATTCCAGAACAACCGACACTTTCGCTACCCCCAGATCGGGTTTACAGACGTTTCGGGAACAGGTCCCCAGGTACACCTCACGCTCAAAGCCGTCCTGACCTGCTACCTCAATGAGCTTTGACCCGGAATTGACGCCTTTGATAAGCCCCTGGCTGTCATAGGTGAGCTCATAGCCCACAGATATATATTTGCTGGCAAGATTGCTCACAATAAGCACTACCGTATTCGGTTTTGCCTTTACGAAGGCTATGGAAACCCCGATTGAAGCGTCTGCCTGGGGAAGCTGCGTCGTTATCTCTTCCTCAGCCACGGGAGCGGCTTCTTTGGAGGGCGCGAGCACACGGTAGACGACAAACCCGGTCAAAAGAAGCAGCACGGCTAACCCGATATAGAGCCATTTCATTTTATTATTTGCAGTTTCAGTAGGTTTCATATATGCCTCCTTTTATAATAGTTTTTGCTGAAAATATGCGGTGAGTTCGGCTATGTTTACCCGCTCCTGTTTGGTCGTATCGCGATCACGTACAGTCACGGCACCATCTTCCAGCGTAGCATAGTCAACCGTCACGCACCAGGGAGTGCCTACCTCATCCTGAGCCAGATACCGCTTCCCGATATTGCCACGGTCATCCCAGGCCGCGGACAGAGATTTTTTGAGCTCGGTATAGATCCCGCGAGCTTTTTGGGTTAATTCCGGCTTATTGGCAACGAGCGGAAATACTGCGACCGTATAGGGCGCCAAATGTGGATTTAACTTGAGGACTATCCGCTTTTCCTCCTGAACATACGCATCGGCAAGCACCATAAGAAACAGACGGTTTATACCAACCGCAGGTTCTATAACATGCGGAACGATCCTTTTGCCTGTAACCGGATTGAGATAAGTCAAATCCGCCCCGGAATGCTTAGCCTGCTGGGTTAAATCATAGTTTGTCCGGTACGCGATTCCCCACAACTCTTTCCATCCGAACGGAAACTGATAATCCAGGTCATAGGTATCTTTGCTGTAATGACTCCGTTCTCTATCCGTATGCCGGCGCCATTGCAAATGCGTTCCATCGATACCGATAACATCCGTTACAAAC
>CAYSAP010000013.1:16539-29112 GCA_964429085.1 uncultured Gammaproteobacteria bacterium | reverse complement strand
GAATACGAGGATTAATTTTCGTTGATGGTCCGAGAGGGTTTACCAATGAGCGCTTTGTGGATGTTGTCTGTCCATTTGAATATGTTGCCAAGGGCTGGAATGACATATTCGGAAAACTCATCCATTTTTTTCTCGACTCTTTTCACGTCCGTCTTGAGGGCTGATACGTCTTTTTGAAGTGAAACAAGATCTTTTTGCTTAGCTACACCTTTCAGATCGTCTTTGGTGGCAAATGTATCTTTAAAACTATCTTTTAGTTTCTTGACGTCAGCATCAGTGATCATACATACACTGTACTGCGGCTCAACACATGTGTCAATTATTCAAACCACATCATTCTTCTTTGCATCGGGTGCAAGTAAAAAGCGGACAACCCGCCTGCAAACGCTTTGCGTAGCATTGCGGGCAGGCATATATGATGTTGCGATTCTCTGATGAACGAAAACGAGTGAATGGGAAGAACTAAGTATATTCCCCCACTATGCACAGAACGGCAGTTTTGTGCGTAACTGGGGAATATACAATTTACAAATGAGAAACACTCATCAATCAACCGTCTATGGGGAAATAATACTATCAATACGATATGTATCTTGACGGATCAACCAAATCTAACGATAAGGAGAAACCAAACCAAAAATAAGAAAATCTAGACCCACTCACCGATCAGCCACTCTTGTGACTGACGGCAATCTTTGTTCAAAAGGAGAAATTTAGTCATGGAAAGCAAACGTAAACCCAGCAAGTTCTGGATCGTGTTCGTACTAAGCATGGTTTTCATGCTCATCGTTTCTGCGTGCGGCGGATCATCGACTCCTGAAGGAACTGTCACACTTACAGCTGAAGCAACTGACGGACCCGAGGTCGAATCTACACTTGGTCCAGGCCCGCTCAATGACAACATGTGCGGATCAGTCGAATGGGAAGACCAAACGGATTGCACCGACAATATTGCGACCATCAAATATAACGAAAACATCGTCGTATTGGCGCTCATTGTGGCAAATCCAAATCCCGTTGTAAACGGTTTAACCAACCTATCCGTAAATGTCCAGATCACCGATGGTGCTGGCAATTTCCTGGCTCACGCCGATTGTTATTATGACAGCGCGTATCACCCGAATCCCCAGGAAAATGTCACTGTGACTGGCATCATAAGAACTGAGGAACATGAAATAAGTTGCTTTTACGACGACGAGGTTATGGCAGAAGGAATACTTCGCTATTTCTATGGAAGTAATCTGGCGATGACGCTGACGGCGATCGTTCCAACGGATACGTCTACGCCCGAAGCTGTCTCAACGATGCCCACGCCTACCGCAACTGGTACACCGGGTAACTAATGGAGAGTAGAGAGATGAAACTACAGCCTCAATACCGCTGGAAACGGAATCTCAAGAAGCTCGGTGCACTGGCGCTAATCCCGCTTGTTGTAACGACCCTCCTTCTGACCCGTAATGTGACCAACAAACCCGAGGTACTGGAACCGCCATACCCGGGCGCGACGTTAATCGGTGAATTGACCGAACGCGACTCATCCGAGCAGGAACAAAGCTACAATACAGGCAACTACACCCTGCTCAACGACGGCAAGCAAGGATTCGACGATATCGTTCTGGTGCTCGCCCTTTGGAATTACGGCGATGCTCCTGATAGCTTCGCGCTGAAACCCGGCGAATCATGGAAGGTCGAAAAGACGATTGCGCAGAACTGGCACGGCCGACTGATCCTGTGGCAAATGCCGCCGGACCCGACGCCGACGCCCATGCCAACGATTCAACTGGGCGACCCGTGCACGCTTTCGTTTATCACGTGCCCGGAAACGCCTGTACCGTAAACAAGTTTCGCCGAGAGCAAACACTACTCGGAGGCTACTACCTAAATAGGAGAACTTAGCCATGTTTAAACATCGTACGTCCAACATCGCTGTCACAGCCATGCTTTTTCTGGCCGTGATTTTGTCCGCTTGTTCGGCACCGCTGCCTGAGAATCAAATCCAGACGGCAATCGCCAACACGCAAAGCGCGGTTGATAACACGCCGACGCTGCAACCGCACGAGGTCATTGAGACCGCAAGCCGACAGACCTTCGCCGCGCAGCCCGCCGCAACGCCAACAAGGGCGTTCACCGCAACACCGACCGCCAAGTTGCCGCCAACCGTCATCCCGACCTTTACGCCAAAGGCTCTACCTACGGCTACTGTCGTGGTGGCAAGTGACGAAGAAACCGTTTACAACACGGTAACTTCAGCATGTGCGAGCGGCGCGCCCTATGTGCAGGTTGGACCGGTAACCATTCCGTGCGATCAGGATGTCATTCCGGCACCTGTAAACTTCAGTAACGCATCTGCGGAAACTGAAAATGTCGCGCTAACCTACACATCCGGCACACGCTGTCTGACCAATGCCGAACTCACCGCCGCCCACGGCTGGAACTCCAACGGTGTCAAACCCGTGAAAGATGGAGAAGCAGTAGCCTGGGAGGGGTGTGGAAAGTGGCAGATGCAGGCAGTGGGTGTCGGCGTCTACTGGCAACCGTTCCTCGATCACTTCGAGTACACGGTTACCGATGCCAAGGGCATTGTTTCCGTCAATAAAGGTCCGGCGAAAGGTATGTATGTCTATGGCGCAACCATCAGACAGCTCGATACATACACCACCAAAGACCAAGCCTGGGTCCACGATGACCTGACGCTTATGGCGCGCGAGTACAACTACGGGTTCCGTCAGGATCCCAAGTATGGTACCGTGCCCGGCGTCAATCTCGACCTGAGCGGTCAATGGGATCAGCCCGACCTTGACAGCACATGCCCCATCAGTCGCGCCATGGCAGTAGCCATTCTCGGAGGAGATGACTATCAAAACTGGCATTGGCCCGATGTGAAAGGCGGCGCATGGGTGTTTAACTCGAAAGGCGATGGCTTCCATCACCTGAATCACCCGGGCGGTGATGGTTACTTTGATGTTTGGGTTGCCGGAGTTGGCGCAGTATCGGTATATAAGTCCGATCCGCACAATTACCTTGGCACCTTGAACTTTGAGGAAGCCTCATTCACCTGCGCACCATAGCCATAACTGGCTGACCTGATTTCTACCCGACCGAGGGCTTATAAACCCTCGGCCGGGAAGGTCGGACAAATTGGCTACAATTGTAAGCTGCATTAAATTTTGAAAGTCTTATCTTTCAATCTTTTTTGTAGTTTTACAATCCCTGTATGCCGTTGTCCCTAGAAGACAAATCGTTGTCTTCTGAGAACAACGCAAATAATAATGACTGGATCCCCGCCTTCGCGGGGATGACAAATATATGAATCGTATGATTACACTATCAAACACGATCATTAAACGGTACAACTACCCCGATACGCTTGTCGTGGTTTCTCCCTATCCCAAACAGGGCGAAACATACTCGACCGGTAAAACGGGGGTCGCCTCATACGCTAAAAACGTCGTCAAAAATATGGCTCGCAAGGTCATCGTGCTGTGTGACATAGAAACAGAGCCGGAAGCGTATATCGAAGACCATGTCCTGGTAATCCGCTGCTACCGGCCCGGTACGTATGACATGTGGCTCGATCTTATAGGCACCCTTCGCCTGTTCCCACTGGTCAAAACGATGCTCGCGCAATATGACTTTGCCATGTATGGCAGCCCGATTGTTTCGTCATTCGGACTGGTATTCCTCGGAATCCTGAGGGTGTTCAAATACCGCACATTCGTCACCCTTCACCATGTCGTGGATGATGTTATGAAGCTTAAGGGCCATGTGGGGCTGGGAAGCGGCCCCAAGGACCAGTTTATCGGGAATATCTATAACCTCCTGTTTCATACGTTTTACCGCATACTCGCCTTTGTATCTACCCGGGTCATCGTACTCGAAACATCGCTCAAAGAAAAATTAGAACGCCTTGCCCCATGGGTAAACTCAACAGCGGTTCCCCATGGCGTAGACACCAATCTCAAACCGATCACCATGCGGCTGGCCCGCAAAAAACTCGGTATTCCGGCGCGCGACCATGTCATTATGTTTTTCGGCTACATTAACTGGTTTAAGGGTGCCGATATTTTCGCCCGTACATTTGCCCGCGTACAAAAAATGCTCGGCAAAAACGTACATATTATCATCGCCGGCGGCGAAAGTCCGACGCTAGCTAACCGCCATTATTATCAGGATTTCTTCCGTGACGTGCGCACTGTGGTCAAAACGAGCAAACACATCCGGATGACGGGGTACGTGCCGCAAAAAGATATCGCCACGTACTTTTCTGCTACCGATCTCGTCGTATTTCCGTACCGGCATTATATGACCGCATCGGGTGTCCTTTCCCTGGCATTTTCGTACAAGAAACCGTTCATCATTTCGCGCCCTTTGGCGGAAATGTTTCACAGTGAGGACTTTGTACGGCAGTTGAGTGACGCAGGACTCAAAACCAGCGATATTACTTTTGATCTGTATCCACAATCAATCATCGATATGACCCATGACGTGCTCATAAACGGCCGCAAAACCAAACTGGCGACCATGGCAACCAATTTGCGTTCGTCCCGTTCCTATGCCAAAGTTGCCCGGGGGTATGAAGATATCCTATTCTCGCCCGCACTATCTTTCCGTACGCGCGCCGCGGTACGATATACTTGAAATACTGCCTATGAAATTATTCCCGCTTGCTCTCACCTTGCTGCTTGCAGGGCTTATCTTCGGCGCTTTTCTGGCATCTCCCGCACCTGAACCTGCAGGCGACATCGCAGAGTATTTCGGTGTCACCGAATCCGTTATAAACCATGGAGGTGTCAACCTAACCGCACAGGATCAGTCAGCCCTTTCTACCAGCTTACATCCTGAGTACTTCACGAGTCCCGGATATTATATCGCTGGAGCGAATGGTAACCGGTACCCGGTACACTTTGTCGCCTATTCCTTATTATTAGTGCCAGTACGGTTACTGCTCCAACAATTCCATATACCGGAGTTTCATCTGTTTTCACTCCTTAATACCCTTGTGTTTTTCAGCGCAATCACGTTTATCTTGCTCCGATTCGTGCATCTCACTTACCGTCAAACTGCGCTTATCCTGCTCACACTAACCTCCCCACTTATCTTTTTTCTTTGGTGGCCGGGTCCTGATATATTTTCTCTTTCTCTTTTATTTATCGCGCTCTTTTGGTTTTATGAAGGAGGCATTATGGCTGCCGCAACGCTTGCGGCAATTGCATCCTGGCAAGCCCAACCGATGATCGTTATCACGGCAAGCATGCTCCTCTATAGCACGACACAAACAACCCATGCATATCGCAAGAAAATGCCGGTCCCGACCATACTTATTCTGTGCCTTACGGCCCTGCCTTACCTCTATAATTTCATCCTATTCCGCACCCTTACTCCATGGACCATCCTTAAAGACGGATGGACAACGATGAATGGGTTTGGGTTACACAACATGAGTCTCCAAAAACTTTTTGAACAATTTTTTGACCTCAATATGGGCGTATTTTGGTATGCGCCGCTACTGGTTATCGGAGGAGTCGCCAGTATTGGTGCAAGAATCCGTCATGACAAAAAAATACAGTGGCTTACCATGGCGTGTATCGCCGCATTATTTGCCTATCAAACGAACCCGGCCTGGCACTACGGAACAAGCGGGTTTGGACCCAGCAGACATGCAATGGTAATGATCCCCTTCATGATAGCGGCCATAGTATGGCAGATAAAACCCAAGCCAATATGGACTGCGTTTATGATGATACTTGTTATCTCCCAAATAGCCGTACTATCACTAAACACCTATATCTTTCCGGTATTTAGCAATACGCTTGTCCATTCCCCTATGGCGAAATTTGTGCTCGAACGGTGGCCGGCATTCTATAATTCCACCCCGGAAATTTTTGTTGACCGCACCAATCACACGGATCTCAATCATCCGACGAGCGCCATATATAAAATAAACAGCACCTGTAAAAAAGCCTATGTGCTCGCCCGGGATATTGATACGGTCATCCAAACATGCGGCCCGTTCCCGACATCCGTCAGGGCATCAATACTAAACCCCGACACAGATGGATTTTATGTAACCTATGAGTAAACCATCGCCAAAAACTATTGTCCTTATTCTCTACCACCTTATCGTCGGCTCTATTATCGCCGCCAATTTCCGTGGCAATCGTTGGCTTATGGGCTGGGACGGGCTCTATCCGGAACTTAATATTCCCTTAAACCTCATCCGCGGACTTACCGCAGGGTGGCAGGAATACTACGGCGCAGGTCTTGTCGGCGGGCACGGATTCGCTGCGACACTCCCGCATACTCTCATTATTGGCTTATTTTCTACTATTGTTCCGCAGTATCTTCTTCGACAACTGTTTATCCTGCTCTGCTACTATCTCGGTGGACTGGGGATGCTATTTGTCAGTCACAAACTTATTAAGATGCTTTTTCATGAAGAATATTGGTATATCAGCCTCGTTGCTACACTCTATTACCTCCTTAACCTCGGCACCATCCAGATGTTCTACGTACCACTTGAAGCCTTTACTATGCACTTTGTCGCATTCCCCTGGCTCACCTACGGCCTCATATTATTGTTGGAACACATAACCCGCAAACGAATCCTGTTCTTTTGCATGGTCCTTCTTTTTAGTTCCGTCCAGGGATTTATCCCTGCGGTATTTGCAGCATACGGCGTATCACTTAGTATCATCACCGGCATATACACAGTGCTGCACCGATTCGAGAAAAAAGTACTCCGCACAGTGGTAGTCATTTGGTCGTGTGTGATTGCCATGAACGCTTATTGGCTAGCTCCCGTCGGATATTTTACGCTGACACAATCCAAAGACTATATCAATGCATATAATAATATAACTACCACGCCGCAATTTTTGGCCAAAAGTATCCAGTACGGAACACTCGCTGATGCGGCCCTCCTCAAAAGCTTTCTATGGGAAAGCAACGAATTAGGTGGAGCAATTCTTGCCCCCTGGATAGAGCACCTGACAATTCCCGGTATCACTGCAATCGGATATATCTTCTTTGGGCTTGCGGTGCTGGGATTACTCTTCGGTCTTGTGGGGCACCGCAAACCTCTGGCGTGGGGACTGGCCGCTTCGTTTCTCTATTTTTTCGGCAATATCGCTATCGACACCCCTCCGTTTTCCGCACTTTTTCGCCTCATCCAATCCCATTCACCGGAACTCACTCAGGCATTCCGGACGACGTTTACCAAATTCGGCATCGGACTTTCGTTCCACTACGGCCTGTTTATCGCCGTCGGTCTCTATGCGCTCATCCGGCTTGCGTCTCTCTTTATGAAACGCATCGCCCTAGACGTTCTCCTCCCGGCACTTATGGCGCTCTCGCTCATCCTGTTTGCCCTCCCGCTCTGGAGCGGAAACCTTATGTATCAAAAATTGTTTGTCGATCTGCCCCCGCAATATATTGAACTCACCCGATATCTCAATACGTTGCCGAAAGGCAAAATTGCGGACTTCCCGCAGGACTGTTCTGAGGGCTGGTACAACCAGCTGTGGGGGTATTTCGGATCCGGATTTCTCTGGTACGGCGTCGAACATCCGATTATGGCGCGCCCCTTTGATGTATGGAGCCACACAAACGAAAACTACTATTGGGAACTAAGCACGGCACTCAGGCAACAGGATTATACTGCGGTCGAACGCGTGTTTGATAAATACAGCGTCCGGTATATTCTCTACGACCACAATTTAACCCATTGCCGGAGCCAAAAAGGCTTCTTATCTTCTTTGGATTTCGGCGGCTATCTCGAAACGAGCGGCATATACACCAAACGGACGACTTTTTCCGCAGAAAACCTATTGCCGATCATCGTCTACGAACGGAATACCCGGGTTCAACCGCCCGTAGCCATTCTTTACAACACACCGAACGTACTTCCCGCGTACCAGTATAACGACACGGATCGCGCATTTGCCAGCACATCCTATATTACGGATCCGCTCTCTCCTGCTGATATTGTCGATCCAAGCCGAATGCAATTTTCCAAACGCGGTGTTCCATTATCAAAAGAGATGCTGGGTCAGGTGGTCATGACACCGATTGCAACTATGTCTGCCACAGCGTCAGAATCCGTTCCCTGCCAAACGGAAACAGCCAATAACCGCGGGTTCGTTTCCCGTAGTACTTCAGGGGACGTCGTTCGCCTCATGACAACCGACGCGTTTACCTGCCAAAAGTTTACGTTTACCGATATCAATACGACCGACGCGTTTGTCCTGGCGGTACAATCCCGCCATATCGCCGGGGAACCGCTTCTTATATCAATCACCAACAAAGGCAGACCGGCAGGCATGGATATTCAGGTACCGAAACACACCGATGTTATGCATGATTACTATTTCCTGCCGCCGACCTTTCCTTCGGAAGTAGAACTCACTATCACACTATCCAATGCATCGTACAACCAGTACACGAGCATCAATGACCTGGAAGCGGTAACACTCTATGCAGCTATGCAAACTTTACCAGCCCCGGAAACGGAAAAATCTATAATAAAATTACCCAAGCAAATTTCCCACCCGATAAGCGGCCTGTATATCATCGACCTCCCTCCCGGCGAATCTACGGGAATCCTGACACTCAATCAGTCCTTTAATACGGGATGGAAAGCATTCGACGCCAATCATACGGAATTACAAGACCACGTGCTCGTCAATAATTGGGCGAACGGCTGGCGCCTCACCGAAGAACATGGACAGATTGTTATAGTATTTCTCCCGCAGCTTCTGCAATACGCAGGATTTTTACTCATGGGTATCCCGGGGATACTTGTGTGGCATACTAAAACGTAATCCTGTGGGTATTGCTGTGCAGCGGCCACCGCACCGTGCGGGACATGGTTCGTTCTTGTTTGCGCTGTCTCACAAACTCAATGCGCATGTCGACTACCTCCACGACAATCGTTGCTTCTCGGGATTCGGTCGTCTGAGCTTGCTCCGGTACTCCCTGATTTTCCGTGTCATCCTGTTTGCGGCTCACCGGTTCCGGTGGGATTGTTTCGTGTGGGATTGATTCGGATTCTTTGGTTGTCATGATTTTTGGCAGGAAACTATTATTGTATGCAAACGTACAATCAATATGCAAGGCACCTAGACGAGGAAATTGTCCTGACGGGCTAAAATGAAATGCGCAGATAACTCCCTGGGTTGTGACCGTTTCAGCTCCGTGCCAGAAAAAATATAGCCGAAACGCTGGTCTTTGACGGTTCATCGAATGCCCAGCTATTGCAGCGCCATACAGAGCAATCGCACGTTGATACACACCTTTCGAAACCGTATTGGGACCCCAAGGAATAGTAAAAGAAATTCCCCATGCAGCTTTAAGAAGCGGTAACGCCAAAGCAGGCGCCACTAATGCTGCAGCAGTTAGCGCATCAATGCCCATATAGGTCGCCCAGGCACCTTCTAATATTTTGAATCCCTGACCGATCCCACAATTGTTTGTAATCCATATAATCGTAGTATGAACGACACTCAAGCGTCATACAACCATTTCTTATACCTTCGCCGCCTTTGCATCATCCGTTTTCTTTTTGAGCTCTTTTCGGCGTTTTATACGGGCACGGAGTACTTCAATTCTTTTTACAACTGCTTTTATCCGGCTTGGCGTTTCGCGGGCAACGTGATGGATAGCGCTTATTTTTTCTAACCGTTCCCGCTCCGGCCGCAAACGTTCCTCAATCGCTTTAACAATCCTACTTCGTTCATCCCGTTTAATTTTCCGTACAGCGGATTTCAATGCTTGTATATGGGCATTCTGTTCCAATTGTCTCCTTGATTGCTTCAATGACGCTTCTTTCTGTGCAACTTCCGACCCAAATAACATGGGTCCGGTAGATATGGTACGAGTAGGATTGCGAGGCTTTGATATTGTTACTCTTGGAGACCTATGTACCGGATGATCCTGCTGTTCAAATGCATTGGGCAAATGTATGGATAACGTATCCAGCACCCGTTGCGAGCGGGAAACGGGCAAATATTCGCGAGAGAGATATTCCTGTAAACTCTGTGTCGTCGGCCTCGGCATACCAGGATATCCTTCGCGTTCCAGCTGGGCCAAAAAAGCCAGGCGTGCTTCCGGCCGTTTTGTGATATGTGGCATCGCATGATCTACCCAAGCCGCGGCTATATGCCGCGCAATCTCACGCCGCTGCTCTTTGGTAACCCTATTCCCATCACGGGATAACAACCGCACAGCGTCGCGCATCTGATCATATATATAGTGAGGCGGCGGAGTTGCCAACATTTTTTTCAGAACGAAATTAAATCCCGGCAATTCACCAGGGTGAACGGATTGATAGTCAATATCCAGTAAAGCAGAACCCGACGGATGCAAAGAAGTACGCATCAGCCCGACGAGATGTTTTGCCCGCCCGATAGGAACGCCGGATATTTGCAGTACCCGCTTAGCCCCGGGGGCATCTTCATGCATCCAATGATCATAGAGCGCCGCGGATTTCACCGCACGGGGATCAAACCGGAACCGCTGTGCGGTCTCTTCGTATGCCCGTTCAAATAGTTTCCGTATGCCTGGCTGCAATGCCTGGTAATCATTTTTACCCGCTATCCCTGCAATTTCCGCAAATAGCAGCGCGTATTCGGGGTTTCCTTTATTGGTAATAATCGTCAGAAGGGTCGCTGCCAAACCAAATTGGCCAAACGAATCCAAACCGCTTCGCTCACCCGCGCGAACCACATGTTGCAGGTAATCCATAAGGCCTTTCGGCATATGATCAACGCTTTTGGTCAGTACTCCAATCGGATCTAGAACATCGACCCGCAAATTAGTGATGCGCTCAACAGGAAGTATGCGTGTTGGCGGTAATCCAAATAAACGTTCCCGGACATGCGCCATTTTCTCTAACGCTATGACGCCACCAACAATTTCTGCGGTGGTAATACCCACGCCCGCATACATGGCGGCATCACGGATGGATTCCTGGTGTTTTTGTGCCCATTGCTGTTGTTCGGGAGAAAGTTTGGGCAGTATTTTTGTATCGATAACGCGGATAATCCGATTTCCCCACGCTTCCGGGCTTTGACTTTCGATTATTTTTTTCGTCCCATCCCACGCGCCATAGAACACCCGTTTGACCAGTGATTCCTGTAACGGTTTTCGCACCGATGTTTGTTCCATTTGTTCCATTCGGCGTTCTGACATAATTTGACATATTTAGCTTTGAAAGGCCTGGCCTTTCAAAGCTAAAGGATTTCGACGGTATGTCGCAACAGAATTGCCATTTTTTCCAAATCCCGCCGTTCTTCGACAAATTCCTGGTATTTTTTGTGCGGATTATTTTTTGAAATGATATCGAGTATCGCATCGCTTTTTACCCACGGCATGCGAACCGATCCACAATACACTGGGTACGAAGAGTACGGGTATGATTGAAACGTCTTGCTTCCGTCAGGATCGGGATTACGATGAATATATTTGGTTAGATACAGTAATTGCTCTTCGCTTGTCACCCGAACTGCTTTATACACGCCCTGAAACAACGGGCCGACCCGTTTATGTTTTATGTTAAAGTACATCGCATATCGTGTACCCAATGAATTCATAAATTGATCGATGTTTTCCGCGTCTTTTTGATGCACCAACATATGAAGATGATTTGGCATGAGACAATATGCATGTAGTCTGATATTGTCGGAAAAATTGTTCATCCGAAGTAGTTTTATCGCGTTCGCTTTTTCTTTCGGAGTTGACGCGGAAGATGCAAGGGTCATCTCAAGTTCCTTTGTGTTTTTGGGCAACAAATACGTCCGTAGGTAAGAAATCCAAACCGAAAAATCCTGATCATCGCCAAATACTGGACGCTTTGCGACGCCCCGATTGTAGAGGTGATAATACGCACCGGCTTCGTATTCTTTTATCCGGTTTCGCGCAGGCATATTTTCATTGTATCATACCAATTTAGCTTTGAAAGGCCTGGCCTTTCAAACTGGCCTTTCAAACTTTCACTTGACGAAATGGTACGCGATCTGGCTATACTGGATGTATGACCGAAATCGTTACCCCTCCTAAATCAGAAGCAAAACCCACGGTTTCGGTGCCACCCAAAGAAGTGCTCAAGGAAACACCGCAAACAACATCGCCCGACGGGACGGCCAGGGCCACATTGGAAGAAATCGCTGCAGGCAAACCCGTCGCTGAAGCCACCAAACAGATGGAAAACGCGCCCAGCCGAGAAGCAGTTACCGCATTACTTTCTGAAGCCAACCTTTTGCTGCTTGAGCTCCGGGATATACGCCTTCTTATGACGTCTCTTGCGACACAAGCCGCTGATTCGCCGCTTGGAAATGAGGTGCGGCTCGACGCGCTACGGAGTTTGCAAGCCATCAATACTCAGGGATTCCCGCCGGAACAAGCGGCCCAGGTAACGTTGCTTCAGGACAAAATTACAGCGTTGAAACTGCCTGACGCCAAACCAGAGGAAAGCGCCGCACTACCCCTTATCGCCCGATATAACGAAACGCATCCTGATTCTCCGGTACCTCCCCAAGTTATAGATCAGATCCGTACCGGTAAGCGTGAAGCAACCGA
>CAYSAP010000013.1:15038-16499 GCA_964429085.1 uncultured Gammaproteobacteria bacterium | reverse complement strand
GGCTGCTATGACCTGGAAAGAATTAACCGGCGTCGATGGCTTCACAACGCTCAGGCCGACCCCGGGCGTCATGCTCGACCTCGCCGGCATTCCCAAAACGGACGAGAATATGAAAAAAGCTGCGGAAATCTTCAGTGTGGCAACCGGCAGCATGAAAGAACCACCGCCGGGATTTAAGGAACAGGCCATGATGGGGGCTATGTACGGGGCGCTCGCCATTATGTTTGTGAGCCAACTGGCAACCGGGGGCGACCAAGGGGGCGGCGGACACCACTAAAATCAACTGGCTTCTTTATGCGAAAACCCGGGAACAATATTGATATCAAATAACGACCGGTCCCCAATGACAGGAAAAAGCCTGCGGTCTCCGCGCCGAACCTGGCCGTTACTGACTTCGACTTGACCGCCGATTATTTCATGGTCGTTATTAAACAACGCGAAATAGACTATTCGGGGGGGGCGTCCTTCATGTACTTCCACAGTCACACCGCCCTCGCTACCCTTACTCGGCCACCAGGGCTTTCCATCGTGACGCTGCGTCGTTGTTGCACGCACTTCTAATCCTGCTCCCCGATAGAACAGGGGCAGTGTAAAGGTAATGTTTCTTACTCTCGACATGCGAATTGCTGATACTATACAAAAAATTACCGATCAGGTCAATACGGTCTTGTGAAAAACCCAAAAATACGAAATACTACGATCTAGTACATGATTCCCTTGATCATCATCGGCGAAATTACCCTATTATGGCTACTTTCCCGGCGCCTCTCCCAAAATCTCTACATTGTATGGTTTCTACTGACGAAATCCCGGCCCGTTTCTATCGCATTTCTCTCATTTCTGTTCTTTCCCGGTACGGTCATTCATGAATTAGCACACCTGTTTACCGCGGAAATCCTCGGAGTACATACCGGCGGACTCACCTTGGTTCCTGAAGGGCTGGAAGAAAAAAATGTCCGCACCGGCAGTGTCGCCATCGCACAATCTGATCCCATACGACGGGCTATTATCGGAATTGCACCGGTGTTTGTGGGACTGGGAAGTTTAGGGCTCATTTCCTATTTTATCCCGGATCTTTGGAATCAAATGACCATAGATTTCGCAAACGGCATTATGCTGTCACAATCATCCTTTTACCTGGTACTCCTCTCCGGGTACTCACTGTTTGCCGTCAGCAACACTATGTTTTCGTCTTCCGAAGATATGGAGGGTTTTTTGCCGGTCGTAATGATTATTGGACTAATTTCAGCCGCAGCCTACATAGCAGGCATACGGATTAACTTCACAGAAGATATGGCGGCCAATCTGATCCAATTTTTCCGTGGAGTCGCAGTAAACTTAGGTTACGTGACCGGACTCAACATTACCCTATTCCTGATTTTAAAAGGATTGATTGCCGGGGCGCAAAAAATTACCGGGAGACACCTACTCCCTTTTTAACACCGCGAAAAATGCACTCTG
>CAYSAP010000013.1:12274-14990 GCA_964429085.1 uncultured Gammaproteobacteria bacterium | reverse complement strand
TTCCTGGTACGGTCGCCACCGTAGAGCTTCTTGGTCACGTCTTTGCGGTAGGACTTCACGTCTGCGCGGGCAATCACCGAGCCCCCGATGGCTGCCTGTATAGGAATCTCGAACTGAGACCGCGGGATTACCGCGGCCAACCGTTCCACAATTTCGCGACTCCGAATAATCGCATCTTTTTCGATGACCAAAAATGAAAACGCATCTACCTTTTCTTTGTTGACCAAAATATCCACTTTCGCAACCTGAGCCGACTGCCAGTCAAAAAATTCATAATCCAGGCTCGCGTACCCCTCCGTCACGGATTTGAGGCGGTCAAAAAAGTCTACAATCATCTCTGCAAGCGGAATAAGGTAGATAAACTGTGCCTGATCTCCGACATAGATAAGATCAACATATTCGGCGCGTTTTTCTTGTGCCAACTGCATAATCGCGCCCACATACCGTTTGGGGCCGTAGATCGACACGCTCATGATCGGCTCTTCCACCTTTTCGACGTACGTGGGATCCGGCAATTCCGATGCCGACTGAATGCTGACCGTTACAAAACCGTTTTTCTGAGTAACCACATGGTTTTGTGTAAATCCGAGTTTGTGATAATCAACGCCGAGCTTAAACGTTACCCGGTACTCTACCGACGGGCTGGTTGCTAGCATCGTGAGATCAAATTCCCTCAGTATCCGTTCCTGCACTACTTCCGCATGCAATAATCCCAAAAATCCGCAATGGAATCCGTTGCCGAGCGCGAGCGACGAAATCGGGCGGAAGGTAAAGGCGCTGTCCGAAAGCTGCAATTTCTCCATCGCCTCACGGGAATCCTGATATTCATCAGCCGCCATCGGGAACAAGCCTAAAAATACCATCGATTTGGGTTCTTTGTACCCGGCAAGCGGAACATGTGAGCCTTTAAGCGCATCAAACCTGGTACCTGCCATATTGCCAAAAGTCACGGTATCCCCGACTTTGGCAAGCTTCACATTTTTCAGTCCGGTCGCAATATATCCCACCTCACCGCATCGCAATATATCGCAATGAATCATTTTCGGGGAAAAATATCCAATCTCCACAGGTTCTACCTCATGACCTGTCGCCATAAACCGAATTAGCTTTGAAAGGCCAGGCCTTTCAAAGCTAAATGAACCGTCGACGATACGGACGAAAATAACCACTCCCCGGTGTGTGTCATAGTGGGAAGAAAAGATCAGCGCCCGCAGCGCACCATTCGGTGCACCGTTCGGCGGCGGAATACGCGCGAGAATTGCCGCGAGTACTGCGTCGACATTTTGTCCGGTTTTTGCGGATATTTCGATCATCTCTACATCATGGAATCCGAGTAAACGCAGTTCCTGCTTCGCTTCCTCAATCCTCGCATGCGGCATATCGATTTTATTAAGTACCGGGATAATAGTCAGGTTATGCGCCCGCGCAGCTGCGAGATTGGCAAGCGTCTGCGCCTGTACGCCTTGGGTTGCATCAACGACAAGAAGCGCGCCCTCACAGGCGGCTAGCGAACGGGACACTTCATAGCCGAAGTCTACATGTCCGGGGGTATCGATAAGATTGAGGATATACCCCTTCCAGTGCATCCTGACCGGAGCCAACTTGATTGTAATCCCCCGTTCACGTTCAATGGGATTGCTATCCAGGAGCTGCGCATGCATATCGCGCGAGGCCACAGTCCCCGTCATCTCCAACAACCGGTCAGCAAGCGTGGACTTGCCGTGGTCTATGTGAGCTATGATGGCAAAATTACGGATATGGGATTGTTTATCCTGAGTCTTCCCGAAGGAAGCTTTGTCGAAGGAATCAGACATGGAGCAATTCTACCACGAACCGGCTTTTCGTTAGCGAAGCGCGGAAATATACACATCAACAGCGACTTTTGTATCTCGATCATCTTTCTTTTCAAAGGTAATCTCGGCCGGGTCAAATTTATGATCGATAAGTGCAGTTCTGGCTAAATCTTTTGCTATCTTTTTATTCTTCGCTGCCTTGTTTGCGACCGCCACCGTTGCTTCGGCCGGAACTTCCTGCGTTCTTGTTTTTGCCCATGTACCTACAGCACTGAATTTATATGCCGGAAACACGTGGGCAAATACCGGATTTTCTGCAAAGGCCTCGCTCATGACCCCGATATTGGACAAATGAAGCGGATTACCTCGGTGGGCCCGTCGGCGGGGTTCTTGATCGATCATAGAAAGGATATTGTATTGTACGAACCGTCTAAAGTCAACGATTCGACTGTTTTGTATATTCTGTTCATTTTTGATATAGTCCAGAAACGGCTTCCTGATACCACGCGCGGCATCAATGAGGTCACATAGCACATTAACAAGACGGGAATAGATTCATATATCAAATATCACATATTTGGAGCGGTATTGCCGACATATCCAATAAAAATGTGTCCACAGTACCGCTTCAAATCTATTACGTTAGGAGATATATGAGATGGCAAAAACATTACTGCAATACGTTCGAAAACACTTTCAAAGAATCATTAAAGCAGTCATTACGATATTCCTGGGAATACTGTTCCTCTTTGTCTTAGGCGCATGGGTCTCGCTTGAAATTCAGGAAAATTCCTATGGCAGACTCAACGCATTCCGGCAGATCAGCGAAGCCTTGGGATATCCGATGTATCTCACCACATTTTTCTATATACTGGGAGGATTATTCGGGTTTTTTGGGCTCACGATGCTCGTCGAGGATAATG
>CAYSAP010000013.1:0-12264 GCA_964429085.1 uncultured Gammaproteobacteria bacterium | reverse complement strand
CGGCTGGGCTGTCATCCTCTGGAACATTTGCCAGGAAATTGATCAGGTTGTACGAAATCCATATCCGGACAGTCATTTTTTGGATATCGTCGTAGGTATCTTGGCAGTGAAAATATTTTGGCTATACGTCAAACGGTTTTTTCCCAAGCTACCGCCATAATTCCCGTTATTCTATTCGCCGGGCAAGGTCACCCACATAACAATAGTGGCATTCCACTTATTTTCCATGTGTATGGCTCCCGGCGTTTTTTTTGGCTCCTTGCATTCCTTACGTTGCTACGTATAATACAAAAAGTCTTGCCTACCATCTTTATTAACCATGGCGAAAACCGCTGATCACGAAGCAAAGCTCCGTATCCTCGTCGGCCGCTCTTCTTTTGATAAACGCGCATTCACTATATGGATTCGTGATGGCCAACATGAACCACCCAAGCGATACCGCCGCTACACTGCACATGAAGCGAAAGAAATTTTACTGCCTTTACATGAGGCGCAAATCATCATTGCGGATTCTGACATATCACGTCGACCTCAGCCTATAGAAGGAAATGTATTTGTTCTCTCGCAAACGCAAAGCGGATGGATGGTCAACGATACGTCTATTGGTGAAAAAAGAGGATATATGCCCTCACCACTGGCTTCCCGCGATTTACATTTTGATATCGTTACACCGGTAACCGCTGTGGCCGCGCGGCGTCCCCGACGACGAGCGCAAGTGCTCCAATTTCTGCAGTAGAAAACGCAGCTTTCCTCACCATAACGTGCTCCGTATCATTGAGTAATTCATAGAATTGATTCCGTTTATCGACGGTAAATTCCCGGCGGTTAATGAGTGTACTACTCCATTCCGGCGTACGGTTGGCAGGGACTACAAGTAGCTGGGTAAACTCCGAAGCGACGGTCAAAAGGGGTTTGTCCCGGCCCAATTCCTGGCGTGCGCGGGCGACTTCAACCAGGCCATGGGCTGCCGGATCCGGCAAGCCATTTACCACTTCGACTAACGCTTTTACCCCTCGTGCAAATCCGGTTTCGGAAAGCTGAAGGAATGAACGCTCATTGAGGAGGCCTAATTTGGATTCTCCGATTCCCTCAATAACCACGCCGTCCTCTTTTTCTACGATAAGAAATGCCATATCGGGGTTGCGGTGATAGCCGAGCTCTTTCCCAAGTCCATACATGTCCGGATTATGTGCAAGCGACAATAACTCCAACTCAAGCGGGCTGCGCTCCCCGAATGCCGGATCAGCGTTAATAAGCATCTCAAAAAGCTTCCCCCGCACCTGTTTACCCTCACTCCCTTCCCGCAATACGTCTGCCTGGAATGTATCCCACTTGATCCGGTCAAACACCACCTCTTGCCGAGTGCGATCCGGCACATATTCTTTTTCAAGGTTTGTGTGAATAAGCGTTTCCCACATGGTTAAACGCATCGGATGCAGGACTTCTTTCTGGTCACGGGTAACCAAACGTTCAGGCGATTGCATAGAGCTTATAGTATATCACTCCTGAAAATATCCGTCGAGGTGTGTCGTAAATCCTTATCTCCTCCATAGATCATGTATATTGCGTTATAGGCTATCATTGACTATAATCACCGCATGAGCATGGCTGTAGAGCGTTCTATCGGCATCCGACCGAAATCCATGAATTATGAAGGGGTGCTCAAACGCATTCCCGAAGCGGTCAGTTTTGCGAAAATTGAAGCGGAAACCACAGGACTCGCGCAGACGCCGGAAGGAAAATTCGCACTCACATATCTTTTAGCAAACCGCAACTTATTGCAGCCCATACTCTCTGATTTATCATCAGTCGCTCCAGATTTATTACAGCCAATCGGAGGACCCAGCTACAACCCCGAGCGGAGTATTGATGATATTGGGTCTGCTGTGGCGCTGTGCATTAGCCAACAAACAGAAGAAATCCCCAATTTTTTTATGCGCACGGAAGAAAGCGCGCGGTGGGAAAGCATCGGAGCCCCTGGTCAGCTTGTAGAGGAAGGTGAACGGTTTGCGATTATAGATCCTCTCGATATGACCCATGGTATTGTCACCGGTAATCGTGTACAGACCACCGGCATTGCGATCTATAACAAGCAGGGTGACCTCCATTGCGTCGGCATTATCAGTCTCGTCGATGACAATTTTTTGTTTATCGAAAATGATAAAGGGAAACTACACGTCTACCCATATGCTCATGCCGATAGAGCAAGCGACGCACAATCAGACACCAAAACCATACGTATGGCGACATTAACCCGCCGTATGCAGTACTTTCAAAATGTTCCTTTCCTTTTAAACGGAGGGGTATGGACCATGGATGCAGGAATCAGCGGATATCCGATTTTAGCACTTCAAAATAATACACTTGATACGGTCATTGATCATGTAAAAGGGAGCGCATGGTATGAACTGGTTATTTGGGCACGGGCAGCACAAGCGCTCGGGTTCCCGGTAAGCGACAAAGACGGTAATCCTATCAACATACCCGCCATTATACGTCACGTCATCAATCGGCATGAGGGCGACAATTATCGTATTCCGGTCATTATCAGCCGGACTCCCGAGATACACCAGAACGTATTATCCCTTCTTGCAATCCCCAAGTAACCAGGACTACCATTGCCTTATGCTCTATTTCGCAGAACTAACGGGCAAGGCAGTCACTTCCTCCGACGGAAAAATCATTGGCCGACTGACGGATTTCGCATTTCTGGCAACTGACCAACCGCTGATCACCAAGCTCCGAATCGATACCCGCGTCGGACACATCCTTGTCCCGATATCCAATATGAAAACGATCAACGGGCATATTACACTCACCGCGGGATTCGAAACAAGCGGAGTGTCTGAAAACGAGCTCTCCGTCCGGATCCACTTACTGGACCAGCAAATCATCGACATAAAAGGCAACAAGGTTGTCAGAGTTAATGATGTCGTCATCCAGGACAAGCCATATTTCGTCATCGCAGGCGTCGATGTAGGCGTATTAGGTATTGCACGGTGGCTCAAACTGGAACAGGGACTGAACCGCCTGGTATCCCGTTTTGGCACCAGCTTACGCAGTGATTTCCTCCCATGGGAAAATATCCAACCGGTCGAACTCTCCCGAGGTAAAGTACAGCTCAAACGGGAAGAAAGCAAACTCACCAAATTAGCGCCGGAAGATCTTGCCGACCATTTGGAACGCCTATCCGTTAAAAATCTTACGAAAATTCTTGACCTCTTACCAAACGAATACGAAGCAGAGGTTATCCAGAACCTCAATGTATCCCGCCAGCGCGAACTGCTTCGGAGTATCCAACCCAAGCATGCCGCAAGTATCCTGTCGCTTATTGACCCTGATGAAGCGGTAGATATCCTGCTCACGCTGTCAGAACGGCGCAGAAATCTCATTACCCCGCTGTTGACGGAAGGCGCCAAAAAACAAATAGACTACCTGTTAAATCTCTCTACCACGGACATCGGTAATTTAGCGACCACGGAGTATTTCAGCGCCGACCCCGAAGAAACAGCCGGCAACGTCCGGCGCCGCATGAAACGGGATACGACCCTTGCTACTCCCCTTACCTATGTCTTTGTGATCAATAAGAAAAAAGAGCTGGTCGGCGTATGCAATCTGCACGAGTTACTGCTCCAGGACTTGGATACGCCCATGTATAAATTCATGATTCCGAATGTGGTTGCTGTGTATCTTACCACTCCGCCGGAAATAGCGATGAAAAAAATGGTGAAATATAAAATATACAGCCTCCCGATTATCAATGACAAACGACAATTACTGGGGGTGGTCACCATTGATGATTTAGTCGAGACCATGCAGGATACACTAACATAACACCTATGCGACACCTATTTCATCGGTGGAAAATACGGATTATTATCGCTCTTGCCATCGTCGGACCGGGGCTTATTACCGCCGTTGCGGACAATGATGCCGCCGGTATTTCCACCTATTCCATAGCAGCGGCAACGTTTGGGTACCAGATATTCATTATTTTAATCCCCATGACCATACTCCTTGCCGTTACCCAGGAAATCGGCGCACGCATCGCAATCGTTGCAGAAAAGGGATTGGCTGATCTTATACGGGAGAGATACGGGGTGCGCACAGCTATCGTGATGTATGGATTACTGTTTTTGGTTAATCTCGCCGTCGTCATTATGGATGTTGCGGGACTGAAAGCCGCGCTCTCACTCTTTGGCCTCAATCCCACAATCTTTTTACCGGCTATTATCGTGGGGCTCTATTTATTCGTCGTACTGGCACGCTACAGCATCGTCGAACGGTTTTTTCTGGTGCTTGTTGCCTTTTATATTACCTATATCTTCTCCGCGTTCATGGCCAAACCGGATTGGGCACTGGCCACACAATCGCTTGTCGTGCCGCACGGCCCTATGACACCGCGGTTTCTCTATGTCGGCATTGCGGTCTTGGGAACGACGATCACGGCATGGGGACAATTTTTCATTAACTCGTACGTAAAAGATAAACACCTGACGACAGAGTACCTGAAGTATAACCGCGCAGAAATTTATTTAGGAGCAATAGTCACGGATACGCTTACTTTTTTTATGATGGTGGCGGTCGCGGCAACAATTTTTGCAAATAAAATTATTATTACTGATGCAGCGCAAGCCGCTATGGCTATCCGCCCGTTTGCCGGCAACTTTGCCGGCATACTGTTTGGTGCCGGACTGCTGTTTGCCGGCATGCTGGGGTGTGTCATTGTAGCGCTGACCACAGCATACGCATTCTCGGAATTTTTCGGCTATTCCGGTTCTTTGGATGAAACATTCCGGAAAAGCAGACTATTCTATACCACATTATTGATTCAACTTGGCATCGGAACCATCGTCGCACTCATGCCAAATGTATCATTATTTGCCATTACCCTTGCGGCGAACTTCGTCAACGGGGCAATTTTACCGATTATCTTCTACTTCCTCTACCAATTTGCCAATAACGAGGCGATTATGGGGGTGCATACCAATAACAAAGTACAAAACTGGTTACTGGCAGGAAGTGCTGTGATCATCATCTTTGCTTCATTCCTGGGGCTTGTCGGACAAATCATGGGATGGTAAATAGTCGGCATGGAAACACTGTGTGGCATCTAACTCATCACATCCGTTCGACCGTGGCTATACCAAGAAGATGAAGGCCGTTATGGAGGACCTGCGCGGTTGCTTGCGTCAGCGCTAACCGTTGAGAAGTGCCTAAAATCGGATGCTTTTGATAAAACATGTTAAAGAGTGCAGCCAACTTAAATAAATAACTACAAAGTGTGTTGGGAGCGAGGTTACCTGCAGCATCCGCAACTATTTCCGTATAAAAGTTGATCAGCCGGGCAAGTGCATGCTCTTCAGCATTCAGCTTCCAGCTATCAGTCTTCAGACTGTCTGACGACTCTTGTGCTTTCCGCAGCACGCTCTTACAGCGCGCATAGGTGTACAAAAGGTATGGGCCGGAATCTCCGTCAAAAGAAAGCGACGTATCAAAATCAAACGCGATATTGGCAGGTAACGCGACACGCAGCATAGAATATTTGATTGCGGCAATCGCCGCCTTTTCCGCAATGTCTTCTTGTTCTTCTTTGCTATATTTTGAATCATTTTGTTCTATTATAGAGTAGATTGATTTCTTTACCTCTTCCAGCAACCAAACGCCGGAAATAACCCTTCCTGTACGCGAACTCATTTTACCCTCCGGCAGCCTGACCATCCCATGTCCGATATGACGGGTTTTTTGCGCAGCCTCAGGCACCACCTGACTCATGGCCGAAAGGACTACCTTAAAATATTCATTAATCTCATTACCGGTCACGATATACGACGTATCCAGGGCGTAATCCTGGCTCTTTTTCCAGTTTAAACCCAGTTCTTTGGCTTCATAGGTCGGAAGCCCTAGCGAATTTAAGAATACGCGCGTATGGGTTCCGCGAAATACCACTGCTCCGTCGCTTTCTTCAAATACCCGGCCCATATGCTCCCGGACAAGCTTGGCGCCGTATTCCCCGACGATAGATTCAGCGTAGTAATCATCAAAATGCGTGCCAAGCCTGCGGAATATCGTCTCAAAATACTCCATGCTCCATGCCCTGCCGGTCTCAAACATCGTTTTAACCTGCTGATATACTCCATCCTCCACGTTTACATGCTGCCGGTAATCGACGTACGGCTGCCATTTGAGCGTCTTTTGCATATACTCCTGGGCAGCCAAATACACCATGTAGTTGATATTCTTCATTTCTTCTTTTGCTGCATCTGCCTCCGGAGTCTTTTCCTCATAGATAGTGGCCCCTTTGGCATACGCGTGTCCGAGATATTGAATCCGCTCTGGCAGTGGTTGTTTTCCTACATCCTGAATCGAAATCCCGTCCTCTTTCATTTTCCGCTCTAAACCCCAGATGGATTTTGCTACATGCATCCCGACATCTCCGTAGTAATCTACCCGGATTACCTTCCATCCGATTGCCTCATGGAGCCTGGCAATGCTCTCTCCTACCGCATTACTATATAAGTGACCGATGTGAAATTCCTTAAATGGATTGGGGTCGGTATATTCAACCATGACCGTTGGCTGTTTTTTCTCTTCAGAGGGGGCTGTTCCATAGCGCTCCCCCTCTTTTAGCGCTTTATCTATTTGACTGCTAAGGCTTACTTCTGTCACAAAGATGTTGACAAACCCCGGTACAACCACCTCTATATGATCAATAGCCTGTAATATATGCTCAGTCTGTTTTAAACCTGCATACTTCTGATCCTTTTGATGCATATTTTGATCAGGTGCCTTATGCCCAATCTTGGATTTTAGATCATCAAGGCCAGACTTGACCTGTAGTGCAATATCCATCGGAGACTTATTTAGAGTTTTTGCGAGGCGCATGGCAATGTTTGTCGTGTATTCGCCGTTATGAGAATCATCAGAAATCGTGACGTCCGGGGTCACGTTAACGACGCCCATATCCTTGAGGATCTCTTGTAATAGCTGTTGCAGGTCGCGTTTCATAGTTCTGTTATGGTTTTGTCCGCGTTCATTATTATTATCTCACACCGGCCGCCTAGGTGCTGCTCAATCAAGCGTTTCGCTTCTGTCAACAGTTCCACCTACGGCAAAGGAATCCCCCGTCGTCCTTGTAAATGACTTCACCGGGATCACACACTTCGTCCGTATCACTTCCCAGGGCTTTCCCGCGCTCCGTGCCTTCTGCAAAGCCCAAACCTATATCTCCGGTCACTTTATCCAAATCCTCGCTTCCAACCGGCATATGATATTTGAGCGACAGATAGTTGTAGATATTTACCAGCGGATTAATATCCGGGATCGGCTTTCCTCCGGCTCTTGCCCGACGAAGCAGTGATTCTACAGATGAACGGAAGTCTTTAGGATTACTGCCGAATGCGCGATATATGTCCCTCCAGGCAGACAACTCAGGAAGACCCCCAAGCTCAACACCGGTAAGTGTGGCTTTTTGTTTGATTTCCTCGACGCTTCTACTATTTACCATATCGTTAATGATCAGTACGCCGATGGAAACGCCGGAAAACATCTCAAATATGTTTGGGTCAATAGAAAATTTCACTTCCGTCTCCTTTTTAGGAGAAACACGAGTAAGCCTTTTTGCGCGTGCAGCCGGTTTTCCGCCTGATCGTACACCACCGATTGCGGGCTATCAAAAACTTCCTGGGTTACTTCATTTCCTAGGTATGCGGGCATATCATGCATAAAAATAGCATCGGGCTTAGCAAATTTCATAAGCGAACTATTTACCTGATACGGACGGAAGATTTTGAGACGCTTCTTTTTCTCCCGCTCATCACCCATACTCACCCACGTATCGGTATATACGACATCCGCGTCGTGTACGGCTTCTTTTGGACTCTGTGTTTCTATGACAGAGCCGCCATATTTTTTTGCGAGTTTTGTCGCAGTTGCAACAATGTCCCGGCGCATTGCATAGCCTTTCGGACTTGCGACCGCAATATGCATCCCCAAAAGCCCGCTTGCAAGGGCAAGCGAGTGTGTCACGTTATTATCTCCGTCACCGACAAATGCGATACGCAGTCCGTTGAGCCTGCTCTTATGCTCTACCATAGTCATAATATCGGCAAGAATCTGACAGGGATGCTCAATATCCGACAATCCGTTGATGACGGGAACTGTGGAATATGTTGCGAGGTCTGTAACGGTTTGGTGCGCATACACACGGGCCATAATCGCATTCCCCATACTCGACAATACCCTGGCGGCATGCTCTACCGGTTCACGCTTCCCTAGTCCGATATGTTCCGGCCCAAAATACAAAGCGTGCCCGCCCAATTGGAACATCCCGATATCAAACGACGCGTGCGTCCGCAAGCTCGGCTTTTCATAGATCATGATGAGCGTTTTGCCCTTTAAGAGCGGCTTATTCTTGCCGGTTTTTTTAAGCCTGCGCTTAAGCTTGCCCGCTAACCCCAGAATATCCAGGATATCCCGGCGCGTAAGATCGGTGATAGAAAGAACATCACGTTTTTTGATCATATTCTATATTTCAGCTTCAAAAGGGGACGCCTTGTGAAGCTAGTTTTTTATAATTGATTGGCAAGCTTCATTTGTAGCGTATATACCTCTATAAATCCAGCACTTGCATTCACATTATACTTGTATCCCCCGCTCGTCGTAAATGAGGCGTGATGCATGGCGTATGGCGACGTCATGGCAACTACGGTTACTTTTCCCTTATAAAGCTTAACCGTAACCACGCCGGTCACCTTTTGATTTACCCAATCGTTAAAGCTGTTAATCGCACCCATAACCGGATCAAACCATTTCGCACCATAACAAAGATAGGCCCATTTGATATCCAGCTGGTTTTTTAGCTCGTTTAATTCACGCGTCGAAACGTATTGCTCCAATGCTTTGTGCGCAGAAATAATCACGTGCCCCGCAGGAAGCTCATAGACTCCCCTGTCTTTAAGACCGATGAGACGATCTTCAACCAGATGCACAACCCCCACACCATGCTTGCCTGCAATGGTATTGAGCGTCATAATAAGGGGCGCTAATTTCATCTTCTTGCTATTGAGTGCGACCGGTATCCCCTTGTGAAACGCAAGCTTGATAAACTCTTCGGTGTCCGGCGCGTTTTTAGCGAGTGTATGGGTCGTGAGGAACTTTTCGACTTTGGGAATATATTGCGGATCCTCAATCTCGCCGCCTTCCCACGTCATCCCCCACATATTGTCGTCTACACTATAGAGAAAATCCAAACTCGCAGCCTGTCCTGAGCTTGCCGAATGGAGCACCGGGATACCGTGCTTTTGGGCATAGGCAATTTCTTCATTTCTGTCCATATTCCACTCACGAACAGGCGCGATAATCTTAATATCCGGATTGAGCGTGAGCATGTAGCCTTCAAGCCGCACCTGATCATTGCCTTTGCCCGTGCACCCATGAGCGATGGCATCCGCACCGACATCACGGGCCACCTCAATGGCTTTAGCAGCGGTAATTGCGCGGCCTATGGGAGTTGATAAGTGATACTCACCCTGATAGGCAGCGTTAGCTTTGATGCCCCACGATATATACTTTTCGGCAAACTCATCTTTTACATCCAGGACAATCGCTTTTTTCGCACCGAACTTCAATGCTTTTTTCTGAATCGCAACCAGATCATCACCTTGCTGTCCTAAATCCATAGTGAGCGTCACAACAGCCGCTTTATAGCTATCAGCAATCCACTTGAGCATTACAGACGTATCCAGGCCGCCGCTATAGAGCAGCAGGACTTTCTTGACCTCTCCCTTTTTCGCCTCGTGCGATGCTACTTTGATATACTTTGTATGTTTTTGCATAACAACTCCTTTGCTTTTTCTTTCTCTTTCTGTTTTTTGATAACCCACTGCTTGTGGCCGGTAAGCTGCTTTTTGAGTTTTTTAAGACTCGTTTTCATACTGTTTTTCCCCGGACCACCGTAGGATTTGTAAAGCGAAATGATAGTTTTCGGATCTAGATCGAGTTGGTCGCTCCCCGCTTTGACGAGCTTTTCGACCATTACCTTTGCCTCACGCATCGGGATATGTGACTCTTGAATAATTTGTTCCATCACCGTGGTTGCCCCGATAAACCCTTTGTGGCACCAGCTCTCCATCACGTCGGCATTGACCGTCATGCTTTCTACTACTCCTGCCAAAACAATCGGAGCGGGCGCGCATTCATTGACACAATCCATAATGATATATTTCGTCCATTGGGAATCACGGTTGTAGCCGATAAAATTACTTTTTCCCATACTCATAAGGCTTACAAGCTGACCTTGGGCAAATCCGGCTTTGCCTTTGATCACTTCCAAAGGATCCGGATTTTTCTTTTGCGGCATAATGGAGCTTCCCGTACTGAATTGATCGGCTAACTTCACCATTCCAAACTCCGGCGTAGATAGAAGAATCAACGTCTCGGCAATAAGCGAGAGATGATTCATGAACGTTGCAATCGCAAATCCAAGATCGGCCTCCGGCTCCCAGCGGTTGGTGATGGCATCCATAGAATTGTGATCCGGGCCGTCAAACGCTAAAAGTTCGGCGGTCATCTTTTTGTCTATCGGAAAACTCGTGCCGTACGAAACCGCGTTTCCTAACGGGTTAACGTTGTGGAGCGCAAACCATGTCTCAAAACGCTCGATATCGCGGATGATCATGCTGGCAAAACCCGCTAAGACATGCCCGAACGTCGTTACCATGGCATGCTGGTGATGGGTAAAGCCCGGAAACGGCGCGGCTTTATAGGTATCCGCTAATGCAAGAAACGTATGAGCTAGTCCGATATTGTTTTTTACAAAAACGATCACCTGATCACGCAGATAGAGTTTCATGTCCGTCACCACCTGATCGTTACGACTCCGTGCAGTATGGAGCTTACCGGCGACCTCAATCCCCAACTTGGCCGTAAGATACGACTCGATATTGGTGTGCACGTCTTCTTTTAACGGATCCAGATGAAACGCGGCATTCTTTTCCAACTCGTTTAGTCCATCAAATATTTTTGCGGCGTCAGACACAGGAATAATTCCTGTTTTTGCCAACATAACACAGTGGGCTTTATTCACCCACAGATCGTACCCAACGAGCGCGGCATCCGCCGGCGGAGTTCCCACGACGTCCCGACCGGCCGTGAATTGAATGACTGCATCAGAGGGTTGTACTCCAAATGCTGCACCCCAAAGTTTATTTGTTTGCTTCTTTTGTTTAGTTTTCATATATACATCCTTTTTGCCACAAAATGGTACGTCGCTTCGCTCCTCACCATATGTGGCAGTAAGACTCGCGATACTCGTCAACTGCCACAAAAAACCGTCCGCTCGGATCTCTCCCGGTAAAGACCGAGAGAAGTCCGATAGGACGGTTCAAAAACCATGGTGCCACCTATCTTCGCAACCCGATTTGTTAGAAACAAATAATCTCGCTGTAAAAACCTTGACAGCGAGCGAGTTGCCTCGTTTATGCTTCTTACTTTCCCTTCGGCAAGCTCAGGGCAAGCCAAAAAGATTTCTTCAGAAACTGCCTCCCCATCTCGAATGGATCATCAGCTATTCACTTGTGAATTAATTAATTTACTACAGGTTTACCCATTTGTCAAGCCATCAAAATATATTGAACACAACGCTTCTCACGTATTATTTCTCAAAAAAATCTCTGTACTATGGGATATTTACGTACTAAAACGCATTATTGATTACCCATTCCTCTATCGCACCATTCATATTAAATATTTCCCGTACTTTTAAAAGTATGAATTTCCTTGCTGAAACGTGACAAAACAATTATTTGTTACCACATTATTATAATTTATCCCATAGTTCGTAGACCAAAAGAGCCCATAGTTTAGCCTTGACAGCCTTGAATTCCCGCATCACATTTGACTCGCTTAGCGGTCTCACCTGTAATAGAACTATGACCGGAAAATTTACTTCGCAACCCACACCAAACCCTATTCATTCATCGCAACGCTGCAACACGCGCAATACCTACAATACCCGAAGGCATTAACGCGGTTTTCTAACGCTCATGACAAATCACAAAAAATATACTATAAGTCAAGCAGGAAAGATTCTTCATGTTTCAAAGAGTACTCTTCGTCGATGGATGAAGCTAGGAAAAATCGCGTCCACGACAGATACCAATGGGACACATTTTTTTGACGAGGACGTATTGAAAAAAATGTCCGGCACTATTCCGGAAGAGTTACCGATTAATCCTGCGTCACAACAATTCCTTCCTCCTGCAC
>CAYSAP010000012.1:0-29794 GCA_964429085.1 uncultured Gammaproteobacteria bacterium | reverse complement strand
GCCACGTAAGATCTTAGCGAAATTTGATTTGATCAAATTGAGCTTAGAGATTACGTGGGAACGTTTACTTTCGAAGAAAGTATTACGTTCCATTCGCTAAGATCAACGTGGCTGATCGCCTTCAATTATGTTTTATTATGTCTATCTTCTTCAAAGTCAAAAAGACAAAAGTTTCTATATATTTCGTCCATATAAACTCATATTCTATGAAGCGTTTCTTGATAGAATAGATGCAAAGAATCGGGAAGTATATTTAAAAAGCGGATACGGAAGAAAAACAATTAACGGATTACTTAAGAAATATTTGAATCAAGGCGACAGGGAACGGGATTAGAACCTAAGCACACTTTTGGATTATATGGAAATTCTATATATCGCAATTCTTACTTTTATAGCCTCCATAATAGGCACAATAACCGGATTCGGCACCTCAACGGTTATGATACCCGTGTTGGTTATGTTTTTACCTCCTGTAGAAGCCATTTTTTTAGTTGCGATTATTCACTGGTTTGGAGATGTGTGGAAGATACTGTTATTTCGTAAAGGCTTTGATGTGCGGCTTCTCGTTCTCTTTGGTGTCATTGGCCTTGTGACAAGTTACCTGGGCGCTTTTATATCGCTTGGCGCAAATGAACAACTACTGCTTAGATTTCTTGGTGTGTTTCTTGCGGGGTATGCCCTTTTTCTCGTATTTAAGACCAAATTTAGAATTCCCGCCGGAAACATTACGGCTTTATCAGGTGGAGCATTGTCGGGATTTTTTGCCGGAATGTTCGGGATAGGAGGAGCAATCCGCAGTATGTTTTTAACCGCGTTTGATTTACCCAAGGCCGTCTATATCGCGACGGCAGGAGCGATCGGGATTTTGGTAGATTCCACCCGTATTGCGACGTATTTTATGGGAGGCACCACGTTACCCACTACATTATGGTATGGGCTTTTGGTATTTATCCCTGTGTCGTTTTTTGGGGCAAACGTAGCAAAAGGTATCGTGGAGAAGATACCGCAAGAGAAGTTTCGCATGGTTGTGGCGGTATTTCTTTTGGCGATCGGGATTAAATTGGCACTGTTACCTTGATTGGATAAGATTTACGCTATAATTCAATTGTTCAGGAGGCGATATATTGACTCGGAAATAGGTTATAACACTGTAAACAGTTCTCCGCAGTAGTCTCAGGGTTCTACCCGACCCGTTTACTACCCCTGAATGGGTTGATTTGGCTTGCTAAAGCATCTCCAAACAAACATTTTCCATTTTAAGAGCCTGGAGAGATGTACAGGTATCGATTATAGGATATTATGGCTTAATGATTGTCGAGGCTGATATAACAAGAAAAATCCCCAAAGAATTCAGTATGAATGAAATGATGGCAAAACGGAACGTGTTCATTTTGGATATCCCCATGAGACTTATGCCTAATTCGTCCGGCAGAGGCGAAGCAATGATGATTGCTCCGATTACCGGAAACATCCAGCGAAAAGCTTTTACATGGAGTATGCGGGATACCCGTTTACCCCCGAAGCGGTTGTAGATATCTTCAATTTCATCAAATAAACCGTCTTTTACAACGTGGAAAATGGTGAGATCTCCGACGACCGCACCAAGTCCGGCAATAAGACCGAGCTCAATGGGCACCAGCTGTTCAGCCAGGATAAGGAGAATAAGTGCGGCAGTGGCCACAGTAAATGTGGATACAAAAAGTATTCCGGCGATAAACGCGCCAATGTATCCGTAGCCACCGAGACTGAAAAGAAACGTCTGGAACGGTTCGTAGCGGGATAGAAGAATAGCAAATACAATTCCTACGGCTGCAAACGTTAGGTTGGTATAGGTATGTTTCTTTTGCAGTTTAATTCTCCGGTGTTTTTTCATGCTTCTATTACTGTATCAAACTATGTATGAAGAGAGAACTGGAGAAACCAGACTAACACTCCGAGTACGTATGCCACAATTGCGGGAATGGTGGCTATTTTTAAGTAGGTCGCAAACGTTAAATCCTTCACCATCGACATAGCAATAATGCCTGGGGCTGAACCGATGGAAAGAATCGAGCCTCCCACACCCACTGTGAATGCCAGAAGTACCCAAAGTCGCGGATCAGTTGTTTTGACGATATCAATAGCTGCGGCAGTGAGCGGAATATTGTCAAAGACCGCAGAAAGCGAGCCGATGAGGACATTTCCGGTTATAATGTGTTCTGTTTTTGCGCTTGAGAAAATTGCTTTGGAAATATCATCCAACAGTCCGATGTGGCGAAGCGCGCTGATAGACAGAAGGATGCCGATGAAAAAGTACAGACTGGAGATATCGGTTTTCTGGAAGAACCTTTCAATAGATATCATGAGGGACGTACGTTGCGGTAGCTGGTGTTTAATCACATCCACAACAAACCATACGGTGCCTAACCCAAGCAGGAGTCCAATATAGGGCGGAAAAGAAGTGTGGTCATAACAAGCGGCAATACAAACGAAAAAAGACAAAGGGAGATAATCAGCCACTCGATTTTGCCTATACGGACCGGACGCTCAACAATCTCTTTCGTGTCTGTTATTATGTGTCGGCTTAATAAGAACGTGCTGACCAAAAACACGGTGAGTGACGGAAGAATTCCCTGAGTGATAACGGCAGGAGTAGTGAATTTATCGGCAAGCCAAAGCATCGTGGTCGTCACATCACCGATTGGAGAAAACGCACCGCCCGCGTTTGCGGCGATTACGATTGCGGCGCTTGCTCGAAGTAAGTTTTGTCCTCGGAAAAAGCGTCCGGCAATCTGCAAAAAAACGATGGTGGTCGTGAGGTTGTCCAGAAATGCGGAGAAGATAAATGTTAGAAAAGAAAGAATGACAAATTGCGCTTTGTCTTTGAGCCGCATATGCACAAGCTTGGTGTAGATGACATCAAACAATCCATAATGGGTGAGTATTTCAACCAGTGTCATGGCAGAAAGAAGAAAGATGACCAATCCGAAAATTTCCGCACCGGACTCTACAAGCGCATGATCAACACCATTTTGACCACCCACAATGACCAACATCCATAGCGATACACCTAAAAGCAGACTAATAGCAGTTTTACTGATGTTGAGGATGTGCTCCTGGGAGATTGCAACGTATCCTACAAGAAATATGATGAGACTGACTATTTTTGTCATAGCTTTGGGCCCGCTTTCCGCAAGGGCTCCAAAGCCGCTTCTTTTGGTACGAAAAATTTCGGAGAAAAAAGAGCCGTTATCTATTGCGCAAATAAAGAGAGTTCACAAAGTTTGTTTTGGTGATATCCTCCAAGATCGTGCGGACACAGTCCGCAAAGTAGATCGCGAAGGAGAGATTCAAAATATTATTTAGCCTGAAGCCGACGGGCGAAGAAATATCCACTTATACCAGCTTGTGTTTAGATTGCTGGTATACTACGTGTAGTACGTATGGAGATGGTTGTAATTTTCATGTTGATTTTGGTAAACGGGCTATTTGCCATGGCCGAAATAGCGATTGTTTCCGCACGTAAATCCAAATTACAACAGCTTGCAAATCAGGGTGATGTGCGTGCTAAAAAGGCCCTTGAACTGGCAAATAATCCTAACCGATTGCTATCCACAGTGCAGATAGGAATTACGTTTGTGGGAATTTTTGCGGGTGCATTCGGTGCGGAAACCCTTTCAGAGCCGGTTTCCCGCTTCATTGGGCAGCTTCCTATGGGTGGTTATTATAGTGATACGCTTGCGTTGTTTATTGTCGTTTCGGTCATCACTTACCTTTCTCTTGTTGTCGGGGAATTGGTTCCTAAGCGCATAGCGCTCACTAATCCAGAAAAATTTGCTTCGTTGGTGTCGCTTCCGATTCAGGTAGTCTCCACCATCAGCAGGCCGCTTGTGGATGTATTAAGCAATTCCACAGAATGGGTGCTTCGTGTGTTGGGCGTGAAGGCGCCGGCAGAACTTCCGATTTCTGAAGAAGAGGTTAAGTTATTAATCCGCGAAGGAGCTAGGGTCGGCATATTTAATCTCGCAGAGCGGGATATCGTAGAGCGTACATTTCGTCTTGCGGATCAGAAAGTAAATATGCTTATGACATCGCGCAATGAAGTTGTTTGGCTCAATCTTGACAGAAGTGAGAGTGACATACGTAAAAAATTAGCCCGAAGCACCTATTCGTACCTCCCTGTCTGTAGAGGAAAACTTGATAAAGTAGTCGGCGTGATTCGAACGAAAGAACTCCTGACGCATTTTTTGGAGACAGACACGTTTAATGTTATGAAGCTTATGCATAAGGCGGTTTTTCTGCCGGAGAGTACCAACGCGCTCAGCGTATTGGAATTATTCAAAAAATCGGGCATTCACGTGGCATTAGTGGTCGATGAATACGGCAATATTACCGGACTCATCTCTATTACGGATATTCTTGAGGCATTGGTAGGTGATATTCCCACTATAGATGAGACGGAGGATCAGGCCATCATCGAACGGAAAGATGGTAGCTGGCTTGTTGATGGGTTGACACCCATTGATGAATTGAAGGATCATTTCAAACTACGTAAAGTGCCGGATGAAAAAACCGGTCAATTTCAGACGATTGGCGGATTTGTCATGCATAAGCTCGGAAGGATTCCCATTACAGGTGACGCACTTGATCTAGACACGTTTCACATTGAAGTTGTGGATATGGACGGCAATAGGGTAGATAAGCTGATTGTTCGGAAAGATGGAGACATCCAAAAAATTTAATAAATATATGATTACCTGTACGTTTGAAAACGGTAAGCAAACGAGCCTCCGGCATGTCGTCGTCCATGCCATAGTAGAGCAGAATGGAAAACTGCTGTTGGTGAAGCGGTCTCCGAAGATATCCGAAGGTAACAAGTGGTCGCTGCCGTCGGGATTTTTGGACCGTGATGAAACAGCGGCACAGGCAGTACTCCGTGAACTCAAGGAAGAAACGGGTTGGGAGGGTAACGCGCCGGTGCTCTTTTTTATTAAGACAGATCCCCAACGGCCGCATGAAGACCGACAAAATGTGTCATTTCATTTTTTGGTCGCGCCAGGCAATAAAACCGGTGATAAGGATTGGGAATCGACCGAGGTATCCTGGGTGTCGATTCCGGAGTTGCCGGCCGAGGATACAGTTGCGTTTGATCACGGAGAAGCTATACGACATTACCTGCGTTATAGAGCGCAGCCGTTTGCTCTCCCGATACTTATCTAGAATAGACCCCTGAGTCATGTTCATGCTATAGTCGGGGTGTCCAAAATTCCATATATGTCCGATATCGATGAAATAAAATCAAGACTCAATGTAGTAGATATAGTCGGTAAACGCGTGACGCTCAAAAAAGCCGGCCGTAACTTCAAGGGTCTTTGCCCGTTCCACAATGAGAAAACTCCGTCGTTTATCGTGAGCCCTGACCGGCAGACATTTCATTGTTTCGGGTGCGGCAAGGGAGGGAGTATTTTTGACTTCGTGATGTTATCGGATCACATTGATTTCCCCGAGGCGTTGGAAACGCTTGCCGAGCAGGCAGGGGTGAAGCTCGAGCGGAGAACAGGCGATACGCCGGAAGCGAAACTAAAGCAAAAAATATTGGAAGTAAATCACCTGACAAGCGAGTACTACCATTATCTTCTGACTAAGCACGCGGTAGGAGGGTATGCGCGGGAGTATCTCAAACACAGAGGGGTCACCGACAAGTCTATAAAGACATTTTCTTTGGGCTACAGTGCAAATGATTGGGATGGTTTACTTATGTACCTGCGGAAAAAAGGGTACGACGATACAACACTCGAAACCGCGGGATTAGTCATCCGGGGTAGCCGCGGATGTTATGATCGGTTCCGCGGCCGCGTGATGTTCACGCTCAAAGATCATCGCGGGAATGTTGTGGGCTTTTCCGGCAGGGTATTGGATCCGGCTGCAAAAGAAGCAAAATATATCAACACGTCGGAAACCCCCGTATACATTAAAGGGCGGGTTCTATATGCGCTCGACGTGACTAAGGATGCCATACAAAAAGCCAATGAAGCGATCCTCATGGAAGGAGAATTGGATGTTATTTCTTCTTTTCAGGAGGGAATCTCAAACGTGGTAGCGATTAAAGGGTCTGCAGTAACAGAGGATCATGCACGGCTTTTGCGTAGGTTTGCAGAGCGTCTTGTATTTGCGCTCGATAGTGATCTGGCGGGAGATGCTGCAGCGCGCAGGGGGATAGAAATAGCAGAAAGAATGGGATTTGATATGCGGGTTGCCCGCATGCCCTCGGGGAAGGATCCGGATGAAGCAGCCCGCGAAAACCCTGCGCAGCTGAAAAAAGCACTCAAAGACGCCGAGCCGATGTATGATTATTTTTTGTCCTCCGCCGTTTCCCGTTTTGATGCCACAAGTTCGTTCGGAAAAAGAAAAATATCGGACGAGTTTTTCCCGGTGCTAATAAAAATCGATAACCCAATTGTACAGGGCCATTATATCCGTAAACTTGCTGCAGGCCTGGGGTTGTCAGATGAGATGATTCAGGAAGGTCTGATCAAACACAAGGCAACCGTCCGTGTGCCGCTTCGCAATACATTGCCGAAAGATACGGAGCCGCGCAGGTTAACCAGGAGCGAAAAAGCAGAGGTGTATCTGGTGGCCCTGCTATTACAGGGTAAAACGAAAGAATTGTTAGAAAAATTTATTACCGTTATCCCCGTAATAAAGATAGGATATCTTCCTATCCGCCGGATCGTAGAAAAACTGCAGAGCTTTCTCGGGTCTCATGCCACATTCTTTGCAAAGGATTTTACTGACGACTTGCCGGATGAGTTGCTTCCGACGTTTGATGAGGCATTTCTTTGGGATATTTCTGACTTTTTGGAAGATGAAGAGCGATTTTTGCGCGAGTGGGACAAGGCTGTCCGCGAGGTAAAACGAGCTACTATCCGCTCTGAGACAGAGGAAATCGGCCGGCGTTTGCGTGGTACCGATAGCGCTTCCGACGAGCACGATGCCCTGCAGCAGAAACTGAAGGCCTTTACTGACGAATTAGCCACTCTGGAAAAAAGCGCGTAAATACGTTATAATAGATAGTAAGCGAAGCTAAATGTTGTAAAAACATTTGCTCTCGGAACTCCTATGCAGAAGCCCAAAGTAGCTGTTTCCAGTATTAACCTCATTAAGCAAGGTAAAGCGAATGGATTCGTAACCCAAGATGATATCCTGGGGCTTTTTCCCAAACCTGAAGAGAAGATTCCTGACTTGGACCATTTATATGACCAACTTATCCGGGCGGGCGTTGATGTATTTGAAACCACATCCCAGGATATTGAGCAGGAAGCCAGAAAAAGCATTGCAGATTTGGAAAAAGAGATAGAGGCCTTGGTGCGTGCCAGTGATGAGGGTATTTCCGATCCGGTCAGAATGTATCTTAAGGAAATCGGACGCATTCCGCTTCTGATCTTTGCCGATGAGATGAGTTTGGCTAAACGCTACGAAAAAGGCGACCGGAGGGCAAAGAAAAAGTTGATTGAAAGCAATCTTCGTCTGGTCGTTTCCATCGCAAAAAAATATATCGGTCGCGGGATGAGTCTGCTCGATCTTATCCAGGAAGGTAATCAGGGACTTATCAGAGCTGTTGAAAAATACGATTGGCGCAAAGGATTTAAATTTTCGACGTATGCCACGTGGTGGATCCTGCAAGCCATCACTCGTGCTATTGCCGATCAGGCGCGCACAATCCGTATTCCAGTTCATATGGTAGAAACCATTAACCGGTTTGCCCGTATCAGCCGCCGACTCATGCAGGATTTGGGACGGGAGCCCACCCCAGAAGAAATTGCCAAAGCTATGGAAGTCGACGTGGTGAAGGTCCGGGAGATTATGAAGGTATCTCAAGAACCGACGAGTCTGGAAACGCCTGTAGGCGATGAAGAGGATTCGCACCTGGGGGATTTCATTTCCGATCCAGGTCCTACCCCATATGATCAGACGAGCCGACAGCTTCTCAAAGAACATATGGAAGAAGTGCTTGCGACCTTGTCAGATCGGGAGAAAAAAGTACTGATTTTGCGCTTTGGCCTTGAAGATGGGCGACCGCGGACGCTGGAGGAAGTCGGCGCACAGTTTGGCGTCACCCGCGAACGTATCCGGCAGATAGAAGCGAAAGCGCTGAGAAAATTGCGGCATCCTAGCCGCAGTAAAAAGCTTAAAGATTACCTCGAATAATTATTCGATGACAGCAACCGCCCGGACGGGGGAGCCGTCGCCTTCTTTGATCCGCAGTGGAAATCCGTAAAACATAAATTGCTCCGGTAATTTATCTGTGTTGGCGAGGCGCTCATAGGAAACTATATCATTGGCAAGTAAGTATTTTTCAACCTCGATATCAAATTCAAACCGGTCGGAAAGACCCACAAATTTTGGCGGCATTTGAGCGAGTTGTTTGGCTAATGCCATATCTATATTTTTTATGGTGAAGATGACACCCATATTCCGATCAAAAGTCATGCCGTCTTTATAGAGCACGCATTGTCCGGTAAAATGTTCGAGTGGTAATTCATCCAGTGTTTTGCCTCGCGTAGTCATGTGAATTGGGGCATTTACGTGCGTGCCGTCATGGAGATTCATCTCTATGCGACCCATGTTCCACCCCTCCTTTTCTATTGTTTGAATTTGGGTGAGGATTAGATCAGGATCTCCGGGATAGACCGGCATGTGATCAAAAAGGGTTTGGGTGAGATCTATGATGCGCATGGTACTTGACGTATTATACCGTAGAAGCTCCGCGCGCCGCACGGACGCGATTCACTTTCGACAAATGAATTTTCCGAAGCCGCAAAGAGAGCGGTGTTATTTCCAGCAACTCGTCGTCTTCAATAAAGTCTAGCGCCTGTTCCAAACTCATTTCCAGCGGAGGGTCGAGTTGTATGGCGACATCGGCGTTTGCAGAATGAATGTTTGTGAGCCGTTTGGATTTACATACATTCATGTCTATATCTTCGCTTCTATTATTGATGCCGATAATCATGCCTTCATAGACGGGAACCGCCGGACCAATCAGTGCCCTGCCCCGTTCCTGGACGGTTGTCAGGGCGTAGCCTGTCGATTTGCCGGCTTCTATAGAAACGAGAACGCCGTTTCTTGCTTTTGCTTTTTTTGGGGTCAAAGGGAAATAGCCGAGAATCCGGGTGGCGATAATGCCGCTGCCGCGTGTTTTGGTCATAATATCTCCCCGGAAGCCCAGAAGATTGCGGGTAGAAATTTTGTAGATCATTTTGGTCATACCGCGGTCGTTGGTGTGCGTATCGAGCATTTCTCCGTGGCGTTTGCCCATTTCTTCCGTGATGATGCCGATGAGACTTGAGTCGATATCAATGGTCAATTCTTCATACGGCTCATGGGTGACGCCGTTGATTTCTTTGACGATTACTTCCGGTTTGCCCACCTGGCATTCAAATCCCTCGCGCCGCATGGTTTCCAGTAATACCGCTATATGGAGTTCGCCTCTGCCGGACACGAGAAACCCATTACTTACCGGGCTTGGTTCAATTTTGAGCCCGATATTTGTCTGGATTTCGCGGGTGAGCCGGTCAGCAAGCTGCGTAGGGGTGCCGAATTTGGATTCTTTGCCGGCAAATGGTGATGTATTCGGGCCGACCAGCACTTTCAGTGTCGGTTCTTCTATTTGCATAGTCGGATACCCTGTGGGATCTGAGGGATCTGAGAGCGTTTGGCCGATCGACATGGTGTTGCTTCCTGTAATGGCAATAATATCTCCGGTTTCGGCCCTATCAGAAGGAACGCGCTTTAGGCCTTCGCTTGTGAATACATTTTCGACGCGGAAGGTTCCCCGCGCGGTATTTTCATCCAAAACGAGCAGTGTGTCTCCTTTGCTCACACGGCCCTGGCTGACTTTTCCGATGGCAAATTTTCCTTTATGACTGTCAAAATCAAGCGTTGTGACCAGCATCTTAAATGGTTTTGTCGGGTCTCCCGTAGGTGTCGGGATGTGCGTTATAATTGCATCAAACAACGGTTGTAAGTTGCCCGGCTCCTCAAAGGAATCCGGAAAATGATTCCACGCTTTTTCCTGCCGGCCAACGGCGTACAGTACCGGAAAATTAAGATGACTTTCATGATGCGCCAAATGTAAAAAGAGCCCTTCTATTTCATGGAGGACTTCTTTCGGCCGGGCATCTTTCCGGTCAATTTTATTAATCACCACGATGACGGTTAGATTATGCTCTAATGCCATTTGTAACACGAAATGTGTTTGTGGCAGCGGGCCTTCTGCAGCATCGACGATAAGGAGTACTCCGTCCGCCATATTGATAACGCGCTCCACCTCACCGGAGAAGTCCGCGTGCCCCGGAGTGTCGATAATATTGATTTTCGTATCGTGGTAAAGGACCGATGTATTTTTGGCAAGGATCGTAATGCCCTTTTCCCGTTCAAGATCGTTGCTATCCAAAATGGTGGAGGCGGTCATTTCTGCCTGGTTATCCCGGAAAGTATGGGTTTGTTTGAGCATGCCGTCCACGAGCGTCGTTTTGCCGTGGTCCACGTGGGCGATAATAGCGATATTTCGGATATCTTTATGCATAATCGGAGTTCGAAAACGGGGTGATCGGGCAAGGATCGGCCATTGACGATACGCGCTAGTATACCAGTTAAAGGGATTACTCTGCAACCTCTGACATGCCGATTTTTTCTTTTCGGATGAAGACCCACCATGTCATAAACGCGACGTAACTGCTATATGTAGCTAGCTGAATAATATCCATTGTGCGTGTCACGCCGAAAATGGCTTTTATCATATCGCCTGCGAGCGTGGCTTTTGCAGGTATGAATATAAGTGTGATGGTTGTGAGTTCCGGCAGCACCCCGGCCTCTGCAAATTCATGGACCCCGCGGGCAAATAGTCCGGCTGCAAAGAGAATAAGCAATGCGCTAGTCGCACGGAAGGCTAGTAGAACGGGGAGTCGTAGCGTGGTTGCAAATAGACCGAACGAAATGAGTAGCCCCCCGACAAGCCCGCCGGCAAATCCGGTAAATATGGCTTGTGGGTTGGAAGAAAAAAAGATGGTAGATAAAAACAGCACAATCTCGAATCCTTCCCGGAACACTGCGGTAAAGGCAAGCCAAAATAGCGCTGTTTGTCCGTCTCTGGTTATTGTTTCATGGATTTTAACTAGTAAGTGTGTTTTATACTGCGCAAAGTGCTTATGCAGGAAAAATACGGCCCAGGTGATAAATACTGCTGAGGTCGCCATAAGTAATCCCTCGATAAACTCTTCTATTTTTCTGGAATATATTTCCTGTATTTTGACGCCGAAAATGCTTGCTGCTCCCAAGAGTGCAATACTGAGTACCGCAGCCATGCCCGTTGCTACCCAAACGGTACGAATATTTTTTTGCTGGGTTAGCTTTGTCAAAATGCCTAAGATCGTCGCGACGATGAGGGATGCTTCGATAACCTCGCGCAGCGTGATAAGAAACGATGCAATCATAGAGAATCTTCCTTCACCATGGTTCGGATGGTAACAAAAGAAAGATGTATCGTGCCGGAGTTTTTGATGCTATGGGTACTTCCTGCTGGTATCGTTGCAAAGCTTCCTTTACTTACCGGAAACCATGTGTCGCCAATGAGTATTTCTCCCGTTCCATCCAAAAACAGATAGAATTCTTCACCATCCGGGTGTTGGTGGGCAGTGAGTTGTTTGCCCGGTTCAAGCCACGCATAATTCATCGTCGCAATATCTCCTCTATGTTTTTCCTGCGTGGTGATGAGGCGCTTCTGGTGTATCGTTCCATGATGCGTTATCCCCGTTGGGAGTTCTGTTATATTCTTTGGAGGAGTCGGAGTCATAGTGTGGGTCGAGTATATCAAACAAGAGCCTTGAGCTGTTACTACATGCTTTTGATTGGGGGCTCCTTATGGCAACGGGCGCCATGCTCGTCGGTTTGGGGAAGTAGTCGTAATTATGCGCTGAATATGGTATAGTAAGAACGTGCATAAATCATTTTATGCAAGCGGATTTTTTTATCACTCGGCTTCACAACAAATTCTCTTGCAGCAACAAACCCACGGCGATGAAATAAAGTTTGTGCTTTTTCGTGGAAAAAGCCAGAGCGGAAATGACCCTCAGTCCGTATTTAAACAATGCGTCGAAGAAGCGCTAGGGAAGTCTATTGATGCGTCATCTATTCGGCCGGTCTATGATTACGTTCATGAGAAATTCGGGATGCATTTCATTTTTTATATAGAGGTTGCTGAGGTATTGCCGCAGAAGTTTGCGGATAAACAGCGGGCGCAATGGATTTCATTATCGAAGCTTACCAAGCATAATATGAGCGAGCAGACCAGACACGACATTATTGTTGGAGAGCGGGTTATACGGGCGCTACAGGAGCAAAAAGATCCCACGCCACAGACTAAAGGCTGGCATTAATAGCCGAGCGGTTTATTGACCAGAACGAAGTGTATACGGCGCTTCAGCATCTGATTCTCTCCTTTAACAATAAGTATTTTATTGATCGTTGATGGTACGCCGTAGGCTTTGGTGCTTCTCACATTTTCGAGCGGCAGGACATACTCTTCCAGTCGCCGCATACCGTCTGTAAGCGAGGGAACAATTTTTTGGGTGCCGACGACGAAGATGAGGTTGGGTGATGTAAATGCGACATGCGGAAGCTGGCTGCCTGAGTTGGATGCGATAAGGAATTCTCCTTGTTCCGTAAGTGCGTGCACGCTGCCCAAGTAATAGTCCGATGACATGGATTGGTTGCGCAATGCGGCGCGTTTGGCAGCGTCATTTTCTTTCGTAATTAATGTGTGCAGATCGTTCCAACCATGAGTCCCGGTTTCCAGATATTGCATATACCCAATTTGCTGCAGCGTCGCGGAGGAGCCATGCATAACTGAAGCACCCTTGGGGATCATCTGTTTAATGATTTCGAGTGCCTCAGCTTCGGTTTCTACGGCATGGACGTCTATACCCTTTGCCTGTAAGCCGGATATTGTGATGTTAACCGATTTTTGGCTAGCGATACTATTGTATTTCATATGCATCGGTATGATTAAGTTATACCCTAATTAATATATGATGTCGAACATTATTGCACTAATCCGAGTCCGATAACCCCGACAATAATCAGATACCCGGCGATGAGATGGTTAAGAAATTTCGGAAAAACTAGAATTAATATTCCGATTGCTATAGCCTCGCTTGCATCATTTTTTCATCATGCGGCCGAAATAAATAACAACCATAGCTCCAATTATGGCTACAACGAAACTATATATATTAAATCCCGTGACACCCGGTTGACCGACTAAACCCATAAGAAAGCCTCCTACCACTGCTCCTATCACACCCATCACTATGTCTTTCATGGTTCCCTGATTTGAGTCAGTTTTCATGATGATAGATGCGATCCAACCCGCTATCGCTCCAAAAATTATCCAAAGTACTATGCCCATATTGTATTCACCTCCTTATCTATTTTTATTTCCTTATTCGCTTTTCTGATTGATATTTACATCAATCGTGCTGGGTATATTTATCTGCGGTCCGCCTAATTGCATTTGTCTTAGCGCAGGGATTCCGTATGTAACCAAAAGATACCCCATTACAAGTATCATAGAAATGCCGAGAATTATATTCATGGCATTACCCGAATTATTTGTTGGTGTAGGGTTATTCACTACTGTCGTCATATGTATTTCACCTCCAATATGTTCAATAAACACTTCTGTTTACCGACTATCTACTGTCTGTTCTACCTCGCCTTGGTTCGTCGGTTTCACGAGTTGAAAGAGCGAAATAGCGCCGTATGCAACGACGGCATAGACTGCCATTGCAATAAGTGTAGACCATTCTAGTATCATTCCGGACGCTACAGTAGTTCCTAATATTCCTGCAAAAGGTATGGCGAATGGATTACTGATAGCATAGATAAAACTGGTAAAACCGCTGAAGGGGTTCGCACCCAATAATTTGAGTAAAATGCGGAACGCCAATAGCACTTCGACGACGCCCAGAATGTACCAAATAACTTGGTACGTTCTGAATATGGCCTTTTTGGTTTCGTATGCGCTTTGTGGCGATTCAGTTTCTACTGTTGGTTTAACTATGCGGGTTTTCTGAACCATTTGGTGCGTTGCCGGTTCGGAAACGGTTGTGACCTCTTGTACCTCCGTGTTTTGTTGTGTCATGTATTCTTCACCTCCCTTCGTGCGCTTTTAGCGCTTCATTAATAAGAAATACCTGATTTTTTCGAAGAAGCGGCAGTGTATCCTGGGTAAAGAAACCATATTCAGAAACCTCATGTGTTGGTGTAAAATTGCCGCCGATCAATATGCCGGTATAACATAAATCCAACCGGGCGCTGTCACGGTCCGTGCGTGTTTTGAGCGATTCGTCAACGCTGACGACGAATCCGGATTCCTCTTTTATTTCTCTTTCCAGAGATTCTTTAGGATGTTCGCCGGATTTGAGATATCCTCCGGGTAGGCTCCACGCGTGTGATCGATAGGTGTGTTTGAAAAGGAGAATTTCGTTCCGGTCATTAAATATAATTCCGGTAACCCCAACTAAAAATGTTGATTGAAAAAAGCGCATGGCAAACAGCTGTAGTCCCTTAGGGAGTTGAAGCACCTTCCAAATTTTTGCCAACAATAGTTTCACAGAGCGTTTGGATCTTCCGGTTTTGTACCCGCGATATGTCGTAGTTTTTCGTTTTCTAACTCCAGTTTATGTACGCGCTTCGTTAATTCCAGGACGTCATCGGTCTGTTTTTTGATTTCCTTATCCTTTCCACGGAGGGTTAGTGAGGTCGTAATCGCGCGGATAAGATATACCAGATACGAAAGGATTAACCCGATTACCAGAGAACCGACTATCACATAAAAAAGCGGAATGTCAGAAATCACGTACATTCCTAAATTTACCGTAACCGGAGCGAAGTTAAATTTGGATATATAGACTAGTATTGAGCCTATAACTAAGAACAGAATCAAAGCCAGCATAATATGATTACCAATATCTATTATACGCTTATATCATTGTCTGCGTTTTTGTTAGACGCATTCTATTTTTTTGTCAGGTTTTGTTTCACTGCTGCTGTTAGCGATGCATCCAATATATTATAATAGAAATAGCTTAATTGCGCCCGTATGAAAAAGCCCCGAAAACATGTAAAAAAATCCTTGTCCCAAAAAATTATGGACGTCCTCGTTACGTACGCAAAAACACAATTGCTGCTTATCGCTGTGGTGACCCTTGTTTCCTTGATGATACTATCAAAGCTGGGCGTGCAGTTTGCCTTATTATTAGCACTTATGACCGGAGCTGCCTCCGTGATTCCAATATTAGGAATGCTTACTGCCGGAATCATAGTCAGTTTAGTGGCGATATTCGACGCGTCCCGATTTTTGCCCGCAATTCCGGGAGTGTTTGAGGGGCTTGTCATACTGGTGATATATGCACTTATGAATGCCGCGATAGATTATTTCCTTTCGCCGTATCTTATCGGCAAATCAACGAAGGTTAATCCGTTACTGTTACTTGTTTTGGTCCTCATAGGAACGTCTGTGTTTGGTATGTGGGGGGCTTTGTTGACTATTCCGGCAACTTTGGTTGTCAAAACAGTCGGGGAGCATTACGGAGAAAGCGGAACCATGCGCTAACAGGGTATGAATCGTCATGCAGGAGTCTGCATTTTCTTGTTATATTTCTCTATATACATATATCAAATATGGAGTTAGTTTTTACTAAAGCGCTTTCTGTGTTTGACCCAGATCACACGTTAATAGAATATTTTATTGCCGATATAGCCCAAAGCGTCTATGTCTGGATCATGTAACTCGATCATATCCAGGTCTGGCCGATCTAAAATTCGTGCCCCTTTGATTACTTTTCCGTCAAGAAGCGATTGTTTGAGTTCGGTATACTGTTTTGGTTCTAGATAGAAATCTATATCACCAACGTGGGGCTTACGGGAATCGGGCTTACGGATATAGAGATGTGTGTAAGCCGTTTCAGGTATATCGTTTATCGCTGGAATAGTAATAGGCGTATAGAGTCGAAAATATTTTCCGTATTCACTGTCAGATGCGTCAGTGAGCTCTTCACGCATTTTGGTAAGGAATTCGTACTCGTTATTATCGTGACAAAATATCCCCACGTTTCCAGCTATTGGCAAGTATCTACCCATGGATTGTTTACATAGTACATGGCAAGCACCATGGATATATTCTACTGCCTTCATCATTTGCACTTCGTTTTGTATTGGACTAAATCTGTAGAGTCTCATGGTAGTTTCAGTGAGTGAAGACGGCCCATCTGCTCAAGGAGTTTATTGTACGGAACGGTAATTACTTCAGCATTCTGTAGACCAAACTCTTTTTCTGTTTCTGCGTGTTGGTCCGGAGGGTAATACAAAATGACTGAACGCAGAAAATCGTTGATTGTATACAGACCCACAATTCCATTTTTGTACTCATACTCGGTGTAGGCCATTTTTACAATATTCGCGTTGGTATATCCTTTGTCTTTAAGCCAAGTAAATCCAGCGTTTTTATCTGCAATGTGTTTGTGTTCCGTCATCGTAAATCGGCCACCTTCTTCTTTCAGAGCATGCACTTCATATCTATCCACATATTCGATAAACTTTTCTACATCATTTCCTTTGTGCTCCCCGTAATAATGCGTTGAGATGATTTCTTGTCTCTTTTTTGCACTCTTCTCTTCCAGAAGTTTTTGAATTGAAGTAAAGGAGTCCACGCGATATTTCTTTTCCTGAGGTTTCATGCAACGATTATATCAAATCCAATATACTGGAATCAGAAGGCTTGCTACCGAGCGGTGAAATCGTTTCAGTTTGCTTAATTTGGCTTTTTTTTGGCTCGAACGATGGTATGAATTCGGACGAATTGATTGGGTTGGGGAGCTGGAATATCCGGAGTGGACGGTGAAAGAAGTCAACCGATTTCTGCAGCATTAAACACACTGCCAGAAAATACTAGAAGGTCAGGACCTTATCATTTTCCGCTACAATTCGATAAAAATCCTCCATGTTACCAGCAGGACATTCCTTACCACTCTCTTGTTTGCGAATTGCCAGGCAAGTACCACAGGCAACTAGTGTTCCACCTGTCTTAAGATATTTTTCCAGTTGTTTCTTAATATCAAACTGATCGGATGAATGAGCCAAGTACTCCACCCCTTCACCAACAAGGAATATCGACACCGCACCCCCTTTGCTAAGAGCCAGATTAGCCAAACGCAAGGCATTCCAGTTGGTTTCAGCAGTATTGCTAGAGAGAATTAAAGCGAGTTTCATAATGACCATTCCACAAGCAAAGAGCGCATTTGCTCAATCTCAGCTTCCTGAGCGTCTATAATATCCTGACCTAGTTGTTTCATTTCGGGGCGGTTAGAGCCGGAAAGCAGCATTTGCGCCATCATGACCGCCATCTGATGATGAGGGATCATTTCTTGCAGGAAAGCCTCATCAAAGTTGGCAGCATTTTTGAGTGATTCGATGTCAGAGGTTTGCCCGCCCATCATTCCGCCATGCATCATACCTCGCCCCATACCCATCCCAACAGTTGAGTTAACAGGCACTTCAGTTCCATACCAGTTTTTATACCAAGCTTGCATTTGGGTAATTTCTTTGGACTGGCTCTGAATAATCGCTTTAGCCAGAGTTAGAATCTCCGGACGCTTGGAGCGCTCTTGTGCTAGTTGAGCCATCTCAATCGCTCCCTCGTGATGGGGAATCATTTGTTCAATAAAATGTTGATCAAGATTGTTAGCTATGGGTGATCCATTGATACCCTGACGGATGCCCATCATCTGCATCATGCCGTAATTGTTTGTATTGACCGTATTGGTTACAAACAACACTGTGAGCAAACTGCCTGCCAGTAGACCAATGATTCCGTAAAGAAGTGGTTGGTTTTTCATAGCTACATGATATCAGTTTGGAGTTATTGACCGCAATAGTAGTTGGGTATCAGGATGGATGGAGACGAAAAAGAATAGGTTTCTTAGCTTTTGATGTTAGTGCTTCTGGCTCCGCCTGATGGACAATATCCGAACCTATTATTTCATGTCATAATAAAAGACATGAGATTCCTTCAACAATTTCGTATCCCAAAAGTTCAACTTGTACTTATATTACTTCTCATTTCGTTTTCTACTCTTTTGTATTACCCATTATTAACTGTAGCTAGAATAGTCGCTCTTTCTGTTTTGTTTACTGTTGGGTCAGATCTTTTATTCGTGTATCTGCGCAAATACACACTTTTTGTGCCGTATGCAGCAATGGTCACCGGCCTTATTCTAGGACTTACCATCAATCCGCTCTTGCCGTGGTACGGTATTCTTCTCATCTCGATCATTGCATCAGCATCAAAACACTTTGTACAAGTTTCTAATCGTCATATCTTTAATCCCGCAGCGATTGGGCTTGTTGTGGGGAATATACTTCTTCATGACACAGTAAGCTGGTGGGGAGTATCGTTTCAGGTTTTGAAATTGGCTCCGTTGAATGTTGTTGCATTTCTTGTGCTCTTGCTTCCTTTTTTTGTTTCTGGTGTACGAATGAAACGTATTGGAAGTATTGGCGCATTTCTACTGGTCTATTTCGTTTTACTTTTTCTACAAAATAACGTCTCACCCCCTGCGATAATCACAGACCCCACCGTCCTTTTTTTTGCCATTACTATACTTCCGGAACCAATGACCTCTCCTATCATCTTAAGAAGACAAATACTCTATGGAGCGTTTGTGGCAAGTGCGGCAATCGTATATTTCTATCTTCCGTTCAGTAGAAGCTTGCTTGCGACGAATCTTTTGCCGGATGGCTTACTGCCGTTTCTTCTTCTTGGAAACCTTGTCTTTTTCAGATTTCGGTAAGATAAGTTTTTGGCTCCCCACATCTTACCAGACTATACCGCCGTATTTCAAGGAAATCTTACAGGCTTTTCAGAACCTGAGTTATATTGGTGAATTAAGACAAAGGTGGGAGGAAATAAAGAGATTACAAAACCCGCCCCAAATTGCCTTAGCTAAAACATAATAAACAATCTCTTGAAATTTTGTTCTATTTTATTATAATTAAGAAAGAATATGAAGTTAAAAAAGATAATTTCCCAAGTCTTTGTAATCTCATTATTCCTTATTTTCGGTGCTTTCTTCTCTGCTCAAAAAGTGTCTGCTCACTGCGATACATTGGACGGTCCTGTCGTTAATGCTGCAAAGAAAGCGATGGAAACCAATAATGCCAACTATGTCCTTATTTGGGTTAAACCCGAGAATGAAGATGAGATAAAAAAAGCCCTGAAAAGAGCAAGGGATAAGAGAAAAGCGGCGAAAACTAAAGAGGAGAAAGATAAGGCGGAAATGGAGTTATTTGAAATTTTAGTGAGAATACACCGGGAAGGAGAAGGAGCTAAATATGAAGGTATTAAGCCAGTGGGTTCAGTAGAACCAGAAATAGCACTTGCCGATAAGGCAGTTGAAACAGGAAAATTAGATGATGTTTTACACCACATTCAATTCCCAGAGAATAGGGAAATTATTCTTCACCTTTTCCATAAAGTTAAAGAAAAATCTCATTACTATGTAGACGATGTTCCTGCCGGACGAGAGTTTATTGAGGCTTATGTCATCTTCATACACGCAGTTGAAAAAGCGATAAAAGGAGCAATTCTACAAGAAAGTAAACTACACGAACATTAAGTAATAGTTTCGTTCAAAAAAACTCCAGTGGTTATATTAAGAACCATTATGGGTACATTTGCTCCCCCGGTAGGATTCGAACCTACAACCTTCTTCTTAACAGGAAGCCGCGCTACCATTGCGCCACAGGGGAAACTATATTAACTTTTTAATTGTTTTTCTCTCGCCAGTGCCTCTTTTCTGGTGTTCACTTCTTCTTTATATATTAGCTCCCAATGTCCAGAAAATTTTGCTGTGTATGAACCTTTAAATTCTTTGTTGTTATGTAATTTTACCCGCTCAGCAATATTTTCTGTTTGGCCAATATATATCTTATCGTTTTCCTGGTTGTAAACGGCATAGATATAATACATATTTTCATTATAGCCGCGCTACCTCCGCCAGCTGGCGGAGCGCCACAGGGGAATGTTAATGAACATGCGTATTATACCATCGGCCTTTGGAGAATACCACCAATCCAATCCATGATTTTCCGCTGTAGAGCAACGTTGGCACGTATTTTTTCGTACACACGATTTGTTTGGTTAGCGATATAATGAGGCTATGAAGCGATTGGTGGGACAGTGTATCCAGGACTACATAAACGGCTGGAGACAAAATGATGCCGATAAAATTATTCGTACGCTCACGGAAGATTGCGTCATCATAGAATCCCATGGACCCACATATCATGGGGTTGAGGAAATTCGACAATGGGTAGAATTATGGCAAAAAGAAAAGGGGAGAGTTACACGCTGGGATACAACCTCATTCTATTTTTTGGAAAAAGAAAATACTGCGTTCGTTGAATGGGATTTTGCCTGCACAGTGAGTGGCAAAGATTATGCGTTGCCGGGAATAAGTGTGGTCAAATTTTCAGGAGAGAAAATCGCTTATATGCACGAATATCGGATGACCAAAGCCCCTTATGATTGGAATGCTGCGAAACTTAATCCGGAGTAGTATTTCGAGATTTATCCCATCTCAAATGTCGTGATACCGTAGATGCGGTGGAGAGGAGCATTGGGAAATTCCTTGGTGTACATGCGGGCCGTTTCAAACATCGGCTTCATACCGTGATCTTCCGCAAGTTTCACTGATGCTTTGTTCACTTCCGGCACGTCAAAAAATACAGGACTCTGTGATCCAGCAAATGAGAGAAGATGATTCAGTAACGTTTCGGCAATTGCTTCGGAATCCGCAAACAATGGCCCAATTTTATACCCCACTCGGCACGGACGGATGACGCCGCACCCCTTGAAGTCCTTGTTATCGACGTAACCAAGAGCGAGACTCTTGAGTTGTTTGATCCACTGCGAGAGGAAATCCGGCCGGGGAAGCAGAAATATCGTTTGGTCATACGCGAGAAGCTGTTTGAAAGGAGTCTGATTGAGAAGTACGATATGCGAATCGTTTGTTTTTTCATTTGTTCCTTTTCCCTCGTAGCGGATATTGCGGTAGGTGAGTTTGAAGCCTGATTTTTTGTAGTTTTCCTGTTGAGCAACGACGCCATCAAGCCCGATGTTTTGAGATGGCAAGTGTTTGAGTGCCTCCTGCCACAACTTCCACCCGTATCCGTTGCCGCGGTATTCGGGTTTGACGATATAAAGGCCTAAGAATCCGAATGCCGGGCTATAAGAAACTGCGGAAAGAGAAGCAATCGGCTCATTATCGAGGAAACCCATAAAAAATCCTTGCGGGTCGGTTGCATAAAATGCGTCAGCATCGTAAAGACCTGGATTCCATCCTTCTTTGGCTGCCCATTCGATAGGAATATCCAGCTCTTTTCTGGTGATTGCCCGGATGGAGTAGTTCACGGTTTGATTATACTCCCTCGTGTATAAGAGAAAGCGTTTACAATAGATATGCATTCATGAAAAAGAATCGTGTGGTTAGGCTCGACCGTTTGCAGGTTGTTTGGTCGGTCGGCATTATTATCGTCTCCATTTTTTCCGCTTGGGCGGTGCTTCGTCTTATCCGCGTTTTGCCCAAGGAAAACTTTGAGCAAAAGATCACAGCAAGTATCACGCGGCAGGGAGCTTGGTTTGTGAGAAACCAAACCGAAGCCGGGGACTTTGTCTATGAGCGTTACAGTGCAACAGGTGAGGTGAAGGAGGGGAATAACATCGTCCGCCAGGCAGGGGCACTGTACGGGCTAGCGCAGCTATATGGGTATAGCAAAGATTCCGACATCCGGCAGACATTGGAAAAAGGCCTGGATTATTTCCGGGGACTGACCGCGACCCAAAGCGCAGAAACGTTAGCAGTAACACATAACGAGGAAACGCTTACCAATACCACCGCTCTTCTTGTATTGGGTATCACCGAGTATTTGGAAGCCGATAACCAGCATAAAACCACAGAAAATCTGGAACATCTTGTTCGTCTTTCCAATTATCTTGTTTCCACACAAGCGACGACAGGAGCGTATATAAATAACTACACTCCGGAGCCTGAGGAATCCGATTATAACAACGGTGAGACGATGTATGCGCTAATGCGGAGCTACCAAATAACACAAAAAGAATCCTATATTACATCGGTGAAGCGTATGGCGAACTATGCGATGAATACCTATGGTCTGGAACGTTTTAATTCATCTTTTTTCAGTTGGGGAATGGCAGGATTTGCACATTTATATACGGTAGAACCGGACGAAAAATATTGGGAATTTCTGAAGGGGTATGCTGACAAATATATGTCTGCACGCGGGTATGCCTATGGCCAGTTTGTTTCACATAAAGCGGAGGGAACCATTACGCCCGGCGCGTCTGTGTTTTTGGAAGGAGTAGACCACATCGCCTGGATAGCTAAGGATAAAGATGCAGTACTCTTTCGCTCTTTGCGCAGTCATGTTCGGGATATGCTGAATTTCCTGTTCAAATACGAGATTGGGGGTCCGTATGGTACTTACGCTGCGCTAACCGATTCGGTGCGCGGTGCCATATGTTCACAGGAGGCATGCGAAACGACGCGAATAGATTTTTTGCAACACAATATGTCCGCTATGCTTCTCTATCTTCGATTTTTGCAGTAGGCGAGTGCCTCCTTACTATTGGGGTCGGTCAACAATGCGGCGGCATCAGCAAACGGCTTCCATCCGTAGGAAATGAATTCGGTTTTAAGTGATGCATCAGTCGGATGAAACGATGCCTGAGTAAACGCCATGAAGTGCCAAAAATCAAAGTGCCATTCACATATCTGTCGTTCAGGGTGCTCAATTTTGGTTAGTGTTATCAGCTGCGGGTTCATCACCAGATTTTGATTGAGGGTTATATTCCATTCTTCGTGCGCCTCGCGGACCACAGTGTCTCTGGGCGTTTCCCCGGGATCCATATGTCCGCCATTAAACAGCCAGAGGTCGGATTTTTTGTGATGGCCGATAAAGACGTTCTGCCCGGCGGGATCGTATGCCGCAAAATAGGCGCAGAAATGAGAGAGAGGGTTTTGGCTCTGAGTAAGACGCCCCTCCGCCAAACGGTCAAGAAACAGGCGTTTTACCTCATCGGTTCCGGCTGCGCTTTGGATGAGATTGGTTAAGGTATTTTTCATAGTAATGCGCCGATTTAGTTTTTTTTGTAGATGCGGATGGTGGGGTGGTCAAAAACCGTAAACGTTTCTTCTAAATCTTCGTCATGTATGAGAAGCGACCCCAAACGCGGATAGGATGAAAATTCAGCAACGTTCGTGAATTTGAGTTGCCCGCTTTCTAATTGTTCATAAAATGCGGATGAATTCGGATAGCGGCTCCGTTGGCGAATAATTGTATTTCGTACTTTGGGGCTCTCGATCATAATATAGTCCGATTGAGCGAGTATGGTATGAAGCACGGTATTTTTTTGTTCGCTGTCCGGAAGCGTGTACATATTAACGGAAATGAGTTGGTAACCGTTTGCGATAAGGCTTGGCCGGTTAAATCGAACAATACTGTTCCATTCCTCAACGAAAATAGTCGATTTCGGCGGAATATTTTCTTTTATCCAGTCAGTGGCTTGTAACGATGTGTGGGGGGTACCATATACTGGAAGAAACATGCATCCGTATATGATCTGAGATGCTATTACTACGGAGCATATTGCTTTTCCGATAGCCGTTTTCCGTATATCCCAAAGGACGGTTGCCCCGTATACTGCAAACAGCGGCAAGAGTGGGGCAGCGTAGCGGGTAAACTTGAGATAGGTGTACGCGAGAAATATCAAAAAACCGATACTCCATAATGCGGCTGTGTGCGGAAGTTTTTTCCAGGCCTTAGTGTTTACTAATACTCCAACAATACCGATAGGCCCGAGGATCGCGAGCGGACCGAACGCAAAGAGAAGATTTTTTATCCAAAACCCTCCGTTTGTGTCTTGAAATTGCATGGTCCAGTCCATGAGGAGACGGCCCGATACCACGTCTGCCAAATACCGGGAATGCTCTATGTATCCGGAAAAATCGATAAATGAGTAGGGAGAGGCAACGAAAAATGCGACAAAGACCAACGTAATAAACAGCATGAACGCGCGGATGGTGTGGGAGGTGCGTTTAGAATTGAGCACGAGTGTAATAATCGGAATGGGGAGAAATAAATAGGCAGTATTTTTGGTTGCCAATAACAACCCCATTGGGACAGCCATGCGTACCAATGCGTGTATGGTCGGATTTTTGGTATACAAGGTCGCCGCATAGAGCAGAGTAAGGAGGAGAAAAATAAGTATGCTCTCCGTCGTATAAAAGTGTGCGAGCTGTATAACAAGCGGCGTGAAAGAAAAAAGAATCGCTGCGGTAATCCCGACTTCTTTTTTCCACAACTGTTTGCCAAATACATATAAAAGCGGGATGGAGAGTGTTGAAAAGAGCGCTGACACGAATCTCCCGATAATCGTGAGACCTTCCGGTGTTCCGGACCAATACGGATTCCGGAAAATAAATGCGGTAACAAGAGAAGCGGCTTTCAGAAGATACACGGAGAACCCGTTGTAATCATGGAATCCTGGTGAGAGCTGCGAGAAGAATCTCACGGCTAACGCGCCGTTGACGATCAATGCTTCGTCAGGATGGAGTCTGCCGCCGGCATCCCAATTAAGGTTGGTAAACCGCAGGAGTGCGCCGATAGACGTTATTGTGAGTAAGATCCAATGAGTCCGTAGCCCATGCATTGCAGGAGAAAGTATAGCACGGCGAGTTAGAAGCTTAGATTTTTATTCTGTACCGTTTGACGTGGGTTTTTCCTGATTTGAGTTTTGTTTCGATGAGAAGCGATGCACCTTGGATGCCCCTGTGCGGCGTGCATACTGCATGAGAACATGTCCCAAAATACAGATCACGCGATTCAGTGGAGGAACCCGACGGGATGAGGGACCCGACCGCTCCCTGTTCAATCCCATTTGCTTTGTAAGAAAGCGTGTAGGTAACCCGTGAGACAGAACCTAAATTGATAAACGTGACAACAACACTGTTTGTGTTACGGGAAAGCTTCGCTTTGGAATACCCGGTAGCAGCGGATCCGGCGCTTTTTGATACGGCGGACCGCACTCTGGCCTTGGCTGCAAATACAGATGGGGCAAAGGTAAATATTGTCAGGAAACCAATAAGAATGACTGTAAACTTCATAATAAGATTATAGCAAGAATGTATCCGTCATGATACACTCGACATGATGAAAAAACCGTTAGTGTTCATTATCGTAGGTGGCCTTCTCTTAGGATTGGTTGGTGCAGGTGCGTATTTGTATTTCTTCAAAAAAACCGGTGCTGTTACATCGCCCACCGGTGCTGACGTGATGACCCCGGCGCCCACCCCTAAACTCCTTATGTGGGATGATCCCGCAGGGTTTACGATGCAGTATCCCGAAGGATTGACGCTGAATAAACACGACGAGGATACGGTAAATTATGCCCAGGTGGAACTGGCCGACAACGCACATCCCGGGGGATTGATTATTTGGGTGAAGGATATCCCCAGCGGCGTCACGGATACGGCATCCTGGGGGAAAAAGGCGTCTATCCCGTCTTCTGCAATTTCTTTTGATACCACGCTTGCAGGCCAGTCTGCACAAAAAATACTTGTGTCGAGCCCGGAAAAAACCGTCACGGTCGGCGTTGTGTATGACGGAGCACTGTGGTACATAGAAGCCAGGCTCACTGATGAACCGTATTGGCAAGCCGTATACGATGGAGTCGTGCAATCATTTACGTTCAAACCGATCGCTTCTGCAGGCGCAGCCGGTGCGGGAACCAACGATAGTGTTGGTAATGTCGTTGCAGACGAAGAAGAGGTTCTGGAATAGGCGCCGCAAAATGGTCAAAAAAGCCCTTCTGTGATATACTACACGTTGTCCTGGGAACAAAGTGGTGACAAGACGTCCCTTAGGCGATGTGTAGTCTCCTTCAAGACCTAAGGGGAAAGGAATTCCAATATGGCTATCAATTTGTTCGTAGGGAACTTACCTTACAACATGACCAATGACGATTTGGCGCAAACATTTGCCCAAGCCGGCACAGTCGTGTCAGCAAAAGTCATTTCCGACAAATATTCCGGCCGCTCACGCGGGTTCGGATTTGTTGAAATGTCCAGCGATGAAGAGAGCAAAAAAGCGATCGAGATGTTCAATGGCAAGGATGTGAATGGACGACCGCTCGTTGTTAACGAAGCTCGACCTCGCGAAGAGCGACCAAGAGAGTAACGAAGAAAAAAAGCATACAAACCCTAAACCCCGTACTTTGCAAAAAGCGGGGTTTTTGGGTACTATTGCAACACCCTATGTTTCAGAGTCCCACGTTTGGCGAGCTTGAACTTCCCGAAGTACGGACCCGTATTATTGATTTTCTTGCGAAAGATCCGTCCTCTACCTATCAGCTTGTGGTGGGAACCGATTCCCAGCCCCACAACGGATCAGGCGTCGATTTCGTTACCGCGATTGTCGTTCACCGCAAAGGGCACGGCGGTATATATTTTTGGAAACGCACTGTTAATAAAATATCGTATGTATTGCGGCAACGCATGTACGAGGAAGCCACGATGTCGCTTGCTATGGCAGAGGAGGTCGTGACACTTCTTCATCAGGACGGTATCACGAAATATGATATAGAGATTCATGTGGACATCGGTAAATTCGGACCGACCCGGGAAATGATTTCGGAAATTATCGGCATGATACGGGGCAACGGATTTACGGTAAAGATGAAACCGGAAAGCTATGCGGCTAGTAAAGTAGCAGATAGGTATACATAATATTTTTATAAAGGAGGTGAAATAGATATATGAATAAAGTTGTAATGGGGATTATGATCGTTGTAGTAGGGGGGGTAATCGGATGGTATTTTTTCCGTGGGGGAGTCAAGGTTCCGGGTATGCAGATCGGAACGGAAAATATAAGTCCGGCGCCAGAAGGAGGAACGGGTAGCGATGTTACGATTAGTGATGAATCACCTGTTGTCGGTAATGAAAAAGGAGGGGTAACGGGTGAAGCGGTGGTTACCTATACCGATGCCGGATATCAGCCGAAGGAAATCACCGTAAAAAAGGGCACGATGGTTACTTTCGTCAATGAGGGATCAGGTAGTATGTGGACGGCTTCCGGGGTTCATCCAACCCACCAATTGCTCCCGGGTTTTGATCAGCTCAAGAGTGTTGTAAAAGGTGGGACATATGAATATGCCTTCACAAAGGTTGGAACATGGAAATATCATAATCACATGAAACCAACTGACGGAGGTACCGTTGTTGTCACAGAGTGATTCGTAAAAAAGTAGTGTTAAGGAGTGGGGGTTGGAGTTATTGTAGGAATAGGAGCGCAGCGGCCTCCTAAGGGTTCCGTGCCGGTTATAAAGTACTCTACCTTACCAAAGTAACACGGCAACGATACGATAGTCGCCGGCTTGAGCGGAATTTCATCTGCCCTGTCTTTGAGAAGCTCGACCATTATGTCATGCCAAATGGGCGCTGCCCCGGTAATTCCTGAAGTCAGAAACGGATTCATCGGGGTGTTGTCATTATTGCCGACCCATACAACCGCGACAAATGAAGGAGTATAGCCCGCGGTCCAATTATCCCGCTTGTCGTTGGTTGTCCCGGTTTTCACCGATACGATTTTTCCCGGAATGACCAGCGCGGAATTAGGACCAAAAGCAGATTGCCGTGCAGCATTATCTGAGAGAATATTGGATAGTATCCAGGCAACTTCCGGCTTGAGTGCCATAACGGATTTACTTGGTCGGTGGTCCTCCATTATTTTCCCTGTATAATCAGTAATTTGCAAAATCGGACGCAGATCCTGGCGGTTGCCCATATTTGCGAGTGTTCCGTATACTTTTGCCATTTCCAGCATGGTAACGTCTGCGCCTCCTAGCGTAAGCGAGAGACCGAATCGGCTTGGGTCATTGCCCCATGAGTTAATACCCATTAGTTTCGCTTTTTCCATCATTGCGGGTAATCCGATCGCGGCAAGTGTTTTTACCGCCGGAATATTATAAGAATTGGCAAGTGCATACCGAAGCGGCACCGGCCCATGGTATTTGCCGTCATAGTTGACGGGAGCATACGGTGGACTTCCTGCGTTTTGATAGACAATCGGCGCGTCGTTAATAATCGACGCCGCGGTCATGCCTGTTTCCATCGCGGTTGCGTACGTTAAGACTTTAATGGCAGATCCGGGTTGCTGCTGTGCAGTCGTTACATTTACATTGCCATCACGGGCAGCGTCGAAATAGTCACGGCTTCCCACCATTGCCAGAATGTCTCCGCTCCTTGGATTTGTGATGAGGGCGGCCCCGTTTCCTACCTGTAATTTGACGAGAGCATCAATATGGGCTTTGACGATTTCTTCCGTTTTTTCCTGTATACCAAGATCGAGAGAGGTAATGACTCGCAATCCGCCTCGCTCAACTAATCTCGGTCCGTATGTTTTTTCAAGCAAATCCTTGATATACATGACAAAATGGGGTGCTCTGATGCCGATTCTCGGCTGCGCGAATTGGAGCGGAGTGCGAAGCGCTTGCCGGTTTTGTTCTTCAGTAATGTACCCACCTGTCTGCATGCGCTCGAGTACTTCCTTCTGTCGGACGAGCGCCTTTTCCGGGTGGCTCCCGAAAGGAGAATATTCACTGGGTGCCGCGGGAAGACCGGCAAGGAGCGCCGCTTCTCCCAGGGTGAGCTGGGTAACCGATTTTCGGAAATATGTTTGCGCTGCGGCTTCAATACCCCAACTCGTGCCTCCGTAGGGAACCTGGTTTAGGTACATTTCAAATATCTGATCTTTGGAAAAGATCCGTTCCGCCCAGAACGCCAGAATAATTTCTTTGGTTTTCCGAACGATGCTGACTTCTGGTGTCAATAGCGCTGATTTTATAAGTTGTTGGGTAATAGTTGATCCGCCCTGGATTTGTTTATGAATGGTAATTTCAGAAAGCGCTCGCAATATACCGCGTATGGAAAATCCCGGATGATGATAAAAGTCCCGGTCTTCTATTGCTATTGTTGCTTGTCTGACAATAAGCGGAATGTCTTCCAGTTTTACCGGAGTTCTGTTTTGGTCAACGTATATTTCATACAGCAGTTGACCATTTCTGTCCATGATTTTAGTGCTTACCTCAAGGTCCCGTTGGGTGAGAATTTGGGGGTTAGGTAATGAGGTAAGAAAAACCCAAGCATTGTACGGGAGAAAAATAAAACCGAGTGTCAGAAGTACGCCGATAATAAACGACCGCACTTGCACCGCTTTGGTCCCGTGCACTGCTGGAGCAGGAACTGCTTTTGTGCGCCGCGGTATAGAAGGGGTTCGTACAGACGGAAGGGGAATGGAGAATGTTGGGAGTTTGAAGTGTGGAAACGTGAATGCGGGTAAAGATATATGTGGCCATGTCACTCTGGGTAATTTGATTGCGGGGACAAGAGAACCCACTGATGTTATCAGTCTGGCAATCCGTTTGTCTGCCCATGAAAGAAAGAGCCGTGGAGAAATTGTGCGCGTCCGTTTCGGTCGTGCGGGTTTTCGTGCTCTCGGAGATTTCGTGAGTTTTTCTCGGAACCAGCTTGTGCCCGCATGGGAAATTTCGATCAACGTCGTTTTCGTACTCCGCGCGATTATTGCCACAATCCATATACCTGCGGAAACAACTATGCGG
>CAYSAP010000011.1:3602-29845 GCA_964429085.1 uncultured Gammaproteobacteria bacterium | reverse complement strand
AGCCGTGACTAACCAATCAATCATCTCTCCGCGTACGCCCACATGCGCGCGGTCACCGCCGAGAACGGTAACGGTGGGCTCTTGATTGCCGGCCGAACGGGATAATTGGATGTTATCCGGATAAAGGGCTCCATGTACGATTACCGGTTCGGCGGCCAAGTCAGGTGTATCGGTTTGGCCATTCTGCCGGAGAAATACGTTTTCGTTACACTCTATGAGCCAATCAAGTTTTGCTTGCGGGTTTATGGCAGGATTAATCGCATGGAAATCTTTTTCCAGGACTTTTATCTGCTTTGACAGTTCCTGGAATCTGTCCGCGGCATTCATATCGGAAGAAGACCACCATTCCTGTCCACGAAGTGCCGTTTTGGGATTGTCCGGGTGGAGCAGGCTTTCCGTCGGGAGAGAACGGTTATTACCCTTTAACCAGGCATAAAAGTCTTTTCTCGTCGGATGAATGCTATTGAGTACGCGCACGATCTTTCGCATATCATCAGGAGTGAGTTGCCGGGTATCCAATTCATGGATGCCCAGTGCCCCCGGACCTTTGCCGATACCCTTGACATACCCCCGGTATTCCTCAGTGGTTACAAACCTGCCGTCAGCTAATTTCGTCACATTGTTAGCTTTTGGGATTGGCGGCGGCCCGTCTTTAGAATTATTCCAATGACTAGAAACATAGTCTCCGAGATGGTGTTTATATGCGGCAAGATTTGCATCGAATCGCACGTCTTCCTTTGATGTCGGAAAATGGATCACATCGGTGAGCTTGCCGCCCTCTTCAGATGTGACAGGCATTACAACAAAGGGACGCTCGGAAGCAAGGAAGTTTTTGTACGGAAGGGCCAAACCTTCGGATGTGGGAGCAAACACTCCGCCGCCTCTGAATACCGCCGGAGGATTGGTCATACATTTGTGCTGTTTAGTAATGACATGCTCAAGCTCCGTGAACATCGTTGGATTTTTTATTTCCCACGATACATGAAGGGGAGATTCGTATCGCCTCATCGGCCCAGGTTCTGTACTGCGTTCCATATCCTAAGTTTAGTCGGTGAGGTATGTATTAGCAAATCACGATGACCGTGAGTTTTTTTCGGCTGTTTTTGTCCTAATTTTCTTTATTCAAAGTTTTTGGTACAATTCATAAGCAGCGCCCCCTTCGTCTAGCGGCCTAGGACAACGGGTTTTCAGCCCGTGAATCGCCGGTTCGAATCCGGCAGGGGGTACTTTTTCAACAATGCTCCCCTCCACTCGGCAGGGGGTACATACTTTTAATATCGCCACTTTTGAGGCCTTTTTCTAAAATCGCCCAAAGAGGTTTGTATTGTTGGGACGTGATGTTTCCATTTACCCAATGAGCGTTCCAAAGTGCCGAACGCAACAAGTCAGCTTTTACCAAGTCATCTCCATCACGAAACATCGTATAGATCGACAGAGCGCTCTTTTTTAGCTGTTCCATTTGTTCCAAAGTCAAGCATAGGGTCTCGCTGTCGCGAGCCACCCCTGCTAGTAAAGATAATTGGGAGGACGAGCTAACTTGCTTTAGTGTTTTCATGCCGAGGAGCATGGAAACGAGCAATAGCCCGACCGAGGTAATAGAGACTTTGATAGTGCTCTATCGCTTCCTTATCTGAAATCTCACGATTAAACCACTTCGACAATAGAAGCTTGATTTTAAGAAGAACTTCGGATGATATTTCCATGCGTTATGCATGGATGCAACAGTAGCTGGCGCACTCAACAACGTGTAACTGGTTTCGCAAAAGGAATTATTACACTAGATAACAAAAAGTGCAAATAGAATTATAGGATAGTTTCTTACATCGCGCCGCCAAACACGAAAAACATTGGAGGGAGGCTGCTTGGGAAAGCATCCTCACCTCCAAAACAATTATGAAACACAAATGCGCGCCAAGGGCTACGCAAACGCGAAGACGCGCCCTTGACCCGCATTAACGCGGCGGCGCGATAGGACGCTCCATAGTGTATTCCTAATTATCTCCTAACTCCCCTATTGCATTAAATGACATTTTCGTGTACAGTATAAGGAGAGGAAGAAGATATATGTCAAACACATACAAATACAGCACAAGAGAGGGAGCGATCAAACAGCTTCAAAAATTCTTCGATGGAGAGCTTACTAATGAAATCTCTATTAGTAACGCGTTTCGTGCATGGGGAAGAGATCCTGAGCCGACAGAGCAAAACATGTCATGGCTATCCAACAAATTAACCCACCTAAAAATTCACAGGCTTGTGAAGCCAGTTTATATACATAACAAAAACAATAGACGATCACTGGACAAAATAGCACTTCTCCCTGAGGGTCTAGCAGCATTGGGACGATCTGGAGGGAAAATCGGAAACGATGCTGACGGAGTGCAAAAAATTGATGCTAGTTCAATTTCCTTAGAAGATATTATGAAAGCAATACCAAGAATACAAAAAGAAAATCCAAATTTTGAGATTACACTAAACGTATCACCAAAGACGGGATAGTGTGAATTCGCTTGGTACGGGATTAGCCTACCGCAGACTCACAGTCTATGAGGGGGATCCCTAACGGCTATAACTGACTTTCTTCGCGGGAAATCAAGTAAACCGTATCAGGCGTATACACATTATCTAATACATGAGACGCTATGTCAAAATAGCTATGTTCACTCCCATATATTCCGATTGAGCGTTAAGATGGCGATAAAAAATATTTATATGCTTTCAGACATTATCTCGCTATATGAACTGTTAGACAGAAAACTTGCAGACGCAAGTATTTTAAAAGCACTGTTCTCAAGTAATGGAAATAGAACTTGGGGAGATGAGAATATATTAGTACGAATGTCGGGAGACCCAATGACGGCTAAAATATGGTTCTATGAAATTGCACCCTACAAAGATTATATTTTTGTCCCACTACCCATAAACCCTTCTGTGAACGTAGACTTCGGAAAAGCACCAGATGAAAACGTACCCAACTCTAAATTTTTTAGATATGTCTCAAGCCCAATGGCGAAATTTACTTCAGGCGGTGAGGAAAATGTTAAGGTTGATTTTATGGTGTTTGGGTACAAAGCAGAGGATTTATTAAACATTGGAGCAAACAAACGTGCGTAAATCATTATATATTTGATAAATACGTTCCGATTGAGTTCCAACACGCGTACTCGACAAATTACTATAGGTTGATTATAATAGCAACATGAACAAATGTGCTATTTGTAAGGAATCTGATCAACGTAGATATGGAATAAATCGGCCACTTCACTCGACCGTCGTCCGAATTCATGAGCAGATTGCCTATCCACAGGAGCCACTAAATACAGTAAATCGAGAGCGAGGCTTTGGAACGCGGTATTCTAGATCAAAAATCGCAACGATATTATGTCACGCTTGGTGTGACCCCAATATAAAAGGACACCGAATGAAAATTAAATAAATTTATACTATTTTGATTTGTTAGACAACAGAATTATTACAGAAAAAAATTCTAACTTCGTCCCAATCCAGGGCCCGCAATCCGGTACAATATCCCAATGTGCGAAGCTATTACACTCCCGGAGTGTAAGTTCCTTTTACATATCGCGGCGGGGACGGTGATGGTGGTTTCCGTGCCCTTCAATTCTTCGCGCTAATCTTCTCAATCGTAATAGGTAGAAGGCATATTCACCCGGTTCTAGCGTTATGAGTCCGTCATCAGCCATAGCAATATAGGTGGAGATGCATTGGGCGCGGATTGGCTTGTTTTTGGATGTACGTGGATCGAATTTTTCAGCCTCCAGGCGAAGCTGTTCTTCTGTTTCTCCCATCCCTCTCTATATTTTTTATTATGTTTATAGCTAATCGAAAAGCGATTTATATATTATAGGCTATTACAATGAAAAATACAATCACAATATCAGTACGAGCGTGTATTTCTGGTATAATTCATACATCTTGCAAACATTTATCAATCTTCCGCCTTTTATCGCAGAAAGCGTTGCTAGGATACTGCTGCGAAGCGACTCACGTGCGCTGAGTTTACAGGCCAAAGAGCTTCACGAGCGCTATATGCAGGGCGCTAATCCCTTACAGCCGAATATTCAGAAGCCAACCGATTGTATCGCATACCTCGCTCTTCGTTTTCCCGCTACATTCGCTCAAACTGCCAGTGCGCTGTCACAGATTCAGGAGCGGATCCCAAGCTGGAAACCCAAAAATGTGTTGGAATTAGGATGCGGTCCGGGTACAGGAATATTTGCAGCCAAATCCATCTGGCCAAGCATAAAAACCGCTACCGGCTTGGATTCGGAACAACTGTTTCTCACCCTTGGCGAGGAAATACACTACGATTCCAAAATGCATCTGGACATAACATGGGTAAAAAGCACCATCCTCAAGTGGACCGCATCAGAGGACAGGGTCACCTATGACCTTATCATCGTTGCCAACGTGTTAAATGAGCTAACGGACGAAGAGCGTGAGCAATTGGTGCAAAAAATTTCCCAGAGAAGTTCCGGGGTCGTCATACTTCTTGAGCCCGGCACTACCTTCGGCAATGCAATCATTCGAAATGCTGCCCACACCGTTTCGGCGACACAACGTCTCATTGCGCCGTACGTCAATAATACCTTCATAGAGAGCGATGATGAACACTGGATACACTTTTCCCAACGGCTCCAGCGGCCGGAGTTTCAGCGCCGCATCCGCCAAAGCATGCGTGACAGTTCACTTATGGCATCGGATTGGGAAGATGCGAAATACAGTTATGTAGCGTGGGGCAATATCCCGGAGGAAAAATCTTTCTGGGGCCAGTGCATCGGAAGGATAGAAAAACTGAAAGGATTCCTTACAATCCCGGTGCTGACAGCAGAGGGCGTGGTGAATGCTCGGGTTCTGAAGAGGAACAAAGCCGAATACAATTACGTCAAAAATATCCGATGGGGTGAAATGTTGGAAAAACCCATTACTACTTCATAAGGCCGAATATTACGGCTGCCTGATTGGTTACTAATCCCACTCTTGACCTCGTGCAAAGGGAGCAAATTCGAAATCCAGTATTTCCTGCAGCACCAGGCGTTCAGGTTTGGAGAAGGGAATTCTGCCGTTAGGTAAGGCTTCCCATATGTTTGCCAGTGGAATGCCTACGTTTTTTGCTATCACTTCGAGGATTCGCGTCAGCGACGTTACCACGTCTAAACTATTCGGTCGTGGTTTTCTGTTCAGATCATAGATGGTTGGATCCAAAGGGTACACCCGTATACCGTCCGGGCGGGTTCGCAACCATAATGCGTTTTTTTTCACCTTTGAAAGTCGGTCGAGCCATTTTGCCCGGTCGGAAGGATCGTCTCCTAACACAATTGCCATGTCGATAGCTTTCACTCTCCTAGGCTGGTAGGGTTTGTCCGGCAGCCCGGGAAAATCGCCGAACACGACACCGGGGCCTGTTGCGCGGAATTGGCGAATTGAGGCAAGGATTTCTTCTTTGGTGACGTCTGAGCGTTTCGGGCGTTTTCTCCAATCCATTTCTCCCGAAATAGCCAGTCCGGAGGGTGCGTAGATATCCAGATCGACGTACTGTGTCGGGAAATGATAATTGCTGAACGTTTCGTAACATGAATACGCATAGGTTGATTTCCCTCTGTTTGGATTGCCCACAATTCCCAGGCGGTAGCTATGCGTTTTGAAATGATCCTCCAATTCGACCATCCGAAAAGCTAACCTGCGCCCGGCAAGTTCATGGACACGCTCGGGGTCCGCAAGAATTTTTCCGCCCTCATGCACCAGCCAATTCATATGTGGGTTGTTAGATGGGCCTTCTTTCATCATACGGGGTATTATAAACCAAACGGCTGATTTGCCCTGCATCGCTCTTATTCTGGTACAATACAAGGAATGCTCATAGATAACGTCACAATCATCGTAAAAGCCGGGGACGGTGGCAATGGCGCCGCGACATTCGCACGCACCTCCATGAAGGCACGCGGAGGACCGGACGGCGGTAACGGAGGTAACGGCGGCGACATCTCGTTTCAGGGCTCTCCCAATGTGAATGATCTGCGCTACTTTCGGTTCAAAAAAAAGATTGTGGGCGAAAACGGCAGCCACGGCACCAAGCATAACGGGTTTGGCAGGAATGCCAAGCATATTACCGTAGAGGTCCCTCTGGGTACCCGTATCACTGATGTTGACTCCGGCAAAGAGATTGAAATAGACAGTGTCGATGCACCGGTGCTCATCGCTCGCGGAGGAGCCGGAGGATTTGGTAACGTCAAATTCAAATCTGCAACCAACCAGGCCCCGACAAACCGGGAACTCGGGGGCGGCGGGCAGGTGAAAAATATCCGTCTGGAACTGCGGTTGATAGCCCTTATCGGGCTGATCGGACTTCCCAATGCAGGCAAAAGCAGTTTGCTCACCGTGCTTACCCATGCAACCCCGGCAATCGGCGCCTATCCGTTTACCACCCTGGAGCCGACGGTCGGCATGTTCGGCAAATACCCAATCGCGGACATTCCCGGACTCATCGAGGGTGCCTCCCGCGGGGTCGGGCTTGGGATCAAATTCCTCAAACATATAGAAAAAACGAAAATACTCGTCCACTGCATAGACATCACTGTCGACGATCCGTGGCTGGCGTATGAAACGGTGCGCAACGAATTCCGGGCGTTTAATCCGGTTTTGCTGGATAAACCCGAACTTATCTTCCTCAACAAGACGGATTTGGTCGATGAAAACAAGATAGAGGAAGTGACCAAACTGTTTACCCGGCAGGGGAAGAACGTATTTGCCGGATCCGTACATAACGGGCAAAGTGTGGATACATTCAAACAAACCCTCACGAAGTTCTTCAATGCTTCTCTTGACAGATAATTTGTCTGAAATGTGATATACTACGAGTACAGAAAGGAGATACCTATGAACGGCACAATTAAAACAAAAACAGATAGAGGATTTGGTTTTATAACACGCGAAGGCGAGTCAAAAGACCTGTTCTTTCATTCTAAGGATTTAGTCGGCGTCACATTTGATGAACTTCAAGTGGGCGAGACGGTCACGTTTGAAGTCGTAGACGGCCCGAAAGGCCCAAGCGCTAAAAATGTAAAACGGGCATAAAAACTCATGTTGGTAGAAATACCAATAATAAAAAGCCCTACTCACGTAGGGCTTTTTTATGGAATCACCATCGTGCTCTTGCCTTTTATGCTTCTGTCATTTACTCTTAATCTTAATAGTCTGTTTCCGTGTTATTTCGAGATGGCCACCCTTGTATCCGCCGAAAGACCAGTAGTGTCCTATATTCCCCGAATATACCAACGTGGTGCCCGTGCGAGAGCAATTATTCAGGATTGGCGGGAAAAGTACGGCATAAGAGACGCAATTCACGGTTTGTTACCCGATACCCGACCGTTGCCGTCTGCATGGGAGATGGGCATAGTTTTGGAGATGAATAAAGTTGAACGTAGACTACAATTCCTCTTCGAGAGAAAAGTATCGCGGTTACATCACGCTTAGTCTATGAAGGTAAGCGCAATGCCGCGTTTGTTGGCTCTACCGGTGCGACCGATGCGGTGGATATAGTCGTCCAATGTTTCCGGCAAGTCGAAGTTAATGACGTGCGACACATCCGGTATATCCAGTCCCCGGCTGGCGACGTCGGTGGCCAGCAATATCTGGATTTCGCTTCGTTTAAACTGTTCGAGAACGTATTGGCGTTGGTTTTGGCGTTTGTTGCCGTGAATCGCTCCTGAACGGAATCCGCGCTTGACCAATTCATCGGACAATTTTTGTACGCCCCATTTGGTACGTCCGAATATGAGTACTTTACCGAATTCCTTTAGTAGCAGCAGGTCATGCAGTGCCTCTACTTTGGCATTGGCACCTCGCTCAGTGACACGGATGACGTCCTGGCGAATGGTCGTTGCAGCATCTTCGGTTTTTACCGATACTCTCACCGGATTTTTCACGAAGTCTGCGAGAATTTCGCCCACTTTTCCCGATATGGTTGCCGAGAAAAATAATGACTGGCGTTCTTTCGGAAGCAAAGAGATAAAGTACTTGATGTCGTTAATAAACCCAATGTCTACCATGCGGTCTGCTTCGTCCAGGACGACGTTTCGGAAGGAGGAGAGCCGCACGTAGCGTGATTCTACGAAATCTTTCAGCCTTCCCGGCGTTGCAACCACGAAATGGGGATCGAGTTTGAGATCAGCCCGTTGACGCCACTCGTTGGCACCCCCGATAAGCATGGCGGTACGAATAGATAATCCGCGGGAGAAATCCCGAAGCTCTTTGTGTATCTGTACGGCGAGTTCGCGGGTAGGAGCAACGATCAACACCCGTTGGTTGCGGTCATCTGAGATTTTTTGCAGTAACGGGATAAGAAACGCGGCTGTTTTTCCGGTACCGGTATTTGCCGTCCCGATAATATCGTGGCCAGCGAGTATTGGCGGGATTGCCATATCTTGGATTGGTGTCGGGGTTGTAAAGCCTTTGGCTTTGATGGTGTCCACAAGCGTAGCATCGAGCCCAAAGTCGGTAAATTGATGGGTAACCGCAATGGGAGCGATATCAACTGTTCCCGCATGATTGTCCTTACTTCGGGCAATAGTAGCCAGGATGACGCTTTTGGGAACCGACCTCATAGGGCGGGAATTACCAAATGCTGGTCTGGGACGACGAAATGAACGGTTGTTGCCTTGATACATAGTTTTTAGAAATAGGAACGGTTGAAACAATAGAACTGCTTATATGGAAAAAACCTGAAAAGGGGAAAAGACGCAGGGTATAAAAAATAAATCTTGGGGCGTTTTTTCTCTAAACTTCTCAACTATTAACGTGATAAGCAGATGTATTGTTTCAATACAGGTGCAATAAGAAGTATAACAGAACCCTTCAGCAATAGCAAATAGTAGGTGGTTCTGATGAAGTTTCGGTTGAATTTCGTACTATTGATATAGTTACACCTAGTTGACTCCTCTTGTTTTCGGGTTTATTATGATTTTACGCTATGCCGGAAACCATAAATGAACCCGTATCCGTTATCCTCTGGAGTAACCACACGACCCGAAAAGTCCTTCCGTATAGCCTGTATTGGCATGGGAGAAAGTATCAAATTACGACGGTAGGCCTCCACCATACCGTATGGGAAGGACGCCGGCTGTTTCATATCTTTTCAGTGAGCGACGGGAGTACGTTTTTTAAACTCGTGATGAATAGTGAGACCCTCGGCTGGACGTTAGTTGAAGTAGAAACCATTCATTAGTTCTGTCTTATGGACTTTAACCCGATAACTCCCACCACGATGCATGTGGATATCAATTCCTGTTTTGCGACCATAGAGCAGCAGGCCAATCCGCTCCTTCGGGGGAAGCCTGTGGTAGTTGCGGCGTATGTCAAAGACTATGGATGTATCCTGGCAGCAAGCCGCGAAGCAAAAAAACTTGGGGTCAAAACCGGGATGCGGGTCAAAGAGGGGAAGCAGTTAGTGCCCCAGTTGGTCGTGCTTCCTCCCGATCCTCCTAAGTACCGCATCGTCAACCGTCAGATGCTAGGCATTCTCCAATCATATACAACGCATATCAGCGTCGAGTCGATCGATGAAATGGTTATGAACCTTCATAACACGCCCGCGATAGAGACATTATCCATGGCTGATATAGCCCGTGAGATAAAAATGCGGATTAAAGCGGAAATCGGGGAGTGGGTCACCGTTTCCTGCGGAATTGCGCCGAACCGGTATCTGGCTAAGGTCGCTTCAGGACTTATGAAGTCCGATGGATTGGTGATGATTACGAAAGAAAATATTCTGGACACGTTTGCCGCTATGAAGCTTGAAGATTTCTGCGGCATTAAAGAGGGGAATAGTAGAAGGCTTCAGGCTGCAGGTATTATGACGCCTCTAGCGTTTTTTCACGCGAATGCCGATGATCTCAAGCGTGCGTTTCACTCTATCACCGGGTATCACTGGTGGCTTCGGCTTCACGGGTACGACCCTTCGGCGAGCTCAGGGCAAGAGACGGCTGAACAAAAGAGCTTCGGCCAGTCGTATGTTTTGGGTTCCCCGCGTCGTCCGGATGATTCCCGTTTCTGGCAGATCCTTGCCCAGCTGGTGATGAAAATGGGAAGACGCCTCCGCAACGACGGGTTTGTCGCGTACGGCGTGGGTATTTCAATGATGTGTGATGACAGCACATACTGGCATACGCAGGAAAAAAAGTTATCGCCTCTTTTTACCGATGCAGATTTTTATACCGCCATGCGGACTATGCTAAGATACGCACCCGAAAAATCGGTGAAATTGCTCGCAGTGTATTGTTACGCATTACACCGGGACGCATCTCCGCAGCCGTCATTGTTTCCCGAAGAGAACAGGAAACGGGATCTTACCCTGGCGCTTGATGCCATCCAAAACCGGTTCGGAGATTTCGTGATCCACTCCGGAAGAATGGTAAATATGGAGCAAAAAGTTTTGGACCGTATCGCTTTCGGCGGTATGCAGGGATTTCCTGACGTACCGTTTCGGGAGAGTGTGGAACACGAGACGCCATCTTGACAATGCGTGTCACACTGGAGTACGTTAGATGAACGTTAATAAATCAAGAGTGGTGGCCACAGCCTCTCACGAGAGGCTGGGTAAAGGAGACTCTCTCCGTAACCATCCAGCAACCGAGTCAACGAGGCCGCGGTGCTCAAAAGAGACCTAAGCGAAAGCTGGGGATGATTTGCCTAAAGTAGGGAAAAAGTATACCCCGCTTGGCGGGGTTATTTTTTGTTTACAGGCAGAGAAAGGTATATATGAGCAAAACAACACATTTCACCTCCGAATCGGTGGCGGCAGGTCACCCGGACAAAATTTGCGATCAGATTTCCGACGCGATTGTCGATGCCGCCCTTGCCGCTGATCCTAAAGCACGGGTTGCAGTGGAAACGCTGGTGACCACCAACCGTGTGGTGTTAGCCGGCGAAGTCACCTGCTCAAAAAAATTGGATTACGAGGGGATTGCCAGAAAAACCATAAAATCGTTAGGCTACAATAATGGGAAGTACAATTTTTCCCATAAATCCCCAATCTCTGTCTATATTCATCAGCAGTCACCGGATATTGCCGTAGGCGTAGATGACGGAGGAGCAGGCGATCAGGGTATGATGTTCGGGTACGCGACCAACGAGACCCCGGAATACATGCCGCTGCCCCTTGTTCTCGCGCATAGATTAGTCGAGCGTATGGATGAAGCACGGGAGAAAAAAATCCTTCCGTTTTTACGGCCCGACGGTAAAAGCGAAGTAAAGGTGATCTACGAAAACGGCAAACCCATCGCTGTTGACCGCGTGGTGCTCGCGGTTCCCCATGACCCCAAGATAACCCACGCGCATCTTAAAAAAGCACTCTATGACAAAGTAATCAGGCCGGTCATGAAAAAGTATAAGATGGCGCCGCCAAAAGAAGCAGACGTTATTGTAAACGGAAGCAAAGGCCGGTGGGAAATCGGAGGTCCGGCGTCTGACACCGGAGTCACGGGGCGCAAAATAATCGTTGATACCTACGGCGCTTTCGCTCGCCACGGAGGGGGTGCTTTTAGCGGTAAAGACCCTACCAAAGTCGATAGGAGCGGCGCGTATGCCGCCCGCTACATTGCCAAAAATATTGTGGCACATGGCTTTGCTGACCGGGCTGAGGTGAGGGTCGCGTATGTGATAGGACAACGCGAGCCGCTTGCCCGCGGCATAGAAACATTCGGGACGGAAAAAAAGCCGATGGCATCCATAGAAGCATTTGCCTGGAAACTTTTGGACCTTTCTGTTCCGGGCATTATCGCGGGCCTCAATCTCCGCCGCCCGATGTATCAGAAAACGGCGCGCTACGGACATTTCGGACGAGCTGGTTTCCCGTGGGAAAACGTGGTAAAGTAATGGCCAGCATGGCAGATAGCCGTCCACTTGCTGAATTACTCCGACCTACGAGTCTTGACGATGTGATCGGTCAGGATCATTTGGTGGGTGGGTCAGGTATCATCCGTAAACTTCTGGCTGCGGACTTTTTGCCCTCCATGGTGTTCTGGGGACCACCCGGGAGCGGCAAAACAACGCTTGCGCGAATAATTGCTTCCACGCTGCATCAGACGTTTTTTGAATTTTCCGCAGTCAATACAAAAATTAGCGATATTACTGCGGTCGTTGATCAGCGCCCCGTCATTTTTCTTGACGAAATTCACCGATTTAACAAAGCACAACAGGATAAACTATTGCCCTACGTGGAAAAAGGAAATATATTGCTCATTGGCGCGACCACAGAAAACCCCTCGTTTGAAGTGATCAGCCCCTTACTTTCCCGGTGTCGCGTGTTGGTACTCAAGCCTCTGGACGAGACAGCGTTAACGAAAATTTTGACACGTGCACTTATCTATCTTAAGAAAACTATCGATGCGGAAGGCACGAAATTTTTGTTAGAAGTCGCAAACGCTGATGCGCGTGTGCTATTAACTATTCTCGAAATCGCCAATTCGCTTAACCTACGAGGAGAGTCCCTGCAGGCAAAAGATATTGAAGAGGCGGCCCAACGGAAAATGCTTCAGTATGACCGGGTCGGGGATGAGCATTACAATACCATAAGCGCATTTATCAAAAGCATGAGAGCAAGCGACCCCGATGCAGCACTCTATTATCTAGCCCGTATGGTTGCTGCGGGAGAGGATCCGCTGTTTATCGCACGTCGTATGATTGTTTTTGCATCCGAAGATATCGGAGTAGCACAGCCGACCGCGCTTGTTGTCGCAAGTGCGGTCTTTGACGCGTGCAGTAAAATCGGATATCCCGAATGCCAGGAGAATCTGGCGCACGGCGTTGTGTATCTTGCGCTCGCGAAAAAAGACCGAAGTAGTTATGATGCGTACTTCGCAGCGCTTTCAGATGTGAAGCAATACGGGAATCTTCCTATTCCGCTGGTTATCCGGAATGCACCGACTAAGCTTATGAAAAATTTGGAGTACGGCAAAGGATATGAGAAGTATACCCAAGAAAGCTTGTTACCCGACAAACTCAAGGGCAAGAGGTATTATAATAGGAAGGGGTGATAAACATATGGACATCCAAATAGGCAAAGTGACGCACTTCTATGACAAACTCGGTGTGGCCGTCGTGGAGATCATGAACCAGTCTTTGAAAGTCGGGGACACGGTCAAAATATCCGGCCACGATAAGGAATTTGTGCAGCTAGTGACATCTATACAAATAGAGCACGCCAAAGTTGCGAAAGCAGATGCGGGAGAATCCTGCGGCATACAGGTGGATCAACCGGTAAAAGCCGGCGACGTGTTATATTTGCTCACCAAATAAATGAATACAGAAGTTTCCTCGGGAGGCGTCGTCGTCTATAAAGCTCATGATGGGTGGTACGTGCTGCTCATGAAGGATATGAAACATAATTGGACGTTTCCGAAAGGAAAGATAGAGCATGGGGAACATCTCCAAGATACGGCAACCCGGGAAATCGAAGAAGAGGTTGGGGTCAGACGGCTGGCATTTATTGCAGAGTTGACGCCGACCATGTATTGGTACACCCGGGATAAGTCGATCAAAAAAACTGTCCATTATTTCCTTTTCCGGAGTAAAACACTGCAAAAACCCCGTGTGCAGAGGGAAGAAGGTATCAGCGATGCGCAGTGGGTACCCTGGAAAGAAGCAACAATCATGATCGGGTATCCCAAAACCAATCTGCCCCTTCTTAAGGAAGCGTACAAAAAACTTCGGGCCCGAAAGCCGCAGTAAGAATACATATATTATATATGGATATAACACTCGCTCCTGATGTTTCAAAAATTATGAAATCTGTCCTTAAAACGTCGCTTTTCGGACAGGTTGATTCCAAGCGCGTGATATGTATGCGAAGTACCGGGGCAAAAAGCCGCGCGCGCGCGCGCATATGGAGTTTTCCGAAAATTTGGCAACAGGCATTGCATATCCCCGCGCATTATGTGATCGAAGTGCTGTCGCACCATTTTAATCACTTATCCGATGACGATAAAACGCGTGTCATTATCCATGAGCTTATGCATATCCCGAAGAATTTTTCGGGGGCACTGATCCCCCATCGGGGAAGGCACACGCGTATAGATCACCGCACAGTGGAGCGGTTGTTCCAGGCATATAAAGAAGCGCGCCAACCATAATATGTTATACCTTTTACACGGAGACCAGCCGGAAACGCTAAGAAATAAGCTTAGGGAGTTTAAAACGGGCGCGAAAGGCAAGGAAATACGTGAGGTTGACGGTAAACACATTGATGCAACGTCCCTCCTGCAGGCGCTTGAATCATCATCCCTGTTTGGTTCTGACGTGCTTGTCGTTATCGAGGGATTTATCAGTAATGCCAAGAAACAGGTAAAGACCTTTGCCGCAACACTGGCCAAAGTGGTGGAGGCAAGTACTTCTGTTGATGTGATCCTCTATGAGGAAAAAGAAGTCGACAAAACGACCATAGCCAAGCTTGGGGAGGGAGTGCAGCTATTTTTCTACAAGACTCCGGTAGTACTCTTTCAATTTTTAGACAGTTTGCGGCCAGGAAACGCCAAAACGTCGCTATCGTACTTTACGCAAACAGTTTCCCACGAAGCGGCGGAAATAGTTTTTGTGCTTCTTGTACGCCGGGTACGGCAGCTCATACAGCTTGCGGATCAAATAACCCCGGAGGGGTTACAGGGGTGGCAGGCAAGTCGCTTGACAGCGCAATCGAGACACTTTACGATAAAACAACTCGTCGTTATGCATGAGCGCCTTCTTGAAATCGACATTGCGATAAAAACGGGTTCTACGCCGTTTACGCTCACGCAATTATTGGAGCAATTCATTATCAAACTCTAAAGGAGGCCCATATGTCAGCACAAATACCTGATCATGTGTTTCGTGGATATGACCTGCGCGGGCTCGTGGGAAGCGAATTGGATGCCGAGCGTGTAGAGTTGCTGGCGCGCGGGTACGCCACCTGGTTACTTCAGCGCCGGATTTATGATTGTGTGGTGGGATACGATTGCCGGCTTTCCAGTCCGGAATTCAGTGACGCGATGGTCAAGGGGCTTACTGATAGCGGGATTACTGTGTACGACATCGGCATGACGCTTTCGCAGATCACGTACTTTGCGGGATACTATTTCCGCACCAAAGGGCTTGTCATGATCACGGCTTCCCATAATCCCAAGGAATACAACGGATTTAAATTCGGCATGGGATTTTCGGAAACCATGCTTTCTGAGGAAATAATTGACCTTCGGGAACTCGTAAAATCCGGGAAGTTTGTGATACGGAGCCCCAAGGGAGTCGTGATCCAAAAAGATATAAAGCAGGCGTATATTGATGACCTGAAACGCAGGACGGACCCGATTAAACGGTTTACGGTCGTCGTCGATTCCTGCGCTGCCACTACCGGCATCTATTTGCCGGATATTTTACGGACATTTGGATGCGAAGTCATCGAACAAAACACCACGCCCGACGGTAATTTCCCCGTCGGTACTCCGGACCCTACGGAACATGACGTACAGGAGCGGCTCGCGAAACGGGTATTGGCAGAGAAAGCCGATGTAGGGTTTTCTTACGATTGCGACGGGGACCGGCTTGGTATCGTTGACCACACCGGCCGCCTTATTTGGAATGATGTGCTCGTATCTATTTTTTCAGTCGACGTACTCGGTTCTCTGCCAAGGGCAAATATCGTATACAACGCGCTTTGTTCCAAACAAGTCGATGAAGTCATTCGGAGCCACGGCGGCAATCCCGTGATGTGGAAGACCGGACATTCATTCATCAAAGCAAAGGTGCGTGAAGCACGGTCCCCGTTTGGCGGGGAACTTTCCGGACACTTTTTCTTCATGGACAACTTCTACGGTCATGATGACGGAGCCATTGCAACGCTCAGACTGCTCGCCTACCTGACTCGTGTGAATAAAACGCTTGCTGCAGTCATAGACGAATTGCCCCAGTATGTTTCGAGCCCGGAGATAAAAGTCGGGTGTCCGGACGCGATTAAATTTGAGATTGTGAGCAAAAAAATCGGCACTGAGATGAAAAAATTGTATCCGAATGCTACCTATGTAGAAATTGACGGAGTGAGGATGGACACGGTGAGTGAAATGCTGATTGTGCGGGCGTCACAAAACGGCCCGTATCTTACCGTCAAATTTGAGGGAAAGACGCAGGAAGCATATGACATACTCAAGAAACAGGTGTCAACAATCCTTCACAATGTGCCGGAAGTTGATTTCGCTACGGGAGTAAATACTAAAGCATTGGAGTGAGGTCGCCTACGTATGAATAAAGCCTGTATATTTGATTTTGATGGTGTGATGATTGATAACGAAAAATATTGGGAACGCGAAAAACTCACTATCTTTAGTGAGATATATGGTGCGGATATCGCTTCCAAGCTTGACAAGACGCTGGGAGCCAATATGGATGCCATTCACGCGCGCGCGGTTTCACTTGGGAGTAACGTATCGGTAGAAAAGATGTATGAAGCAGGAGATAGGCACGCAAAGATTGTCTATACCCAGTCTCCCATTACCGAGGGGCTTGATGAGCTTCTTACCAAACTAGATGGGATGGGGATCGTGATGGGGGTCGTTTCCGCCTCGCCGAAATGGTGGATTGACTTGACGCTTGCCCGCATCCCGCATGCAGATGTGTTAAAAATCATCATCTCGCTCCATGACCGGGCGGATCTTGCACATAAACCCGCGCCTGACGGGTACCGTGAAGCGATGAAGGTATTAGGTAGTACGCCCGAAACAACGATGGTGATCGAGGATTCAAACGTGGGGATTGTGTCAGCAAAAGCGGCAGGAGCATACACAATCGGGCTTCGACAGAATAATGTCGACGGGTATGCTATGGACGGTGCTGATACATATGTGGATACAATCAGTCAGGTAGCACAGATTGCCTTGTCGTTTGGAAATATAAAAAACTAATTAATGGTATAAGGAGGAATTATGCAAAATCTTGATGACGTTGCAGCGATGAAAGCGAAAGATCCTTCAGGTGTGCTCGATTCTACCGGTATGTTTGCCGATCAATGCAAACAGGCATGGGAGGAAAGCACACAGGTTGTGTTTCCCGAAAATTACAAAAAGGTAAGGAATATCGTGGTTGCGGGTATGGGAGGATCACGATTTACACCAAAAACCGTTGGGTCGCTTTATCGCAAAAATATCAGCGTTCCCTATGAAATTTGTGAGGACTACACGGTTCCGGGATATGTAAACCACGACAGTCTCGTTATATTATCATCATATTCTGGTAGTACTGAGGAAGTGTTATCCGCTGGAAAGGACGCACTGTCCAAAGGAGCTAAAATTGCCGGCATAATGCATGCTGGAAGCTCTATAGGCAAATGGCTCACCGATCAAAACGCTCCAGCCTACTTGTTTGAAGCTAAGTTTAATCCGTGCGGTCAGCCAAGAATCGGACCAGGGTATCTTCTCATGGGTCATGTGGGGTTTCTTAAGACGCTCGGATTTCTTTCTGTTGAGCACAAAGATGTTCTTGAAGCTATTGCGTTCGCCCGCGAATTTAGCAATAAGCTGAAAGTAGAGGTTTCGGAAGCAGATAATCCAGCCAAGCAACTCGCTTTATTTCTCAAAGACAAACATCCGTTTATTATCACAGCGGAATTTCTAAAAGGTTTTGGTAACGCATTCGCAAATCAAATTAATGAGACGGCAAAAATGATTTCGGATCCGCGCTATATATCTGAACTGAATCATCATATGTTGGAAGGTTTGCAGTATCCGGAAACTATGCATCAAAATGCTGTATTCTTGTTCTTTTTATCTCATTGGTATAGTGAGGCCATAAGAAAAAGATTTTCTATCACAAAGGACGTTGTAGAAAAACAACGTGTTGCAACAAAAAACATAGAATTGACAGGTCCAAATAAGATATCGCAAGTCCTTGAAGCGTTTACATTGTCTAGCTTTACGACGTTCTATATGGCGATGTTGTACGACTTGGATCCGGTAGCAATCCCATGGGTGGATTACTTCAAAGCCGAATTCGCCAAAGCATAACCTACGAGGACTCTCCTTGTAGGTTACTCCAGGTCAAGAGATTCATTGAGGATTGGTTTGATGTCGTCGGGCAGTGATTGTTCTACAAAAGATTCATACGATAGTTGTTTGTGTGTTCGGGAAAAATAGGAAAGTATGGAAGAGGGCTGTACCCACGGTTGCGTAAATAATCCAAGGAAATTTGCGTAAGATGAATACGGATACTCTCGTAGCCTACGAGGACTCTCCTTGTAGGGTGAGAGGGGCATTGGGTTGCGGTGAATGTATTTTGACAAATATATAAATTGATATTCCGTCCGTACTTTCACCGCTTTATATGGCCCTTGAAATAATGGTCCTAGGCGTTTATACCGCGTATTAAAATATCTGACGTATTTTGTAGATAAAGACCGCAAGAAATGATCGATAGCACGTTCTGATTTCTGTTTTATGAATAGGTGAAAGTGGTTCGGCATTAGGCAATAACACAGTAACTCAATTTCGCCAAAATAGTTTTTTATTTTTCTTGACGGCGGACCCTTCAAGGACTCTCCTTGTAGGGTAAGGTAGAGTTTCAAAAAAGAAAGAAACGTTTTGTAATCCTTGTCCTCGCGAAAGATTGCGCATTTGTCTACACCACGATTATACAGGTGATAGTAAGCATCTGATTCGTATTGCTTTAATACATTTTTGGCAGGCATTAGGTTCAGTATACCGTAAATGAACCTACGAGGACTCTCCCTGTAGGCTTCGTAGGTACAGGGGCTTGCGAAATATGGTTATATTCCCCATACTAAATATATGACCAAAAAGTTCGTCGTGTGGTTTAAGGATGTCGATCGGGAAGATATAGGAATAGTCGGCGGCAAGGGGGCAAACTTAGGGGAAATGACCAAGGCCGGATTCCCCGTACCCAATGGTTTTATCGTGACGGCTCAAGCGTACTTTCACTTTCTCGACGAAGCACAGCTGCGGGACGACCTTTCTGACTTGTTACACGGGCTCGATGTCAGCAACAGCAAGAATTTAGAGCGCGCATCGGTAGAAATTCAGCGCCGTATCACGCGCTGCGTATTTCCCCAGGATATTGCAACAGAAGTAATGCATGCGTATTTTACATTAGAAGGCGGAATCCTCAAACACCCGCTTGTGGCGGTGAGGTCATCTGCTACCGCAGAAGATTTGCCTACTGCCTCATTTGCCGGTCAGCAGGCCACATTCCTCAATGTTCAAGGTGAGGCAAATTTGCTGGAAAAAGTAAAAGAAGCGTGGGCGAGCCTGTTTACGGCCCGCGCAATTTTTTATCGTGCGACGAACAAATTCGACCATTTCAAGGTAGGCATAGCGATTCCGGTGCAGCTCATGGTGCAGTCTGATTATTCAGGCATTATGTTTACGCTTGATCCGGTGACGAACGATAAAACGAAAGTTGTGGTGGATGCAATTTACGGCCTGGGAGAAATGATCGTGCAGGGAGCGGTAACGCCCGATCACTATGTGATAGACAAAGTATCCGAAAAAATTCTAGAAAAAGAGATAAATACGCAGGAAAAAATTATGACGAGACGAGGGGTAAAAACTACGGTGAGTGTTATTTCCAAAGCGAAGGGCTCTACAGCCAAGCTTACCGACGAGCAGATACTTGCGGTTGCACGATTGGGCAAGAAGCTGGAGAAGCATTATTTTTTCCCACAGGACGTCGAGTGGGCAATAGATAACAATAACGTATATATCGTCCAAACACGGCCGGTCACTACCACCGGCAAAAAGGAAGGTATGCACGGAAAGTCAATTTCCAGCAAACATGAGGTATTCCTGAAAGGGGATGCGGCGAGTCCCGGAATTGCAACTGGGCCTGTGCAGATACTGTATAGCCCCAAGGACTTGGGGAAGGTTCATCAGGGAGATGTTTTGGTTGCCCAAATGACGAATCCAGATTTTGTGCCTGCCATGAAAAAAGCCGTGGCTATTGTGACGGAGCGCGGCGGGCGAACCTCACACGCTGCAATTGTTTCCCGGGAACTTGGTATACCAGCCGTGGTAGGTACAACGAACGCCATGAAAACGCTTAAGGATGGCATGGTCATTACGGTAAATGGAACGACTGGAGAAATATATAAGGGCGCTGTATCGATATCCAATCCTAGACCACAACAATCGCCCGGACCGAAAGAAAGAATAAAAACGGCGACAAAAGTGTATGTCAATCTTGCCGAGCCAAGCCGGGCTCCATCTGTAGCGAAAATGCATGTTGATGGTGTGGGACTATTTCGTGCGGAGTTTTTGATGGCTCAAATCGGTACGCACCCGAGAAAATTTATAGAAGACAAAAAAGAATCATTGTTTATTAATCAATTAAGCGCGGGCATGGAACAGATTGCAGAAAGTTTCTCCCCCCGACCGGTAATATATCGGGCGTCCGACTTTCGCACGAACGAGTTTAGAAATCTTAAAGGTGGCAATGCGTATGAACCCCCGGAAGAAAATCCAATGCTGGGATTTCGTGGAGCAGCCCGATACATCGCAGACCCAAGAGTTTTTATGCTTGAACTTGAAGCTATGAAATATGTGCGCAATAAGAAAGGGCTTAAAAATCTGCATCTTATGATTCCTTTTGTCCGTACACCTGAGGAAATGATGGAAGTAAAAAAAATTGTGGCGGCCTCCGGACTCAGTCGCTCATCTGCCTTCAAGCTGTGGATGATGGTTGAATTACCTACGAATGCAATTCGTATAGAGGATTTTTTGGATGTCGGATTGGATGGGATCTCCATTGGTTCGAATGATCTGACCATGCTTATCCTGGGTACAGATAGAGATAATAATGAAGTCGCTCATGATTATAAGGAAACAGACCCTGCCGTGGTGTGGGCATTTGAAAGGGTTATTAAAGCCTGTGTAAAGCGCGGAGTTACAACATCAATGTGCGGCCAGGCTCCTTCGGATTATCCTGATTTGGTTGAAAAGTTAGTGGCGTGGGGAATTACGAGCGTATCGGTCAATGCAGATGCAGTCAATCATGTTAGGGAAACCGTGGCTGCTGCTGAACGGCGGTTAGTATCGCGTAAATAGCGCGCGTTTCATATGTCAGACGTTAATACCAAAATTCATAGCCTGATAGCCCGGGAAATTCTGGATTCGCGGGGAGATCCCACCATAGAAACCATGGTGATCCTTGAGAGTGGTTACCGCGGTACGGCGTCTGTACCAGCGGGTACGTCACTCGGGAAATACGAGTCCGTCGAATTACGGGATCAGGATGAAAAACGGTACGGTGGCATGGGTGTGCTCAAGGCAGTGGCTAACGTAGAGGGGGTAATAGCATCCAACATGAAGGGCATGAACGCATTGGATCAGGGGGGAATCGATAAAGCACTTATTGATTTGGACGGGTCAAAAGACAAGCACGTTCTGGGTTCCAACAGCATACTGAGCGTTTCGCTCTCTGTTGCAGCCGCGGCGGCCAATGCAAGCCGTTTGCCGCTTTATCGGTATATCAATCAAGTGTTTAAGCCGTTTATTGATACGCAGATAAAGCGTATTCCGACCCCCACGTTCAATATTATTAACGGAGGCAAGCACGGTGCGGGTAATCTGGATTTTCAGGAATTCCATGTTGTTCCTGCCACAAATAAATCATTCGCAGTGGCGTTAGAAATGGGAGTAGCCGTATACAAAGGAGTAAAACAAATACTGAAGTATAGAAATGCAGTCTATTCAGTCGGATACGAAGGCGGTTTTGCGCCGAATCTGCTTACGAACCTGGATACCCTGGAGATCCTGGCTGAAGCAATTAAATCAAGCCCGTATACCTTCGGACTCGATATATTTTTCGGATTGGATTTGGCGGCTAACACATTCCTCCAGGAACGGGGAGGCTATAAAATAAAGGATAAACCCGGGTCCCTTTCCAGTAGTGATTTTATAAAGTATCTTGTTGATCTGCATAAACAATATCGCCTGCTTATCTTGGAGGATCCGTTGGGTGAAGATGATTGGGACAATTGGATTACCCTTACCAAGGAGATCGGGAAAGATGTTCTGGTCGTGGGAGACGATTTGCTTGCAACCAATCCCGAACGTCTGGAGCGTGCTATCAAGGATGGTGCGTGTTCTGCAATACTCGCAAAACCGAATCAAATCGGATCACTTTCCGAATTCATGCGCGTTATCGCAATCGCAAAACAGGCGGGTATAAAAACAATCGTCTCCCATAGAAGCGGGGAAACGAATGATAGTTTCATCGCAGATTTAGCGGTCGGCGTGCAGTCTGATTATGTGAAATTCGGGGCCCCTGCACGGGGGGAACGTGTTGCCAAATACAATAGGTTATTACAAATTGAGGCAGAGCTTACCTCAGGCAAGAGACTCTAAGTGATGATATGCCCAAGCCTTTTGTGTTGATTATTCTTGATGGTTGGGGACTTGCTCCCCCCGGCCCCGGTAACGCGATAGCCCAGGCAAACCTGACGCATATCCCTGGCCTGTGGTCACGCTTCCCTCATGCGCAGCTGCATGCCTCGGAAGCGGCTGTAGGGTTGCCGCTCGGGGAGGATGGTAATACGGAGACCGGACACATAAATATCGGTGCGGGAAGAGTTGTCTATCAGGATTTGCCGAGGATAAATATGGCAATCTCCGACGGAAGCTTTTTTACGAACGACGCGTTTTTGGGGGCTATATCGTATGCGAAGGCACATCAGTCCCGCATTCACCTTATGGGGCTTTTATCCGATTCAGGAGTGCATGCAAGCCGCGAGCATCTCTATGCGTTACTAGAGCTTATGCGGAAGAACCAGTGTTCTTGTCCGGTATACCTTCATTTATTTACCGACGGCAGGGATTCACCGCCCAAATCAGGCATCCGGTTTATTCATGAAGTAGAAGCGAAGCTTGCACAAATCGGGCATGGGCATATCGCGACAATCATGGGGCGTTACTACGCTATGGATCGCGACCGGCGATGGGAGAGAACCGCGCAAGCCTATCAGGCGCTGACTGAGGATATTCCTAAAAAAGCCGCATCCGCAAGCGCCGTTTTGGAGGAAAGTTATCTGAATGGCATTACGGACGAATTTATCGAACCCACCGTTATCTGTGATGCCCAAGGTATTCCCATGCCGCGCATCAGCGCGCATGACGCGGTAATATTCTATAATTATCGCATTGATCGGCCACGACAACTGACACGCGCATTCACGCTTTCTGATTTCGAATCGCATAAAATACCGGAAAGTTTCGATCCCTATGCCGTGAAGTACTATCATAAACATCTGGTGGAGGAAGATATTCGGCAGAAGCCGTTTACCCGCCGTGTTATTCTTCCGGAACTTTTTTTTGTCACGATGACCGAATACGAGCGCACAAGTCCGGGCGTTGTCGCGTTTCCCCTGCGTCAGGTGAAGCTGCCCTTAGGACAGATTTTTTCTGAAGCAGGTATGCGTCAGCTTCGGGTAGCAGAAACGGAAAAAGAACGGTTTATAGGGTACTACTTTAATGGCATGCGGGAGGAACAATTTCCCCAGGAAGACCACCTTATTGTCCCATCACCAAAAGTCGCAACGTACGATCTTATGCCGGAGATGTCTTCCTATGAATTAACGAGCCGGGTATTGGATCGTATGACCAGCAATGTGTATTCATTTATAGCAATTAACTTTGCGAGTCCCGATATGGTAGGCCATAGCGGCAATATCCCTGCTGCGATAAAAGCGTGTCAGGTTACGGACGAGTGCGTCGGAAAAATTACCACCCTCGCCCTGTCCCTTGGGGGCGCTTGCATTGTGACGGCAGATCATGGTAATGTGGAAGAAATGATCGGTCCCAGCGGTGAAATGGATACCGAACATTCGTTGTTTCCTGTCCCGTGTATTATTGTGGACAAACAGTTTGAAAACCGCGCTATTGAGATTGCCATCGGCAAGCTTGCCGATATCGCGCCGACTATCCTCACTATGTTAGGATTATCCATCCCAAATGAAATGACCGGAAAAAATTTATTAGCGGATTTAGCGTAGAGAAAGGAGGTCACCATGAAAGTGACCATATCTGTTATTAAGGCTGACACAGGTTCTGTAGGAGGGCATAACCGCCCCAGCGATGCGATGGTAGCGAAGGCAAAAGAGCGCGTCGCAGAAGCCGTAAAGAGCAAACTGCTGATTGATGCGCACGTAACGTTTACAGGAGATGACATCGCACTTCTCATGACGCATACGAGAGGGGTCGACAACAGCGATGTCCATAAATTTGCATGGGATACGTTTGTCGAAACGACCAAGGTCGCTAAAAGCCAGGGGCTCTACGGCGCCGGACAGGATTTACTCAAAGATGCGTTCTCCGGTAATGTGCGCGGCATGGGGCCGGGCAGCGCGGAAATGGAAATTGAAGAACGTCAGGCTGAGCCCTTCGTCTTATTTGCCGGAGATAAATGCGGTCCGGGAGTCTTTAACCACCCGTTATTTTCCGCGTTTGCCGATCCGTATCACAATGCAGGACTATTGTTGGCTCCCGATATGCAGGCGGGATTTACGTTCCATATTATGGACGTCAATCATACGGAAAATGACAAGGTCATTACGCTTAAGGTTCCCAGCGATTATTATGACATCGCGTGCCTGCTCCGGGATCCTAACCGGTACATCATCGAGTCTGTTGTGGAAAACGCGACCGGGTTAACCGCTGCAGTGGCTTCAACCAGCAGATTGCATAATATTGCCGGAAAATATGTGGGCAAAGATGATCCGGTAGCACTGGTGCGGACCCAAAAACAATTTCCGTCGACCGGCGAAATCCTTTCGCCATGGGCACTGGCGCAGTATACGCTCGGCGATAACCGGGGGAGCCATCATGTCGCGGTTATGCCGGTGAAGCAAAATACTATCATTTCGTATTTTGATGGCCCGACGATCATGTCGGCTGCGGGATACTGCGTCCATGAGGGTAAGCTAACCGAAGCCGTGGACCTCTTTGATCAGCCCTTCTGGGACGTGATCCGGGAAAAGGCATCGGAAAAGACGCTTGCCATGCGCGAGCAGGGATTCTTTAACCCGGCTATGGGGCCTCAGGACGAGATGGAATATACCGGAGTCATGGAAAACTTGAAGCGACTGGACGCACGATTTGTCAAACGGGACGAGCCTGCCAAATGAAGGAAGAAATTTATAAAAAATCGAAAGAAAAGGACGCTCCGAACCTGGATGATTACGAGGAGGTTGCCAACGAGTTCTCGTGGAAAGATGCCAGGACGCATCTTGATTGGTTTGACGGAAGTCTGAATGCGGCGTACAACGCCGTTGACCGTCATGTTCAAACATGGCGCAAGAATAAAGTCGCGCTGTATTGGTGCGACGAGGAAGGAAACGAAAAAAAGTATACCTTCGAAGAATTGTCCCTTCTTTCCAACAAAGTCGGCAATGTCCTGAAAGATTTTGGAGTTGAGCGCGGTGACCGGGTATTTTTGTTCCTCCCGAGGATTCCCGAACTCTATTTTTCTTTCTTAGGTATCCTTAAAATTGGAGCGATAGCAGGAACACTGTTCAGCGCCTTCCAGGAACAGGCACTCGCGGACAGACTAGAAAATTCCGGCGCCAAAGTACTGCTTACGACGCGGGAACTGAAGCCGCGGGTCGATGCAATCAGGAAAAAATTACCGGAGCTCAAACACATCCTCGTTGTCGATGAGCCGTCGTTTGCAAAAAGTGTAGAAAACGCTTCTGATGAGCTCAGAATTGCGCAGACTGACCCTGATGACTATGCATTCATGCTGTACACCTCGGGAACTACCGGTAAGCCCAAGGGTGTCGTCCATTCGCACCGAGCCGTTATTCAGGAACACATGACCGCACGCTGGGTATTGGATTTGCGGGACGAAGACACCTATTGGTGCACGGCAGATCCGGGATGGGTAACCGGAATCGCCTACGAGATATTAGGAAGCTGGAGCAACGGCGTTGCTGCTCTGGTTTATGCCGGCAGGTTTGACCCGGACCGTTGGTATGCGCTTTTGGATACATATAATGTGACGGTTTGGTATACAGCGCCGACCGCTATCCGCATGCTTATGGCCGGCGGCATGGATCTGGTAAAGAAGCATAACTTGTCACATCTGCGGCATTTGTGTTCTGTCGGAGAACCGCTCAATCCCGAAGCAATACGGTGGGGAATCAAAGCATTCGGCTTAGCGTTTCATGATACCTGGTGGCAGACGGAAACCGGGGCAATTTGTATAGC
>CAYSAP010000011.1:0-3592 GCA_964429085.1 uncultured Gammaproteobacteria bacterium | reverse complement strand
GATATCAAGATTGGCTCCATGGGCAAGCCGGTACCTGGGCTTACGGCGTCAATCGTCGATGACAAGGGTAAGGTGCTTGGTATAAATAAGGAAGGAAATATCGCGCTCAAACCTACATGGCCGTCGATGATGCATACAATCTGGCGGCGCCCGCAAAAATATAAAAGTTATTTCGTCAACGGTTGGTATGTAAGCGGCGATCACGGCATGGTAGATAAGGACGGGTATTTTTGGTTTATCGGCCGGGCGGATGACGTCATCAAGACCTCAGGGGAACGGGTCGGGCCGTTCGAAGTCGAATCTGCGTTAGTTGCGCACCCGGCGGTTATCGAGGCGGGAGTAATCGGCAAGCCGGATGCCATGCGCGGAGAAATTATCAAAGCCTTCGTGGTATTGGAGAAATCCACGTTAGAAACCACAAAGACAAAAGCGGCACAGGAAAAACTTAAGGGAGAGCTGTCGCAATACGTAAAGAAGCATCTGGCTGGGCATGCGTATCCACGAGAAATCGAGTTTATCGATAAGCTCCCCAAAACCCGCTCCGGAAAAATTATGCGGCGGATATTGAAAGCCAAAGACTTAGGCCTTCCCATCGGCGACACCTCGACGTTAGAGGACTATTAGCGGCTTTTCCTCCCGCGCTGTATTTCTCGCCCCTTTAACCACGGATTTATTTCCGCAAGTGTTAACTCCATGTCCCGCTCGACATCCATGCTGTAAAATTTGAGAAAGCCCGTAAGTTTATCGAGCTCCAGTTCGATTTTCGGAATAAGGAATGCACGTGATGCGGGATTGGGAAAGAGCGAGAGCTCATACCGTAGTTTGTCTATATCTCTATGGTGAACAAAGTATAACCCGGCATCGCCACCCCTAGGAACATTGGTCCCTTCATACCAATGAATACTCCGTTTTCGTTGCTCATATACTGTCATACTATTTCTCTGTAGATGCATCAGACAAGTGCAACAACAGCACGAATTCCCCTTTTGGTTCCTGAAAATAGTGCTTCGCTTCTGAAAGAGTGCCTGTCCAGTATTCCTCATGCATTTTTGTAAGTTCGCGGGCAACCACGATCACGATATCCCCGAGTGCCTGGCGCAAATCTTCCAATGTAGCATTCAATTTATGCGGAGCGCAGTAGAAAACATACGTGCTGTCTATAAGTTCATGCATGTCGCGAAGCGATTGGAATAATTTGAATCTTTTGGATTTTTTTTCAGGCGGGTATCCAAGATAGAAAAACGTGTTTGCCGGTAAGCCGGAGCTTGTGAGTGCGGTAAGGAGAGCAGACGCTCCGGGAATGCTGACGACCGGAATATCTCTTTTTCGCGCCTCACAAACAAGCACATACCCGGGATCATTTATGAGCGGCGTCCCCGCATCCGATACCAAAGCGACGTTTTGCCCAGATTCAAGCATCGAAATCACTCCTGGTGTTTGCTGCGTCTCTATCTGATCGTAATAACTCTGTAGTTTCTTATACGGAATGTTTAAAACAGTGAGCATCGCACCTGTCCGTCTTGTATCCTCGCAGAGTATAACATCGACGAGGGACAATGTTTTCGTCGCCCGAAGGCTTATGTCTTCGAGATTTCCGATAGGTGTGGCCACTACAAAAAGCGTTCCCATACATGCTATTATACATACCTATGGATATAATCCTGCATCTTGATACGTATCTGGCAGAAATTGTCTCTCTATACGGGACACTTAGCTACGGCATACTCTTTCTTATTGTTTTTGCCGAGACGGGACTTGTGGTCACGCCCTTTCTTCCCGGCGATTCCCTGTTATTTGCCGCCGGTGCCCTGGCGTCGCTCGGATCCTTGCACGTCGGATTTGTGATAATGCTCCTTATCATAGCGGCCATACTGGGAGATACCGTCAACTACTGGATCGGACATTTCTTCGGCAGGAACATTGTCGATAATCCCCGTATTACGGTCATCAATCAGGAACATATAGATAAAACCGAGCAGTTTTACAAAAAATACGGTGCCAAAACGATTATTTTGGCCCGCTTTGTACCGATTGTCCGCACGTTTGCCCCGTTTGTTGCAGGAGTGGGGTCCATGCATTACTCCACCTTTATTCTTTACAATATTGTCGGCGGCGTTGCGTGGGTAAGTGTATTTACCCTATTGGGATACTTTTTCGGCAATATGGAGTTTATCAAAGAAAATTTCCACTATGCTGTATTTGCCATCATCGGATTATCTATTGTTCCAATGATATATGAATACATTCAGCATAAACGAAATCCTGATGTGCCGGGAGTCGCGACAAAGAACCTGGAGAAAATTATCAATACATAGGGGGTAGCCTCAAACGAATTTCCTAATGAGGCCGACGCACCGGCCCTGAATCTTCACATGAGTGGTGAATATGGGCGACATGGTGGAGTTGCTTGGCATGAGTTTGATCTTGTCTTTTTCAAAATAAATCCGCTTGAGTGTCGCCAGACCATTGGGAAGTAACGCTACCACGATATCGCCGTTTTTTGCATCCTGTTGGTGTTGGATGACGACGTAATCCCCGTCGAAAATACCATCATCGATCATCGACTGACCTTTGACCTGCAACACATAGTGAGGCTGGCTGGACGCAATCATGCTGGGAGCCACTGATATATAAAAATTCGGATCGGTGTACGGCTCAAGAGGAGCGCCTGCGGCGATAAATCCTAACACCGGCAATTCCAGCGTCGCATTGGTTCCTGCAGGTCGGTAGTTGTCTGCGACGACCTCGAGTCCGCGGGCTGTGCCATCAAGTTTTTTGATGAAGCCCTTTTGACGCAGCCGGTCGACATGCTCGTGTACGGTGGCAGGAGAATGGATGTTCAGAGCCTGACCGATTTCCTTGAGCGTCGGCGCGTACCCAAACCTCCCAATGAATTGCGTGATAAAATCAAGGAGTTGGCGTTCGCGTGGATAGAGTATTGCCGGCATAGTTTTTCGCTATATACAGTAACCGAAACTGTGATAGGATAATTAGTAGTATTCCAAAAAATAACCGAACTGTCAATACACACAAATAGGATATCTCTATATCAATCGCGAAAATTAACCGAATCATGAACACATTCAGATTAACCTCATCATTTCATCCCACCGGTGATCAGCCAAACGCGATAGCCTCGTTGCTGAAAGGATTCGAACGGGGGGTACCCGAACAAGTCCTTCTGGGGGTTACCGGCAGCGGCAAAACCTATACCATGGCCAATATTATTGCTGCGTTGCAGCGGCCGACGCTGATCATCTCGCATAACAAGACGCTTGCGGCGCAATTGTACCAGGAATTCCGCGATTTCTTCCCTGATAACGCCGTGTCGTATTTTGTGTCCTACTATGATTACTACCAGCCAGAGGCATACATACCGCAGACCAATACCTATATAGAAAAAGAAACCCAAATTAACGAAGAGATAGATAAACTACGGCTTGCCGCCACAACCAATTTGCTCACCCGTAACGACACGATTGTCGTAGCCTCTGTTTCGTGCATTTACAACATCGGGTCCCCCAAAGAGTTCGGGCACTTTATTTTGGAGTTACAACCGGGGGTTTCGGTAAGCCGGCAAAGTATCATGGCT
>CAYSAP010000010.1:29098-31770 GCA_964429085.1 uncultured Gammaproteobacteria bacterium | reverse complement strand
CCAGTGCCCAAAGCATGTCCACCACGAATTGACTATTAGAGGCGTCAATTTTGATCTTTTCTTCCGACCCCTCCGTCAATATTTTTTCCTGTTCCGGCGTCATCTTAACGACATTCCGAAATTCCGGGAGATTGATAACACCTTCATCCACGAGTTTCTTGCCCAGATCACCCCATGAGACGGGGAGCGTTACCCCATCTTTCGGTAGCACGGTTTCTTCCAGCTTGGAAAGATCGAGGAGGTTCCCTCCTGATTTTTTCCACGCTTCCATACCCCCCGTGAGATGTTTGATGTTGGTGTATCCGAGCTTCCTAACTATTGTCAGCGCCTCCTCACTCATTCTGCCGGTCTTGCAATAGAGGATGATCGGCGCGTTTTTATCTTTGGGAAGAAGCGCGCTTTGTTCTACTATCTTGTCGTAGGCAATAAATGCATCTGTTTTTTCGATTTCTCCCTCATAGGGCGCATGGACATTTATGAAGGTGAAGTTTTTCTTTGCAAGCATATTTTTCAGTTGCCGCGCGGACACCGTATTGCCGTTAGAGCGAAGCGCCGTCTGATTACGGCCGAGGAAAAAGCCAAGGAGGAGAACGCCGACGACAAATATCGACAGATATATTTTCCCCCAGAGCGTTTTTTTGAAGTATTTCAAGAATGATTTTTTCATAACTATTTCCTCCCTTTTTTAATAAGGAACACAATGGTGATAATGATAAGAGTTCCAAACAGATACTCACTGAAGGGGAGCGTGCGAAAGAAGCGTACGATTCCCCAGAATACGCCGAGGCTTGATTCCAGCGGCTGCTGATCGCCCATTGTGATGCGGCCGGTGAGCGCGAGTACGCTAAACGTGATGCCGACCAGCATGTAAAGAATACCGGCGATAAGATCGCTTAACAGTATTGGTTTGTTTCCGAATGAAACTGTTTTGGTGCGGAGTTTAGGAAGCGCCGCCCAGTTCACTTTTTCCAACATAAGCGCCAAGACGACAAGGGGAACTACCATGCCAAAGACATAAGAAAGACCGGCGAGCGCTGCCCAGAGTAGATTAGGGGAGAGGAAACTCACCGTCAGCACACCGGCGAGGACGGGCGTGCAGCAGGACGTAGTAATGCCGGAGAAAATACCTAAAATGTATATAGACCACGGGTCATGGTGTTTGTTGAGGTCAATCGTCAAATTGAGCATGGGGAGGGTAATTTTTCGTCCCGTGAGTTCCATGACGCCTAACAAGATCATAAAAATCCCTCCAATAACGTATGTTTGCGTGTGATAATTTTGAAACAGTAGGCCGACTGCCCGGATGCCGAGGGCGACAGGCACAAGCACAGTAGCGATTCCTAAACCAAATATAAGTGTCATCCAGACGACGCGGCTTTTTTCGCGGAAGATGTTGGCAAGATATGAGGGGAGAAGGAACGTGATACAGCAGGGAGCAAAAAGCGCCACCATGCCGCCGAAGAACGCGGTGATAAGAGAGATGCTTGTGATAAAGTTCATAAGACGTTTGCCTTCACAGATACTTCAACTTCCGAGTTCTTAGGATCATTCGTTGAGAATCGCACCTGGCGCGAAACCGGTCCAGTGACCGGCATGACTTTGGGGCGATACGTGGCCTTAAGGATCGCAGTTTGACCAGCCGGCACCTCACCAATCCAGTTTTTGAGCGGGCCGCTCGTATGCATCGTCATGTTGAATTCTCCCGTTTCATTCCCTCCGATAGTGACGGTTGCGAACGTGCAGTCGCAGGATGTGGCCACGCCCCACATGCGGAGGACAGTGTTCGATGTGTTTGTAATCGTGAATGTTGCCGTTCGATCCTCATCAACCTTCATGTTGCCGAAATCTTCTTCTTTTTTGTCTATGGTCATACTTGCCGTTCCCAAGTTTTCCCGTTTTGGACTGGAGTCTTTGCTGAGAAGGACCGATGCCCCCACAATAATGAGAACGCTCACAACGAGAGCTACTACAATCACTTTGGTGTCTGTATTCATATCGTTACCCCTTTCAGTCGGAGAGAGTTTCCGACAACAGAAATACTACTTGCGGCCATCGCAAATGCAGCAATTGCGGGATTAAGTAACCAGCCCGTTAACGGATAAAATACTCCCGCTGAGACGGGAATGAGAACGACATTGTATGCAAACGCCCAAAAGAGGTTCTGTTTGATGATAGAAAGCGTTGCCTTGGATAATTTAATCGCTGCCACAGTACTTCTGAGGTCTTTGTTCAGAAGGGTTATTCCGGCCGATTCTATCGCGACATCAGTTCCTGTTCCCATTGCGATTCCGACGTCTGCGCCGGCAAGTGCCGGTGCATCATTGATGCCATCGCCAACGAAAGCGACAACAGCATTTTTTGCCTGTTTCAGTTCCATAATTTTTTCTGCTTTTTGCTGCGGGAGTACACCGGCCAATATATTGGTGATTCCTGCTATTTTTGCAATCGCGCGCGCAGTACGTTCATTGTCGCCTGTAATCATCCAGACGGTGATTCCCAAGCGCTTGAGAGCGGTAACCATTGCTTGTGCTTCGTCCTTGAGCGTGTCTGCGACGGCAATCATGCCAAGGAGTTTTTTACCGGCACTAAACAACATCACTGTTTTCCCCTCAGTTTCCAAGGCGCTCATTCGCTGTTCAGAGGAAGCAAACAAGATGCCGCGGGATTTCATG
>CAYSAP010000010.1:7032-29088 GCA_964429085.1 uncultured Gammaproteobacteria bacterium | reverse complement strand
CCCCGTGGCCGGCAACTGCCTGGAATTTTGTAACCCTTTGTAGGATGAGTCCCTCCTCCTTCGCTTTTGAAACGATTGTTTCACCCAGCGAATGTTCAGAGCCCTGTTCCAAAGATGCGGCGATACCGAGGATCTCATTTTTCCTTCCGTTCCCCAGGGGTACAACATCGGTGACCTTGGGCTTGCCGAGGGTGAGTGTACCGGTTTTGTCAAAAACCATTGCATTTATTTTATGCGCTGTTTCTAAGCTAGAAGCATCTTTTATAAGAATGCCACGCTCTGCACCTTTCCCGGTGCCGACCATAATTGCAGTGGGAGTTGCCAAGCCCAGTGCACAGGGGCACGCAATAATAAGAACGGCTATCATGTTTACGAATCCGGCAACAGGCAAGCCGAAATCATACCAAACGACAAACGTTGCAACGGCAAGCATAAGCACGATGGGTACAAAATACCCGGAGACGACATCGGCAAGCCGTTGGATGGGGGCGCGTGTACTTTGGGCTTCTGAGACCATCTTCACAATTTGGGAAAGCATGGTATCGGAGCCGACTTTCATTGCGATAAAAAGAAACGTTCCCGTTTTGTTTATGGTAGCTCCTATAACCAAATCTCCGTTTCTTTTATCAACCGGAATAGACTCACCAGTGACCATGGATTCATCGATGGAACTCGTTCCCTCGCTGATTTTGCCGTCAACCGGAATTTTTTCTCCCGGGCGGACACGGATAATGTCGCCCAGCTTAACTTGGTCAATGGGGATGTCTATTTCTTTGCCGCTTCGCTGCACGCGGGCAGTTTTGGCTTGCATGTGGAGAAGTTTTTTGATCGCATCGCTGGTGTGTGCTTTGGCTTTGGCTTCAAAGAATCGCCCTAATAATATAAGGGTGATAATGACTGCGGCGGTGTCGTAATACATCGTCATGGGAAAACCAATGGAAGCAAGTTGAGCCGCAAACAACGTGGTCATCAGAGAGTAACCGAATGCGGCGGTCGTTCCGACCGCAATTAGTGTATCCATACTTGCTGCGCGGTTTTTGAGACCTGACCATGTTGCCTGATAGAAACTCTTGCCCGCCCAAAATTGAACGGGGGTTGATAAGATCAGGAGTACTGCCGGGGTTGCCAGGAGCGCATAAAGCGGTTCTATAACGGAAAATATATCCGTAAACCACTCAGGAAAGCTCCCAAGCACCACAAGCGTGCTTAAGAGAGCAGAAACGACAACTTTGAGTTTAAGATCTGCCAACTCTGCTTTTTTGGCGGCGGTCTTTATATCTTCCGGTTTTTTGTTTTGCTCGTTTACGACAACTGCTTTGTATCCTGTTGACTCTACGGATTGCGCAATCGTTTGCAGGTTGCACCTGGTGTCATCAAACTCCACCGCTGCAACTTCACTGCCGTAGTTGACTGATGCGTTAGTGACGCCGGGTGTTTTTTTAAGCTGTCGTTCGATAAGCTTAGCGCAGCTTGCACAATGCATACCGATAATAGGGAACGATGCTTTCATATGACTATAATTTTTCCATGAAACATGTTCATGCCACAGTGCATGGTATACGTGCCGGGTTTTGAAGGGGAGAGCGTTATGGTCACCGGCTTGTTGAGCGGAAGAAATTCTTTGATTTTGAAATCGGGAATGATAACATCCTCGAGACAACTATTTGCGTCTGTGCGAGTAAACGTAAGTGTAGAAGGTTTATACTTGGCAATAGTAATGGTATTTGGTTTGTATCCACCTTCGACTAGAACACCCCATGAGTTTTTGGTTTCACTCGTCTCTTCTTTTTCGCCGAAGAAGAACCAATAAATGCCCCCGATACTTAATAGGCCGGCTATAGTAATAATGAGTTTATCCATATATACATTTATACATTATTGTTTCTCCATGACTTTCATGATTTCTTCTATGACTTCGTCTTTTTTTCCTTTAGCAATCGCATCTGCAACACAGGTGGACAGGTGGTTCCGAAGGATTTCCTGATCGGCGCTGCGAAGAGCCGCCTGCACGGCAAGCGACTGGTGGATCACGTCGACGCAATAGTCTCCCTGTTCCATCATGCGGATGACGCGGTTAAGGTGCCCCCGCGCAATTTTCATGCGGTGGAGTAGCTTTTGCTGCACGGACTGGTTTCTCGGCACTCCTTTTGGCATATTTAGTCTTGTTGACTTATATCCCCCCCATAGGGATATAATGATCGTATCATAATTTTGCTGTTTGTCAATACTTTTGATAGACTTCTATAATTCTATGCCAAATCTTTGGATAATATTTACAACCGGCCTTATAGCTGGAGGACTGACCTGCATGGCAGTACAAGGCGGGATTCTTGCTACCGCGCTTACCCGTGAAGAAGAAACAGACCCCAAAGGTTCGCGGGCTGTAGGAGTAGCGGCTTTTCTCCTGGCAAAGCTTTTCTCCCATGCTGTCCTTGGAGCGTTGCTTGGTTGGTTGGGATCATTTATGGCCTTATCACCCCGTGTGCAGGCGATCGGCATTGGTTTGGTATCACTATTCATGATCGGAACAGCCCTGTCTTTTCTTGATGTGCATCCGATATTCCGGTATTTTGTGATACAACCTCCACGGATGCTCACGCGCTACATACGGGGGACCGCGAAAGCCGGTAATTGGTATGCACCCGCGCTGATCGGATTATTTTCTATTTTTATTCCCTGCGGCACGACACAGGCAATGATGGTGTTGGCTGCCAGTACGGGTAGCGCGTGGTGGGGGATGGCCGTACTTGCCGTTTTTGTTCTGGGGACGGCACCGCTTTTTTTTCTACTCGGAATTTCTATCGATGTGATCAAAGCGACGCTGAAAGAAAAATTTGGCATGGTGGCTGCTATGTTGGTTACCATTCTTGCGCTTATCAATTTGAATGCCGCACTCACACTCTATGGCTCGCGGGTAACACTCGTTTCTGCTGCCCAATCAGTGTTTTGTACCATGACGTTTTGTCGTGAAGACATATCCGATCAAGAACCAACACAGAATCCTGTGATCACGTTTTGGCTCAATGGATATAGAATCGATAATCCGGTTATTCCCAAAGGAGAACGCATTACACTTACTCTTACCAATATTGCCGGCTCCGGATGCGTCCAGGCATTTACCATTCCGCAGTTAGGGCTTCAGGAAGTAGTGCCCGTAGGAGTAACCAAGACGATGACCTTTATGGCACCCGAGCGAAGCGGAGCTCTGGGGTTTAGTTGTAGCATGGGGATGTATGGTGGGGCATTTATCGTACGATGAAAACGAAACGAACCTATAAAATACAAGGTATGCATTGCGCAAGCTGCGCAATGCTCATAGAGGGTGAGCTCGAAGACCGCGGGATTATGGGTCGTTGCAGTTATGCGAAACAAACGGTGGAGATAGAAAGCGAAAGCACCAGGCAAATCGACCCCGTGGTGAAAGAAGCGGTTGAAGCAGCAGGGTATCATGTTGGCACTATGGAATAGTACGAGGTACCCCATTTGTTTAGGGCGTATTAACAATGAGTAATTATCGGGGTTTACAGATCAAGACTGGGTGGTATACTGAAAATCCTTAAAAACTGTTTTTTGCGAAGGAGGCAATATGGCAGACGTAACAGATCAAACATTTGAAGTAGAGGTTTTACAATCCGGTTCTCCTGTGCTCGTTGATTTTTGGGCCGTCTGGTGCGGACCGTGCCAAGTACAGGGTCCGATTGTCGAGGAAGTGGCAGCGGTCATGGGAGAGAAAGCAAAAGTAGTGAAGCTCAACGTTGATGAGAATCCTATCTATGCGCAGAAGTTTGGCATCATGAGCATTCCTACTCTTATGATTTTTAAAGGGGGAGCAGTCGTCAAACAATTTATCGGCGTCACAAGCAAGGACGTGTTAGTTGGGGAACTGAACAAGTTTATTTAATGACCGCTTTCGTATTGCACGCATGATGTACGATGTTGTGATTATCGGATCAGGACCTGCCGGGTATACCGCAGCGCTCTATACGTCGCGCGCATTTTTAAAGACGCTTATTCTCTCCGGCCGGGAACCGGGCGGACAACTGACTACCACGACCGAAGTCGATAATTTTCCCGGGTTCCCGAACGGGGTATTGGGCCCTCAGTTAGTGACTGATATGAAAACGCAGGTAGAGCGTTTCGGGACAGAAATTAAACAGCTTTCAGTCGTCAGTCTTCAGCAATCAGACAAGAAATTTATTATAAAGACAGAGAATGAGCAGTTTGAAGCGCGTACGGTTATCGTAGCAGCAGGCGCTTCGGCGATGTATCTGGGGCTTCCCAGCGAAGAAAAGCTTCGGGGAAAAGGAGTGTCGGCGTGTGCCACATGCGACGGGTTTTTTTTCCGCGGTAAGGTGGTCGTGGTAATCGGCGGTGGTGATACGGCCATGGAAGAAGCGACATTCCTTACGAAATTCGCTCCGAAAGTCACCGTGATTCACCGGCGCGATGAATTCCGGGCGTCGGCAATCATGCTGGACCGGGCGAAAAAGGACAAGCGCATTCATTTTTTGACCAACAAAATCGTGGAAGAAATATTGGGAGATACCGAGGTAACGGGGGTCCGGCTTAAAGACGCCAAAACCGGCGAGGTGATCGACTATCCTACGCAAGGGGTATTTTTGGCCATAGGCCACAAGCCCAACACTGATTTCGTCAAAGATCTTATAGCACTGGATCCAAAGGGATATGTACAGGTCCAGCGAACAGCCTCGCCGCTTAACCCCCAGACAGAAACAAGCGTTCCCGGCATTTTTGCCGCTGGTGATTGCGTGGACCCACGGTACCGTCAAGCGATTGTCGCTGCAGGCCAAGGATGTATGGCGGCAATGGACGCAGAAAAATATTTAGAAACCCATGGCACAGAAGATCATTCTTGAGGTAGTCAAAAAAGAGCAGGTAACGGAGAAGGTTTTTTTTGTTACCTTCCGGCTTGTCACGCCCCCTTCAATCGACTTCCGGGCAGGACAGAACATGATGCTCATGATTTCTCCGGGTGTTAACCGCACTATGTCTATTGCTTCTGCGCCTAGTCAGAAAAACGAACTCTTAATGATTCATGATGTGAATCCTATGGGGCCGGGTAGCCAGTGGACGTTAGGCCTTAAGGTGGGGGACCGTGCGACAATTGTTGCGCCCACTGGGGGAGCGTTGTCGTTTATCCAGTCCCCGAAGAAAAAAGTTATGGTTGCAACGGGAACCGGAGCCGCTCCGTTTCATGCAATGGTGCTGGATTACTTCAACGCTGGTACCTCTGCGCAACAAACACCTTTAGTGTTATATTGGGGTTTACGCTACGAACAGGATGTCTACTGGAAGGAAGAGTTCGACAGGGTGTCATCTCTTCATCCGACATTCACCTGGCGTCTGATACTCTCGAAACCGACGGATGCATGGCAGGGGCACCGGGGGCACGTGACAGAACAGGTATTGGAAACGGAAAAGGATGTGGAACATACTGAATTTTACCTGTGCGGGAACAAGACAATGATTGAGGAAGTTCGGGAAGCGCTGCTTAGCAAAAACGTTCCCAAAGAGCAAATCAAAACAGAGCTATTTTACTAAGGATATAGTATAAACTGAGTACTTTTATTTAGACCAATAATAGGAGGATATTTATGACAACTATTAACCCGTTTGAGTCAGCGATGAAGCAGTTGGAAAAAGCGGCTGAAAAGCTTTCAGCGGTCAGTCGTCAGTCGGCAGACATAAAACAAAAAATAGAACAACTCAAGCAGCCACAGCGAATTATTGAAGTATTTCTTCCAATAAAAATGGATGATGGTTTTCAAAGAATCTTTCATGGATGGCGTGTGCAGTTTAATAACGCCCGGGGCCCGTATAAAGGCGGAATCCGATACCACCACAATGTCAGTCTTGATGAGGTAAAAGCGCTTTCGTTTTGGATGGCGATGAAGTGTGCGGTTGCTGATTTGCCATTGGGCGGCGGCAAAGGGGGAATCATTCTTGACCCGAAAACACTTTCTTCCGGCGAACTCGAACGCGTGAGCCGTGGGTATGGGAAGGCAATTGCAGACGTTATAGGACCGGATATTGATGTTCCCGCGCCGGACGTAAACACCAACGGCGTTATCATGGGGTGGATGGTTGACGAATTTCTCAAAGTGCAACGAAAAAACGCAAAGTCATTCGGAAAAACGCTGACCAAAAAAGATGAAATGAAACTCAAAAGTACGTTTACCGGCAAAGCCATCAAAGACGGCGGAAGCGAGGGGAGAGAAGAGGCGACGGGATTAGGCGGGCTGTTTGTTTTACAGGCCGTCATAAAAAAGCTCAAACTTACCGGGAAATTGACGGCCGCAGTCCAGGGGTTCGGCAATGTCGGATATAACGTCGCGAAATTCCTGGATGAGGCGGGTATCACGGTTGTTGCCGTGTCCGACAGCAAGGGAGGAATCTACGTACCCGAAGGGATTAATCCGGCGCTCACCCTTGAATGTAAAAAGAAGAACGGATATCTGGCGGGTTGCTATTGTTCAGGTTCGGTATGCGATCTTCGAAAGGGCAAGCAGGTAACCAACGAAGCACTCTTGGAATTACCCGTCGACATTCTGGTTCCTGCGGCTTTGGAGAATGCGGTGACTCGTGAAAATGCGCCGAAGATCAAGGCAAAAGTCGTGCTGGAGATGGCCAACGGTCCGACGACGCCGGAAGCAGACGCAATACTCTATAAGAAAGGAATACCGGTCATTCCCGATATTCTTTCCAATAGCGGCGGCGTGACTGTGTCTGCGTTTGAGTGGGAGCAGAACCTGAAAGGCCAGCATTGGATGAAGAATCAGGTGAACAAAAAATTAGCCAACAAGATGGCAGCGGCAGCAAGTACTGTATGGGACGCGTCGGTGTCGCACAAAACAGACTTGAGGACTGCAGCGTTTGTCGTCGCGCTCAAACGTATTTTGACCGCGATGAAGTAATCATCCGGGTTTGTAGGCTTGACAGGCGAGCGTGCACACAATTACTATGGGTATATCAGCACGCACTGCCTCAAGCTTGTTGACCCGTTCGACTCGAAGACTCGCTCAGGGTCAATCCTGAATGAGTTGAAGGATTGACAACCAGACTTACAGTTCGCTACAGTGAAGCTTAGTATGAATACAAAACAAGCCACGTTTGAAGATCGGCTCACGGATATTGTTGTGAAGATTGAGAAGTCGGGGTGGACCGACGAAGATAAAAACGCGCTGTACGCAAAAATCAGCGAATATCTCCATAGCGTCGTATTCCCCGTTATTTTAAAGTACACACCAGTTGCACAATTGAAAGAAGTGGCGGGTGATTCATCCAAAGATGCGGTAGATGCATTTGTGGAGCTGATGAAGACGCCGTTAAGCGATCCTAAGATGGCTGAGGAATTGAATACCACTATTCACAGTGTGCTTGATGATGTAGAAACTGCCCTTTCCAAAGGAGGGATATCATGAGTGAACAATCCATGGGTGCAGAAATGGGGTCTCCGCGCGATCGCGCGATTGCATATCTCGAGCTTCGTCAGCACGGAACGTATAAAGGAGGAGCAGAGAAAAATGTGAAAACCGGATTGATACCGGATAAAGTGAGACGGACAGAGCCTCTTGTTGATGCAGTTACCGCCTATGAACAGGTGATCGACCGCATGGGACAGAAGGGATTTGAAGGATCACAACAAGCGTTGGAAAATTTACGGCCGCAAGCCTATGACGCCATGCGCGGAGTGCAATGGGGAGCGCGGGCTGCAGATTTTTTGCTTACTGCAGCAATCTGGTTTCCAGGGATTGCCGGCAGAGGATTGATTAAAAAAGGCGCCCTTACCTGGGCAATGATGCGTTTCCGTCCCATAGAGTGGGTAGCCGCACAAGGCGCAAAGTTGGCCGGAACGGTTGCTACGACAGAGACTGTGGCCCCAGTCGTCAATAAAATTCTGCAAGGCGGGGAGCGTGTGCCAAAAACTCCTGTAGTACCTAAGCCAATGGCGGCCTAACTATCATGGAAGAGAAACTTAAAGCGATTCTTGCCCGCATAGAAGCTTCCAATCTCGAAGAGCAGGACAAGGTGAAGCTCTACGCGATTATTTCCGAAAGTCTTAAAGCGTCAATTTGGCCGACGCTCGTTTCCCGTATGCCGAAGGAAAAGTTGGAGGTATTAGTCAAAAATCCGGGTAAAGCAACGGCTGAGTCATACCTGGAGCTTATCGAAGAAGCGACGAAAGATGACAAAGTATTAGATGAAGTAAACACCGTGCTCAGTAATTTGGTTACTGAAATTGACACGGTGCTCATAGAGGAAAAAATATGACCGAACAAACAGGTGAATTGGTTGCCCCGGTAGAACGCGAGAGCGGGGTAGTGAAGCGCGTTTCCGAAAAGGTCGGTAAATTCCTTTCCGAAACTTATACCCTGAAGGGTGCTAAAGCACGAGAACTTCGTGCGTTGGATACCGTTGTGGGAAGCTTCACTCCAGAACAACAGATGGAAATGCGGTCACATTTTGAGGCGAAAGCCGAGAAAAATGCGAAATGGAAAGTAATCCGGAACTGGGTAGCAACGGGCGCCGGAATCGCCCTTGGCGGAGCGGTAGTTATTGCCGGTCCGGACAAAGCCGCGGCGGCAGTAGTGCTTGCGGCAACCAAAGTTGCCGAGTGGTGGACAGCGAGTGCCGCACCGGCTCTTGCAAAAACAGGAGCTGCTATCGCAGCACCCTTTGCGGCTGCAGGGGAAGCCATAAAAACCGGAGCAAACAAGCTCTGGACAACGGTATATAACTACGTGGATTACATGTTTGATATAAAACCATTTAACGTTGATATACCATGGTCTCAAATAAAAGCAGGTACGCCGAAGATCCCGCCATTACCGGAAATTCCACCATTTAATCCGCCGAAGATAGAGATTCCTTGGCCGAAATTTGGTATTAAATGACGAGAGAGTGGTGTATAGTATATTGACTAGACATGGTAAGTCGTGAAATATTACAATAAGAAAAGGAGCCCTATGGAAGATAAACTAAAAGCAATTGTAAGTAGAATAGAACAAAGCAAACTCTCCGAAGAGGAGAAGGCAGAATTATACACAACAATCTCAGAAGGGCTTCAAGTGACAGTATGGCCGGTGCTTCTCAAGTACATGCCGAAAGACCAGCTCGATTTCCTTGCCGCTGATCCCAAGGGCCGCGTGACGGTAGAAAGCTATGCCACGCTTATTACTGACACGATCAAGGATGGCGTAGCGCTTAAAGAAATCGACGATCTCATGAATCAGGTGCTCGACGAAGTCGATAAAGCACTGTCCGAAGAGGGGATCGACCAGGTAAAAGTGGTATAATACGTGTGTTCTTGCCCGAAAGGAAAAATACTATGACAGAAATAGGAATGTCAATGGAACCGCCGAAAAAAGGTATGGTAGAGGGTCTTCGCCGTGCATTTACAGTCGGGGGGGCGAAAGAGAAATGGTATCAGGATCACAAAGATTTGGTGCTTAAATATGCAGATGTTCATAACGGCCTTAACGATCAACAGCGGGCGCAAGTGATGGCGCAGATTGAGTCCGATGCGACCAAATCGGCAAAAATTGCCGTCGGTAAACACGTCAGTGCGGCTGTTTTGACGGCAGGACTTGTGGGATTTGGCGGAGGGCTTGTCGGTAGCGAACGGTTCCGTACCTTTGTAGGTAAAGGTGGAAAAATCGGTGAGTGGTTTGCCAATCAAGGAGCAAAAGGGGCACTTGGACTAGAATTCACCAAAGGGAAAGTTATGGAAAAAGGCACTGTCGCGCTTGATTTTCTTAAGAGTATTCCAAATAGAACAAAGGAATGGTGGGCGAAAATTCGTGCGCCAAAGGTTACTCCATTTCCTGCACCTGTCACATAGGTTTTATCCAGAGCTATATTGATAGAAGCCGATTTGATTGGGTTATTATTCAATATCCTAATTGTTTTTAACATCGGGATATGTTCCACTAGGTATAGGAAGTTTGACTATGTCAGAAATACCCAAAGGAACCCAATTTGTCGGTCAGGCAGATGCCCGAAATCTCCGTATGGCTGAAGTAATAACGCCAGTAGATGTTAAATTATCGCCTGAGCAGCAGCAGGTTGCTGATGTTATGAAAGTGAGTGGGGAAATACTGGAGAAAAAAATAATAGATGCAAGGGAAAACGCAGGACAAAAACTTCAAGGCTTACATGGTCAGGAACTTGTTGACGCAGGCAAAAAACAAATGGTGAGGGGAGTGATAGAAACATTAAAGTCAGAAGCGAAAGGACTCCTCGCTGGAGGAGTACTGGGTGGTTTGATACGTGGTGCGCATTGGGGATTGGCAGATCGCAGTGTAGATTCAGCATATGTGGGCGGCATAATGGGAGGCGTGCAGGGTGCTGGGGTGGGAGCGATTATTGGGTATGAAGCTGCGGGACTTACATATAATAGAAGACTTGTGAAGACGAAAGAAATGCCGCCGACTCGTTGGCAGGACTGGGTTCTGAGCCACGCTGCTAATTATGGCATAACTTTTCTTATTCCCAAGATTCCTAACTTACAAGTGGCCTTTGCTAGTGCGATAATTATTCCACAAGTTGTTAATCCTATTACCGTTGGAGGCTTGAGGAACGTGATGACAGGTATATGGCAGATGAGGAAAGGATGATATGCAAGCACTGAAGCAAAAAATACATCATACGACACTGTTTTCCGATGAGCATAAGATTGCTATTCTTGCCGCCGTCGATACGTACTCAACAGATGACGTTAAGGCGCTGGAGGGCATCATTGATGAGTTTGATACAAAGCATAGACAGGCCATTTCCGAGTACAAAAAATCCGTATATGACGTGCTGGATACCATTGTGTCAAAAGCAAGCTCGTCAGATAAAAAGCGCTTCCAAAGTGCCGCGTCAGATGTTCGTAGCGGTTTAAATTCACTTCTCCAATAGACATTTTTCCTCCCACGATCACGTTGTGTTTGTTATAATCGAATTATGACTGAGTTTCCTCCAAAGTCCGCGCATATAAAAGATGTACCGCTAAAGGAAATTTCTCGGGTAGATCATAAACCACTTGTTGAATCTGCAAAGCTTGTTCAGGCCATAGATGCGAAAGATAAGCAGGGAATTACACTGCATTCGAACGCGTTGGTGGATGAAGTAAAAAAGGATTTTGCTCGTCAGAACGTGCCACTTACTTCACAGGAAACGTCATCGCTAGGGAAAAAAGTAAAATCTTCCATGGAAAATGCGAGTAAACGCGTGTCGGAAAAGGTATTTTCCAAAGAAATGCAGAAGGATTTGGCCGAATATAAAAACATCGTGGCGGATATCGAAAAAACCTACAAATTTTCCTCCATAGCTCCTGAGTTTTATAAGGCGGCAGATAAAATTCGGGTAAATACCGTATTAGAAATGTTGAGTATGTACGGAATACAACATGCTTCAAATCCCGGGCATATCGAACGGACAGTTGCGGAAGCAATTCGATTTGGCAAGGCACAAAGTATTGGCGAGAAACTCAAGCACGCCATGGTGATAGGTAGAGAAACACTCCCTTATGTTTACGTCCTGGGTCTTATCCCTCCGATTGTAAGCAGCAAGAACATCAGCAAGCAATTTGAAGAAAGCACAATGAAGCTTCGGGGTGCTATCAACACCCGAGTAGCACAGTCAGTATTCATGAGGGATTTCGAATTTATCCATGATAAACCAGCTTCAGAGATTATGAATATTGTCGAGAAGGGGAAACAGGGGACTGTGGATCTCATGCGGTTAACGTATAAACAAATACTTCCTAAAATCGCAGCACTGGGAGCCATTACCACCACAGAGTTTCTTATCGCTCCTCCTGCGGGTATTTTAGGACTTATTCGGATACCATTTTTGGCCAAGCACGGTGAGCAAACTGCCAGAAAAATTCTTACGGAGAGAGCCGAAAATTTGAAGCGTAAAGATATGATCGATGCACGCGTAATGTCATCTCTCCAAAGTCTCGAGGTTGTTCGGACAACGGATAGCATGGTAAACGCAATGGAAGAACTGCAGAGTAATATGGCCAAAAGCGATGAAGTGGAGATTGCTGCGGATTCATCAAGAAGTGAGCGCGATATAAAGGAGTCGTATTACGGTATGGGCTATACCTATGGCATACCCATTGTGGCCGCAGGGTGGGAAGCCCTGATGAATTTAAATGCATTGAAGGGGAAAGACCCATCGTTTGATGCCGGCCAAGCGTCTCTTAATATTATGCTCACAGGTACGAGCACTTTGGCTCTGGAGGGTATTAACGGTGCAATGATGGAAGAGTTAGTACATGAATATACCGACAAAGTGCAGCCAGCGCTCCAGGATATCCGACGCATGAATGAGTTATTGGGTCCGTATGAACAGGTGGATACGCCAGACGGGACTCGAGAACAAGCTCGGATGCCTGTTGAAGATTTGACCAATTTTGATATTTCCATAAAAAATTTGAGTTTCAAAAATATATTGCATAATGTTTCTATGGATATTCCCCAAGGGTCGTTTGTTACCATCAAAGGTCAGTCCGGAATAGGGAAGACGACATTTTTGCGCCACATGCTGGGGTTGTTTGGGGCAGAAGAAGGGAAAGTGTCGTATGGCGGAAAGGATTTGGGCGGCGTGAAAAAATATGGAGAACACTCGATTTATTCGCAGCTTGCCTACGCTAATCAAAACCCACAATATTTCGAAAATATGACGCTTAGAGAAAACCTATTGCTCTGGACAAAAAAGCAAATAGATACAGAGAAACTGACGAACGTACTGCATGACCTGCATTTAGATCATATCGCGGACAGAATGGATAGTAATGTGAAGCATTTTTCCGGTGGAGAATTACGGCGCATCGGTATTGCCCGGGCGCTTCTTAAGGATCCGAAAGTACTGTTCCTCGATGAACCAACCGCAAATCTTGATGAAGCGTCAGCCAAGCAGGTGCTTGATATCATTAAACAGATGAGGAAAACCCGCCCGGATATGACCGTGGTTGCGGTTACGCACGACCCGAATTTTGAGGCCATTGCCGAAAAGATTATCGATTTCGCCAAAGTGAATACCCCTGCAGATACCAAAGCCGAGTCACTCGGGAACCGTCAGGTATTTTATGCAGCATCCGCATCACCCTCGAAGAATTGATGCGTTTGGGTTACAATACGGGGCATGGTTAACGCAGAGCGTCTAAAAGCGCCAATTTCCTTTACTCCAGAACGACCCTCAAGGGAATCAGATGGAGAATTTCCTACCATATCGCTGAAAGAGTATCGGGAGACCTTTTCCAGCATCTCTACACAGTATGGATTAGATTCGCATGCTGTCAAACTCGGATTGCTGGAAGCAGTCATGATGACGCGTTCTGTTTTGGGGCAGCTGGTCGGACCGTTTATAAATAAACAATTTCGTCATATATTTGTCGGATCTTCACCTACGGGAATGTTGAGCGAAGCACAGATATCAGGTTCAGTCGGTCTGAAAGATAAACAGGCGTTTCTTCAGGCGGCGAGAAAATTAGCTTTTTTGGTTGGAGGCAGTATGGCGGGGATGTTGACGGTGAAGCTTTTGGATGGAATTGCCAGAAAAGCATTTGAGGATGAAACATTATCTTTTCGCAAAGCCATAAACGATCGCATTTCACAGTCTGTATTTATGCGCGATCTTGAATTTGTTCAGAATAATGCACCCAGTGAAATACTAAATATTATTGACCGCGGTAAGCAGGGGGTGATGACGGTCATCGATGAAACCTATACGGAAATTATCCCTCATATGACGGCGATTATGGCCGCAAGTGGTGCGGGATTTACCGTGGACAAAAAAGTGGGAGCATTAGGACTCCTTCGATTACCATTTCTGTATGCCACCAATAAGAAGGTGATCGAACAGATGCTCGCAGACAGAAGGAACGAGCTTGTCCAAAAGGACGCGATTGATGCACGGGTTTTGACCTCTCTTCAAAGTGTAGAATTGGTGAAATCCTCAGATACGATGGAGCAGGCAATTGGTGAACTAGGTAGCACCATGCAGGAACAGGATGCCATGATGATCAAATCTAAGAAGAAGCAAGTTGACCGAGCTCAGCAAGAGGCATATCTTGACACAGTATTCGAAGATTTGTTGCCTATGGCGCTAGGGTATGCGGAGTACTCTGCTTTGGTAGAATCTGACTTTAATCCTTTTGCCTCAGCCACTGTTGCGCTTCAGCATTACAGAACAATAGCAGGGGAACAACGGAGTATAGGTTGGCATGCATCTGCACTGATGCGGTCTCTTTCAGAGAGGATACAACCGGCGCTGCAGGATATTAAAAGGATGGATGAGTTGCTTGGTCCGTATGATATGCTGGATAAGCCGGATGGATTACTAGAACAAGGAAGAAAGCCGGTATCCGAACTGCGCAATTTTGATATACAGATACTGAATTTACGATATAAAAATATTCTCCACAATGTATCTCTTTCTATACCCGAGGGGTCATTTGTTACCATCCGGGGACCTTCGGGTATCGGAAAAACGACACTTTTCCGCCATATGCTGGGTCTTTTTGGTGCACCACCCGGTACCATAACGTATGGTGGGTTCGATTTGGGGAGTATACAAAAATACGGCGAGCATTCTATTTACTCCAAACTTGCCTATGCCAACCAAAGCCCGCTGTATTTTGAGAACATGACGCTGCGAGACAATCTCCTCCTCTGGACAAAAAAGGAAGTCGGCACAGATAAACTGATAAATGTCCTGACCGATCTCCGGCTGACGCACATTGTGAATCGGCTTGACAGCAAAATAAGTCACTTTTCCGGTGGGGAACTTCGTCGTATCGGCATAGCACGGGCACTATTAAAGGATCCGAAAGTACTGTTTCTTGATGAACCGACATCCAATCTGGATCAGGAATCGGCAGGTCAAGTATTGGACATTGTGAAAAACATGCGCAAAAGTCGTCCAGACATGACGGTTGTCGCTGTTACCCATGACCCTAATTTTGAGGCGATCGCAGAACAAATTGTGGATTTTGCGGAAGCGAACAAACCAGGACGCTCTCATATTGATTCTCTCTTATCCCAGTAAATATTTTTACTCGTACGCTTCGAAAAATTAGTGCCAGTGAAGCGCCTTTGGTATACTACTTTCATATGAGTGAAAAACCGCCAATGGGCGATATGCGCCCAAGAATAAAAGATATCCCTTTGCCGCCTGATAAGGCGAAAGAATTAAGTGATATTATCCCCAAACCGGAAAATCATTTCCACTACAAAATTACCGGCGAATGGCAACAGAACAGGGAGGTGTATCGGGTCATGGAGGGTGACAAGGTCATCAGCGACTACACGTTCCCCGAAAAAAGCGACATGAGCAAGGTACAGTTTGCTACCCGCAAAACCTATTCCAAAGAAGTAAATCTGTTGGGTCAATGGACTGACCAGCCTGTGCAATTTGAACGAAAAACAGGGAAGTGGAAGAAGCTCAACATCCTACAGCGCGTAAAAGATAGGTTCTCGAAAGAAGTAAATATTCCGGCTCAAGTCGTAACTGAGGTGGTTGGAGGAAGGGAAGTGTCTGTGCTCCATACGCTGGAACAAAAGCGTCCGATAGGGGAAACGGTAGTAGAAGCAAAGGTTGCCTCGCTTACTGATGCACAGGTGGATTTGGGACTTAAATACAAACATTTAAACCATAAGATAACCGAGCTCGAACAAACGAACAGAGTGCTCAAAACCGAAGCGGCAACCAGCGCGGCTCTCATTGCAGCACTCCGCCAGCAGGCGCTTGTTGCCAATAGAAAAGTTTCTGAGTTGATGGCACAGCTTCGTGTTGCGCAAATGAAAGCGCAGGATCAAGCAAATCAGGCAAACCCTCAGTATGAAGGCCCGATCTATACCAAGCCAAACCCCGCTGACGTGGTAGAAGGTGAAGTGGTGGGCTGATGCTGTACAATAAGGGGATATGACGGCTGAACGTCCCGTAAAACCACCCATTACCAAAGAACTCAGAGATGTGGCTGTTGCAGCTCCGCTCATATCACCGGCGACCGCAGAACAAACCAAACCAATCATTGAGCGTGTACTGGAAGGGAAAACCCCGAAACTAAATGACGTATCAGAAGTGATACAAGATGTGGCTAAAGATTTGCGTGCACAGGGTATTCCGATTTCCTCCGACGATATTCGCGCAGTCCAACAACGGGTGGAACAAAGCATATCACCGTCATCCTCTGAAGTCCGGAAAACTGAAGTCAAAAAGCCGACGGAGAATGGTTCGTTACCGGAAATTGATCTTAATGAATACAAAACCGTTGTCGATGATTTGGTACGTAATTACGACGTGGACAAGCAGGCGTGGGGAAAGATTAGCCATATCATCGGTGTCACGACATTGGTGGGAGATTTTCTGGGGGGCATGCAGCGGCAGTTATTTGCGACAGAGCGGGGTCGTGTATTTGTATCGAGACGATTTCAGGCGATCGGCGAAGCGCTGCATCTTAAAACGCTAAAACCAAAGGAATTTTTCAAAAGTTTACCGGCTATCAAAGCGAAGCGGTGGGGAAAGATGGCCGGGTTGCTCACGGAAGCTGTTTGGCCCTTTTTGGCAAGTCCTGTTTATTGGCTAATGGAACGTCAGGCTGGGAAAATTGCCGGGAAAATGTTTATGGCAGAACGGACAAATCTACAAGAGCAGATAAATAACCGTATTGCTGACTCGCTCTTCATGCGCAACTTCGAATTTCTTAACAACACCCCGTCGGGTGAAATGTTAGAAATTATTAACCGGGGTAAAGATGCGACGCTCGATATTATGTCTGTAGTGCATGAGGAGCTCATTCCACTTAAATATGCTGTTGCGGGATCTATCGGCAAACAGTGGCTTATTAACCCGATAGATTCCGGCGTAGCCTTATTTAAAAACATGATGCTGGAAACTCGCATAAAGCCAAATGCTCGGCGCATACAGAAGCAGAATGATGAAGCGCTGAAGCACTGGGATACGGTCAATACCAAGCTTCTTACCACCTTACAGGGGTTAGAAACCGTACGGACAACGGGCAATGCAGAGGCTGGATCGGATGTCCTGTATCAGGCGCTAGCGGATCGCGACTTCGTTGAGTCGGGAGGCATGCGTGAGAAACGTCAGCAAGATAGGGCGATGAACAAGATGTTTGACATATTAGATATAAGCGTTCCCTCGGTGACCGAGGGCGTTAAGCTGTGGAAAGAGATAAAAAACGGATTTAACAAAGAAACAAACCAGCCGTATATGGCTCAGGATATGTTTAATAGTTTGGCCGATGCGTATTTCCGCATAACAGGATCCAAAGCAGAACAACAGGATTTGCGGCAGATGGCTTTTCAGAAAACGCATTTGTACGTGAACCGGATTATTCCAGATATACAGGACATCAAGCGTATGGAAGATCTTCTTGGGCCGTATGACACCCTGGATCATCCACAGGGACTTCGGGAGATGGCAAGAAAGCCTGTGTCAGACATAGAACGCTTCGATATCAAGGTGGAGAATTTGCGCTTTAAGAATATTCTTCGTGGAGTTGATTTGGATATACCTCAAGGATCATTCGTGACGATCAAGGGTCCGTCAGGAATAGGGAAGAGCACGTTGTTTCGGCACCTCGTGGGGCTGTATCCGGGTGATTCCGGCACGGTGAAGTACGGGGGAACGGACATCGATGGCATAAAAAAATATGGTGATGAATCTATATTTACAAAAATTGCCTATACCAATCAGAATCCTCAGTACTTTGAGGATATGACGCTGCGAGAAAATTTGCTCCTGTGGACTCCAAAAGATATACCCAACGAGCGCATTGAATCGGTGTTAAAGGATTTGAAGCTGGATGCTATCGTTGATCGGCTGGATACGAAAACCAAGCATTTTTCCGGCGGAGAGATGCGCAGGATTGGGATTGCCCGGGCCCTTCTTAAGGATCCGAGAGTCCTGTATCTTGATGAGCCGACGGCAAACCTCGATGCGGCATCGACATTGCAGGTGATGAAGATTATTCAGGAGCTTCGGAAAACGCGTCCGGATATGACGGTGGTTGCCATAACCCACGATCCGGTGTTTGAGAAGATTGCTGAAAAGGTTATAGATTTTGCCGAAATTAATAAACAGACAGAAGTTGTCGCACTCGGCGATCATCAGGTATTAGAAGCGATAGCCAAGCCCTAAGCCTTGCCAAATAGCGGAAAAATCTTCATACTGAAGCCATGCCAGGTAGTAGAATTTCGACACACTTTCGTATCATTGCGTGTCAAATAGGCTATCTGGAAGTATAAAATTAGTTTTTAAGTAAGAAAAGGAGACCGAAATTCCGTCAGTGTAATAAAATGCAATGGTCGAAATTTCACTACCTGGTATGGATGAGACACCGGAAATTCCACAAAAAGAACAAGTCGTAACTTCTCCCGAACTTGCCGAGCGCATTAGTCACGCACAAGCGGAGATACTCGCGCAGGGGCAAAATCATGAAGCCGTGGTGGGGAGAAATATCGCAGAAATGGGATTTTTGCAGGCGCTAGGGGAAACCATGAAACCCCATGCAAAAAAACTACGGGAAATTAATTTTAAGAATTTTAAAGCGCAAGCCGCCGCTGCGTTAAGCCTGATTCCTGTCATCGGGCAAGGGAAAGCGTTTTTAAACACGGTTGGGGTCGTAGAAGGATATGAGGCAGGAGCAACTGCATTTAAAGCAGAAAAAGGCCTCAGAAAATTTAAAGCGATTGGGGCTGGATTTGGACGTGCTATGGCAGAAAACGCACCGACTGCTGCAAAAGCCGGTTCACTGTTTGAAAAAGCCCATGCCGGAAGCATGGTTGGTTATTTGGAGCACGAGGGGGCACTTCGGGCAGAACGCATTGCAGCAAATATTGCCCACGGAACCTACGAGAGCAGCAAAGAAGCAAGTAAGGCGCTTAAGGCGGGTTTGTCATGGAATAAAGAAGTTACGAAAAAGGCTATAGCAGAAGGCCTTGACCTTGCTGCGGATGCTACCGGGAAGACAGGTGTCGGACGGTGGGCGTTCAAGCAAATTGAAAAGCGAAAAATACCAACAATGAATATATTATCTAATCCGGAAAAACGGGCGGGAATAGGGGCATTCCTGGATCTTACTCCTGACGTGCCGGGATGGTTGTCGCTTACCACTGCTGTAGGAGAAATGGTTGGAATACACGGCATCGATGTGATACCCGCTGCGTTACAAATGGGGAAAAATACGATAGACACTGTGGTGACATATAGAAGGATGACCGGCGATGTTCTAAACCTCGCAATAGACCGGGTAACCGGGCGTGGCAAGGGAGTAGCTAGAGCAGCCCAACTATTTTCGTCTTATACGGCAAGCTCTGGTTTGCAGGGCGCATGATCGGAATAACGTATGAACAACAAAATTGCACTCGTTGATCTGATTCAAGCAAGCATATTACTGACGGCCGAGCAGAAGCTTACGCTGCTTGACGAGTTGCCGTCGTTTACCGAAAAACAGGTTATGGCATTGGGATCATTTCTTGCCATGGAGCAAGAATTTATCACCGAGCATAAAGAAGAAATTCTGGCAAATATGAAAAAGATTTATGAGGAGTTACACCTCGGTGATACGCCGACAAATCAGGTATTTGTAGGAACCGGAAAACCTTCCTAATTATTACCACCATGGGCGAGAACTACAGTCAACAATACCGCGGAAAAGTGACTCAAGTGTATCTGGGAGAAGGTAAAGCTGAGCCTCCAAAGCCAGAAGCTAAAAAAGCAGATACCCTGTATAACAAGCACATGCAGGAGCTTTTCGATATTGTCGCTCCGGAAGCCATAGCAGAGCGGGTTGATGCGGTGAATACGCAAGGGGAACTGGCGACCAAAACGGCAGAGGTGCTCCGGGATAAATCAACGGCCTGGCAGCAGTATAAGGAACACAAGAACCTCAAGCAATTTATTTCCGAGTTAGATACCGAATGGAGAGGAAGGGAACTGCCGAACAAATTGGAACGGTTTTTGCTCTTTAGCGTTATGTGGGGATTTTACTCCGGATTGGATTTCGCATCCGATTATGTCGCAGACAAAACATTTCTCCGTAAAGATTTGCCGTATTTGGGAACCGAAAAGATTCCAATTGTGAGATTTGATGCGACGGATAGCCAGGGCAACCGGAAAGCGCTCAAAGCGGGCTGGGAGATGCTGACAGACAAGTTGATTAGCGGGTTTTCCGATAAGTCAGTCAAAGAAACAACGAACCGTGATGATGTTGCGTTTGTTTCGCCGATTTCTGATGCGTTTGCGTCTGTGGGTAATGTTATATCCTCGATTGCTACACCCAGCGATCAGAAGCTTATACACCGGTTTATCAACGCGCTCATTAACCCGGGTTCCATCGAGGCCGGTTTCCGCACGTTATCAGCGATTCCGGTGATCGGAGCAAAAGTCGAGAATGTGTATATTGCGCTCAATAAACAGCTACTCAAAGGGGAAGGACTGCTTCCCTATGGTTTTGATATAGCCTTAACCATGCTCGCGGCAAAAGAAACGCAGAAGAAAAGCGTGGAACTGATAAAGGAACATGTGACATAACCATATATATATGAAATCCAACGTGTCAGAATTTATAGCAGCGGTTTTGGAAAGCAAGGTGCTCAACGCGCAGCAGAAGAAGGAATTGCTGGATACCCCGGAATTGTTACCGGAAGGGTACCGCATGCAAATTACGGCAGTTCTTCGCGGGTATGACCAGCGCGCCCGCATGCGTGAGCAGACGGTCAGAACGCGTATGGAAGCGGCCTTAGGGCAATTTGAGCAGGCGTTAGATGCGGAGCATATTCCTGATGAGGAGAAACAAACGCTGCTGGTAAAATCGCGGAAACACCTTGATATAGTAATCCAAAATACTTCCATGTCTTGACCGTAGCAAGCAAAACAGAGTACGCTGGTAAGTATAATGCAACCGAAAGAACAACCCTCATTGACGCCCAAGGAATCATGGCCAGTTGGCCTCCCGAAGTACGAAGATCTGCGCGCTCAGGAAAAGATGACGTTAAAAAAGCTTGGCAATAAGCTGGGTGATGTGGTGCGTGATGTGGATACCGCAAGCAAAATGGCGTCTGACAAATTTGAAGGTGATAGTGCGCTCATGCGTACAGCCAGAGGATTTGTGACTACAGGAGTCGGCGTGGGACTCGAGAAATCGATGAATTTCGTCTGGGATAAGGTGTGGCAGGGGGGTATCCCATTTTATGATAAATCCAAATTCGGCACCGGCATGGCAGAGGCTATGAACAAATTTGCCAGGTCCAGCGACTTTAATGCGCGGATGTACTACCTTATTAAGGAAGGAACACAGGATTTGTCGCTTGCGATATTTTATAACTTCCTTGCATTCCGCTCACAGCCCTTATTACTGAAGGTTGAACCCAAGCATCTGCTCCGGTCTTTGACCGCTGACGCTATAGAAGCATTTACCAAGCCTATTTCACCAAAATTGCCGGGAGTAGTGAAGTTGGAGGCGCAACTGAGTACAAACCGAATACTTGATGCACAAATAAATGACCTGGATGAAAAAATCGCGTTCTATGCCGGTCGATCCCATTACGATAAGCATAATGAGACCCAGGTATTTCCCATGGGAGAATTAGCAGAGAAGCTGAAAGATAAGAAGAAGATATTAGAAGGACAAGTAAAGCAAATAGACACCCCAACAGAGCAAACTCCCGTAGAGAAGCTTATTTATAAGATGGTCGATGTTTCTAATCCTGTGACGATGCTCGGCCTCGATATGATCGGCAGCGGGATAACGAACCTGATTCACAATTTCCGTGAGGTTCGGAAAGTGAGAAAGGAAAAGGGAGGTTTGGAAGGCAAAAAAGTGCTTATGCCGAAGAAAGAAGGCTGGAAAGACCGTGGGAACGACCGGAGGCCATACGGAGAAAAGCGCGAATATAATAAGGATAAAGTGTATTATGGCAAATCAAACTGGAGAGACAAAAAGTTACAGGAGGAATATGACCTTAAAGTCGATGATACATAAAAAAATCCAACAGACCCGGCTGTTTTCTGATGCAC
>CAYSAP010000010.1:3559-6937 GCA_964429085.1 uncultured Gammaproteobacteria bacterium | reverse complement strand
CTGATGCACAAAAGGTGAGTCTCCTTGTGCAGCTTGCTGACGCCAGTGAGGAAGACAGGCAGAAGCTGGAAGAAGGGATTGACGCTTTTGACCGTGAGTATAAAGCAAGCATGGAGAAACGGGGAGAGGAGGTCCTTGAGCTCCTTACCACCCTTATGAAGAATATGCCTGAGGATGATAGGAAAAAGAATCAGGACACAATTGATGACATTGTCATGGGTACAGCCATTCTTCAGTCCATACAATAGTGTCAACGCTTTATGGAAAAAAGCTCCACTTGCTATAGGACTAATCATATGGTACACTCCTGACTTAACTTCAGCCATAGGCTGAGTTTGTAGATTTTTTATGAACGTAGAAGCACAACCACAACGGGCATATTCCCCCTCAGAACAGGGGTTTCAGCGTTTGCTGCTCCGGGAGCACAAGAATGAATCCAAGCCAGGCGAAGGCTTCAAGCGGGCAGGATTAAATCTTTCCATACTCGTCGGTTCTACAGTTGCTGATTTAGCCGAAAGCCACCTTGCCGATAAGATATGGCGTGTTCCGCAAGAGAAAAAAGCGGAGAAAGCCGCTGAAGTATATCATGCACATCTTCATATGGGTGATGATCTGGAGGCGTTTCGGGCAACCAGAGAGAACCTAAAAGAAGCAGAGGAAGGCGTACTGAAGACTGCGTTTGCCACAACGGAAAAGAAACTCAAAGATAACGCTACGACTAAAAAAGGCGTGCATCTTGCTGGTGAGTTCATCGAGGAATGGGCCTCGGACAGCCTGTATGCAGGGGTGGCAAATACGTGGGTGCGCCTTATGACCGGTATCGATGGCGCTAAGTACGTGACGGAAACCTCCGCATTTATTTCCGACTGGGCAAATGTCATTTCTCAGGTGTTCGGCGGCGACAAGCTATTCGGGCGCACAACCATGCGCACAACCATGAAGGGGATGAAAGTTGTTCCGGAACGGTGGAAAGGTATCAAGCTTGCATATCAGTCCATGGATTTTGTTAACCCGGTAAACGTCGAGGCCGCGTTCCGCGTCATTGAAGAGGTTCCTGTCGTAGGGGACGGTGTCGCCTGGCTCCATGAAAAGGCGGACAAAATGCTCGAAAATAAGCTTGTGCAGGTTGGTAACACCGCAGCATCCAAGGGAATCCTCGGTTTCCACATCGGCAAAAATGTTAAACCGCTGTAATAACGCCACGCAAATAGCCTCCCGAACCTATTGTTATAGGCCAATTTTTGTGATATACTTTGTATAATGCCATACGGCAGATTTTCGTATTATGGATACTGAACGGTCAAATTTTGAAGCGAAGACAGGCGTCCAGCCGGGCGCAGTGACGCGTACCATCATGGAGAAGATGATGGAACAAAATCCGACACAGCTTCGTATAGATCGTGTTGAAGACGCACTGAGCGTTCTCAAAGGGGAGAAAGAAGCGATTGCCCCCAAATCTCCGGAACCCGAACCCACAAAAAAACAACTGTACTGGCGGGAAATGTACCAGACAGGAGCGACAAACCCGTACCGCAAAGACAGGAAACCTGTTCAATGGGACGCATTCCGCGACGCTTCTTATGAATTCATAATGGAGCCTTCCGAGTTTGCTAAGCACATCACAAAGCATATCCGGGCGATCGATACGGATTTCCGCGGGGGAGTGGATATTGGGGATGCCAAAGTGCGTCTTCAGCGTATGGCTGCGATGGGCGTAAACATTGTGCCGTATTTTGTGTTCGACGTAGTGACCAGTATTCCGGCGGCGTTGATTGAAACGTATGCTGAGAAATGGCTCAGTGTGAACGGTCACCTTGATAAAGACACGAGAAAAACCGTCAATACATATCTGCGTGGCGCTAAGAAGATAATCGACGTTCAGAATGATAAGGTTGTAACCGCTCTTGGCGACATCATAGCTTCTAAGCAGGCAGGGGAAAAGGTGTACTTCACGCATGAAATTTCTGACAAAGGTGCGGATTTGGCACAAACAGCCATGGAGGATTATCTCAAAGACGCGATTAACGGGCCGGTATTGGAGAGTATCAACAGAATCCTGTATCAGGTGCCGATTGGGGGAGCGCTGTGGGAACAATTTTGCGCACGCATTACTGCCCTGCAGGAAAGATCAGCGCTCAATAAAGGAATTGCCAAATCGATGTATATGGGTGTGGGAACGGCGATTGGTGTGTATCGTGAGTTGGAAGAGTGGAAAAAGGAGGTGAAGCTGGGAAAGAAAAAACCGATTTCTCCCTCGTCACTGATAGCGCAGAAGATTTGGGATGTGTTGCTGCCAAGATTAGCGCAACCCGCGATGTAGTTCAGTAAAGTTGACTTGCGGTCTCATTTTATTTGACACAACTTACTATAAGTTATATATTTCAATCAATTAATAACTACTCTTACAAATCTAGTAAACTATGTCTGACTGGGATGCGCGGAAAGAAGTATTACGCAAGCGAATAAACACCCCATTTCCTCAAAGGATAGATGCAGTAAATGCTTTGGCTGAAAGATATCGATTCCCCGATGTAACCCAACAGGCAATGGATGTTCTAGGGTTGCGGCCACATCGTAGTACGTATGAGCGATATGCTTATAGCGAAATTGATGTATCCTATGAGGTTGCTAGTGGGAGCAGAACGAGAGGTGTTTGGATTTGGCGAGAGCCGTATTATGCGTCTCGTGCAGTAGAGGTTCAGGAAGGAGAGTTTTATGATTTGCCGAGTGAGAACTACACAACCCACAGAACAAAGAGATTTAGACTGTTTTCTTTGGAGTTAAATGAAGATGAAATAATTGAGTTTAAAGTGGAGGACTTGTTTTCGTTACCGACGCGGCTAGGGACGACTGCAACTTTGCAAGGGTATGAAGACCTTCTCGCTGCCGTTAAGACTCATATTCGAGATCATAAGCCATTAATCTAATTCCCGTGTTGACAGCTTCCTACGTCCTCGGTTAAAATACCTTTTGCCTTTGTTCACCAATAAACGGTGACACGGAATGCGGAGGCAAGACTTTTCTTTTTCATGAGAACCACCACATCATACAAAACCAACCTACCTGAGGTGCGTTTGCGTGTGACGTAAAGCTTCTTACTTTAGAAGAGAGTCCCAATCCCGCATACAAGGCGGGATTTTTTTTGATGAATACTTAGCGAGTAATCGAGCTTAGTAGTCATCAATCCCTCCCAAATCGCTCTTCGAGCCGCGCCACGAATAGTGGGATTAGGCGAGAAGGAAGATGGGTGGGATGAATCTTTCGCACTTTACACATGAGTCTGGATTCAGGGGGAACCCGGCCAGGAACGAGGGGTTTGCCCCGAAGATTCGGGGAATTGTTCGGGCCCGAATCCCGCTCAGCGGGACTGGTTGTCGC
>CAYSAP010000010.1:0-3472 GCA_964429085.1 uncultured Gammaproteobacteria bacterium | reverse complement strand
AATCTCCCACGGTCCACAGCGAAAGAAATCGCTATGCGATTTCAACGCTGTAGGAACGTTGAACGTAAGAAATTTCATTTCAACGTTCTTACGTTCTACCAGTTTAATTGCTCGTGTATCGGATTCGCCTACTATTGTATATATAGCAGGAGAGTTCGCGACAAGAGCGCGAGTTGCTCTTTAAAATATAATCCAAAATGACTTCTGTACGCACAGGTGAAACTCCTGTTGTACAGAAATAGAATGTGAGTAGAGGTAGTTGCCGCGTAAGGGGGAATGTTCCCACTTATCGTGGCCATTTTGTAGAGGGAACAGGAATCAGCCCCGCTAAGCGGGACTGATATCTTTTGTTCTCCGCAACGCTACAAGTCGACAATGGATGCCTTGGGCTGTTGTGCCGAAGAAGGACGTAGTTGGCAGCGATATTCGTCGGGGAGGAGTCAACATCCTGCGATCCGGCGGTTTCCGAATGGGGAAACCCGCGTCTTTATGACGCTGCGTATCATGATATCAATCGAAAGATTGGGTTAGTGATATGTAGGGCACCTCCTGAACTGAAACATCTAAGTAAGGAGAGGAAAAGAAATCGAATGAGATTCCGTTAGTAGCGGCGAGCGAACACGGAAGAGTCTAAACCCCGCAGCAATGTGGGGGGTTGTGGGGCTCCCAATATGGGAGAAAAACAGATAGCAGAACGCGCCGGAATGCGCGACCAAAGAGAGTGAAAGTCTCGTATGCAAAATCTGTTTTTCCTCTAGGGAGTTCCCAAGTACCATGGAGCACGAAGGCTTTGTGGGAAGCTGGGGGAACCATCCTCCAAGACTAAACACGCAACAGCACCGATAGTGAACGAGTACCGTGAGGGAAAGGTGAAAAGCACCCCGGAAGGGGAATGAAATAGTACCTGAAATTGTCGACTAACAAACAGCGAGAGTCCTTCGGCCGTAAGGCTCAGGATGATCGCGTGCCTATTGAAGAATGAGCCGGTGAGTTATTTCGATGTGCGTAGCTTAATCCCCTAATCCGGGAGGAGGCGTAGGGAAACCGAGTCCGAATAGGGCGTCTTGTACATCGAAATAGACCCGAAACCGGGTGAGCTAACCATGAGCAGGGTGAGCCCCGCAGAAGTGCGGGGGGAGGCCCGAACTCGTCAGAGTTACAAATCTGTGAGATGACTTGTGGTTAGGGGTAATATGCCTAACGAACCCGGAGATAGCTGGTTCTCCCCGAAATATATTTAGGTATAGCGTCTGGTGATGTGAAGCTGGGGTAGAGCACTCAAAGAAATGCCAAGCGAAAGCGAGGTATTTCTATGAAACTCCGAATACAGACTTCGTTATCCAGGCAGTCAGTCATGCGGGGCTAAGCTCGTGTGGCTAAAGGGAAACATCCCATGACTTTCGTCTAAGGCCTCTCAGTCTTTGCTAAGTGGTTAAGGAAGTCGCGGTTTTAAGACACCCAGGAAGTTGGCTTAGAAGCAGCCATCTTTTAAAGAAAGCGTAACAGCTCACTGGATGAAAACTGCGGCGCCGAAAATGATCGAGGCTCAAGCAAAGCGCCGAAGACAGAGATGTGTTATGAAATTTATTTCGTAGTACGTGGTAGGGGAGTGTTCTGTTTGCAGTGAAGCATACGGTGTAAACCGGTGTGGAGCGGACAGAAGTAAGAATGCCGGCATGAGTAGCGTTAAAAGGTGAGAATCCTTTTTGCCGAATGCGCAAGGTTTCCGAAGCAACGTTCGTCGACTTCGGGTAAGTCGGATCTAAGGCGAGGCCAATCTAAGTTGGCGTAGCTCGATGTATAACAGGTTGATATTCCTGTACTAGAAATGTGTTGATTAAGACCCAAAGGGGTGACGTAGGGGAATAGGTGTACTGGCTGTGATGCCACTAAGTTCCAAAGCAGTGAGGACTGGTAAATCCGTCTTCATGTTTAACTTCAGGAACGATGGGGAGTCCAAGGCGCAAGCCGCGGGCAACGTACATAGTTTCGCTACCGAGAAAATCCTCGTTGGGGAACACATTTTTACCCGTACCGCAAACCGACACTGGTGCGCTGGTGTTAGAGTACCAAGGCAAGCGAGTGAGAGTAGTTCAAGGAACTCGGCAACAAAAGCTGGGCGTAACTTTTTGGAGATGCCCTACCCGGATAGTATCCGGGTCACAGTAAATGATGCTATGCAACTGTTTAACTAAAACACAGGTCTCTGCGAAGCGGAAACGCAACGTATAGGGGCTGACACCTGCCCAGTGCCGGTAAGTTAAAAATGGTTGGTGACCCGCCGCAAGGCAGGAAGCTAGCTTTTTAAGCTCCGGTGAACGGCAGCAGTAACTATAACTGTTCTATGGTAGCGAAATTCCTTGTCGGGCAAGCGAGGTCAGCAAACCCGACTAAAAACTGGCTTATATCGGTGGAGTCCCGCCAATCTTCATTACGTTTTATAATGAGGGCGGGATAACAGCGAGGGAAGCCTCGATGTAATGTCGAGAGCCCCGTAACGACTGAGTCTAACCCGGTACCATTTAGTACAGGGCCAGGACGAGAGGTATATACTTATAATGTATGCCTAAGACGCCAGCACGGAATCAAAACATCGGCTCATATCTTTCGGGATATACCGATGGTGAAGGAAGTTTTTGTGTCTCATTTTCTCCAAGACCTAAGCTTAAAATCCACATTGAAGTGCGACCGAGCTTTTCTGTTAGCCAAAATGGTGACAGAAGAGAAGTATTGGATCTTTTTGTAGAATATTTCCATTGCGGAACTGTTCGGAAAAATCCATCGGACAAAACGTATAAATATGAGGTTCGAAGTTTAGACATGCTTATTGAGAAAATTATTCCGCATTTTGAGCGCTATCCACTGCTTTCAAGCAAGCAGAGGGATTTTGAAAAATTTAAGCTCATTTGTGAATGGATGAAGGAAAAGAAGCATACAAGCAAATCGACGCTAGTTGATCTTGTTAATATTGCATGCTCTATGAATTCATCGGGGACACGAAAATATACTAAGGAATCCCTTCTTCGTTTGATAACGTGAAGATATAGTCTGATTCTAGAATTTCAGAATTGAAGTTCCGACCCGCACGAAAGGTAGAATGACATAGCAACTGTCTTGAACTATAACTCGGCGAAATTGAAATGGCTGTGAAGATGCGGCCTACCCACACTTGGACAAAAAGACCCCGTGAAGCTTTACTGTAATTTGGCACTGAGGACGTGATGTTGACTGTCGAGTATAGGAGGGAGCCTTCGGGCAACAGTGGAATACCTCTCTTCGGCATTACGAATTCTTACTTATTCCGGCATAAAAATCCCGGAACAGAACACTGTCAGATGGGCAGTTTAACTGGGGAGGTTGCCTCCAAAAATGTAACGGAGGCGTACAAAGGTTGGCTAACCCTGAATGGAAACCAGGGCGTGTCGTGCAATCGCGGCATGCCAGCTTAACTGCGAGACGTACAGGTCGAGCA
>CAYSAP010000009.1:25717-35386 GCA_964429085.1 uncultured Gammaproteobacteria bacterium | reverse complement strand
CGGGGGTATTGGGAGTATAGAACCGGTATTTCAGGCGCCACCGCCTCCATCACCCGATACCATTGTGATTTCACCACCTGACACTCCTGGGGCAAGCGCGCCGCCACCGCAGGCGGCTCCTAATCCGTTTATTCCTAACATACAAGTGCCAGGAAGTGACGGATATCAGCCTACTCCCGCGAAAAAACCGTTTATGCGTATTCTTCCGCTGTTTATCGCTCTTATAGTGATTGTAGCGTTAGGGATATTCGTGTGGGGAAAGATGTCCGGAGGCAGGGCGGCAGCACAGGAAGTGACCATAAATTATTGGGGATTGTGGGAGAACGATGTGGTGACCAGGCAATTAATTGCGGATTTTGAGAGTACGCATCCCAAGATAAAAGTGCAGTATACTCAACAATCTCCGAAGCAATACCGCGAGCGGCTTCAGTCGGCGATTAACAGGGGCGAGGGCCCGGACGTATTCCGGTTTCATAATACGTGGATTCCCATGCTCCGGAACCAGCTAGCGTTAGTGCCTGCGACCGTTATGACACCTGCGGATTTTAGCAGCACATTTTTCCCCGTGATAAGTAATGATCTCGTTTCCGGCACGTCCATATTCGGCATTCCTATTATGATTGATGGATTGGGGTTGTACATTAATGACGCATTGTTTGCGACCGCGGGAGTATCGGAGCCGAGCACGTGGACCGATGTTATAAATCTTATTCCAAAGTTGACCGTCAAAAACGGTACGGCAATCGTGACGTCTGCAATAGCATTGGGAACGACCAATAATGTCGAACATTTCAGCGACATTTTGGGACTTATGTTTTTGCAAAACGGTGCTCCGATTTCTAACCCCGTGGGAAAGGAAGCGGAAGGCACGCTTATCTTTTATCGGAAGTTTGCCGATACATCCGATCCGTTATATACCTGGAGCGAGGGGATGGATAACTCGGTTTCCGCGTTTGCGACCGGCCGGGTGGCTATGATATTGGCGCCTTCATGGCGCGCACATGATATAGCCCAGATAAATCCCAAGCTTCGGTTTCATGTTGCTCCGGTGCCACAGCTTCAGGGTAATGCGGTGGCATGGTCATCATATTGGGTTGAGGGAGTTTCAGCGCGAAGTAAAAATCTGGATGCCTCCTGGGAATTTATGAAATACATGACAAGTTCGGAAGGTGCGGCAAAGCTCTACACGGAAGCGTCGAAAGCACGGCTTTTTGGCGAACCGTATGCGCGCGTAGAGCTTGCTAATACGCTCACCGAGGATCCGTATGTCGGCGCGTATGTCAAACAGGCGCTCTATGCCCGATCGTTTCCACTGGCATCACGGACATTTGATAACGGTCTTAATGATAAGTTGATCCAATATGCGACGGACGCGGTAAACGGCATGGTAAGCGGAGGATCACCGACGCAAGTGTTGACCACCATGTCCCAAGGCTTCCGGCAAGTGTTATCATCCTATGGCATGAGTACAAGCGGATCAGAAATCACTCCTACCCCATAATCAGATCAGGCATGAACGTATCGAGCATCCAAAAAGCTATTGCGACTGTGGCGTACGCAGACATTTTTAACTACCCGTTAACTAGGGATGAAGTGTTGTATTGGGCGGTTGGCGGGTTGCGCGATCTACCAAGAAGCCTCAAACAACTTGAGAAAAAACAAAGTGACGGGAAGGAATATTTTTATTTGCGCGGCCGCAGTAGGCTGCTTAGCCTACGTACATTGAGAAAGCGCATTGCACTTCATAAATGGCATCGTATCTGCCACCTTATGAAATACTTCAGGTTTATTCCTACCCTGCTTCTTGTCGGAGTCACGGGAGGATTGGCAGTAGACAACGCGAAAGAAAACGATGACATCGATGTGTTTTTTATTACCCGGAGAAATACCTTGTGGTTTACCCGGAGTATGGTGACGCTCGTCGCTGAATGGTTAGGAGTCCGCCGCAGGCCGGATGACAAGGCTGTAGCCGATAAGATATGTCTTAATATGTTTATGGCAGATGACGCGTTGGGATTGCCGGCCGGAGAGCAGGACTTGTTTGCGGCGCATGAGGTATTGCAGATGATTCCACTTTGGGAGCGGGAAGGAGTGTATCATAAATTTTTGTCGGCGAACTCATGGGTGAAATATTTTTTACCCAATGCATGGAAACAAAAGTATCATGAAGTAGGAATGATGAATCATGGGAAGAAAAAAAAATCTTTTTTGTTTTCATTCATAATTCACGCTTCATTATTCATGATTCAAGTGTTGGAGCCTATGGCCCGATTTATGCAGTTGCGGTATATGAATACCAGACGGACAAATGAAGTAATCCGACCCGGTATGATCCGATTTCATCCGCGGGATGCTCGTGAGTGGATTCACAAAAAGTTTAACGAAACACTGAAGCTGCAGCACATACCCCTTGACAATATTTTTTATCGCCGCTAAAATAGCAGTCACTTCAAAAGACTGCTAGTTTTTAGCAAAACCATATAGTAGTCGCATTTATATAAAGGAGGCAAGTTATGGCAAAACAGACCATCACACCGTTGTTTGATAATGTTCTCGTCAAGCCGCTTGAGGCAGAGCGAAAACTGCCTTCAGGATTAGTATTGCCGGATACCGCAAAAGAAAAACCACAAATGGGCGAAGTCATGGCCGTGGGCTTGGGCTCTACGGATGAAAAAGGAAACTCCGTCAAAATGGTCGTTAAAGTCGGCCAGAAAGTAATGTACAAAAAATGGGGCGGTAATGAGGTGAAGGTCGAAGGCCAGGAGTGGATGATTGTGGAGCAAAAAGATATATTGGCTATCGTAGAATAATTATTAAATATTAGGAGGAATATATGGCAAAACAACTTAAATTTTCAGAAGATGCACGGCAGTCGCTTATCCGTGGCGTGAATATTCTTGCAAAAGCAGTGGTCACCACGTTGGGCCCAAAGGGCCGGAATGTGGCATTGGATAAAAAATGGGGAGCCCCCAATGTCGTCCATGACGGAGTTACCGTCGCCAAAGAAATTGAACTGGAAGACCCATTTGAGAACATGGGCGCGCAGTTGGTCAAAGAAGCAGCGAGCAAAACCAATGATGTGGCCGGTGACGGAACCACCACGTCAACCCTGCTTACCCAGGCAATTGTTAATGCCGGGTTTAAGAATGTGACCGCAGGAGCTAATCCGATGATCCTTAAGACAGGCATGGAGAAGGGTCTTGATATCGTTGTGGCAGAACTCAAAAAAATGGCCAAAACGATTAAAGATGCCGATGTGGAGAAAGTGGCAACCATTTCCGCACAGGACGAAAAGATCGGTCTACTGATCGCCGAAGCGTTGACCAAAGTCGGTAAAGACGGTGTTATTACCGTCGAAGAGGGAAAAGGGCTCACTATGGAGATCGAATATAAGGAGGGCATGGAGTTTGATAAGGGCTATGCTTCCGCATATTTCGTTACCAATGCTGAGCGCATGGAAGCGGAAATTTCCGATCCGTATATTTTGATTACGGACAAAAAGATTTCTGCAATCGCGGATTTGCTCCCCTTTTTGGAAGGATTTGTGAAGGTCAGCAAAAATTTGGTGATCATCGCTGATGAGATCGACGGGGAAGCGTTAGCTACACTCGTTGTAAACAAGCTTCGCGGCACGGTCAATGTGCTTGCGATCAAGGCGCCGGGATTCGGCGACAGGCGCAAGGCGATGCTTGATGATATTGCCATCCTTACCGGAGGAACAGTGATTTCCGAGGACACGGGACGCAAACTCGACAACGTGACGGTCGAAGACTGCGGTAGAGCCGACAAAGTATGGGCAGATAAAGAAAATGCCCGTATTATCGGCGGCAAAGGAACCAAGGCAGCAGTGCAGGCACGGGTCGCATCGATTAAGCGCGAGATTGATGAAACAAACAGTGATTTTGACCGTGAGAAATTGCAGGAGCGGTTAGCGAAACTCGCGGGAGGAGTGGCTGTCATCAATGTTGGAGCAGCGACAGAGATAGAGCTTAAGGATAAAAAAGAGCGCGTCAATGATGCAGTGGCTGCAACCAAGGCCGCACTTGAAGAGGGTATAGTTCCTGGAGGTGGTGTCGCACTACTTAAGGCCCGCACGGCGCTTATTAAATTTAAGGACACGTTGACCATTAAGGACGAACAAACGGGTGTCGACATACTGTACAGCGCCTTGGGAGAGCCAACCCGCATGATTGCATCCAACGCTGGTGCTGATGCAGGTTGGGTTTTGAAATCCATTGAGGAAGCCAAAAACGGTGTCGACTACGGTTTTAACGCCATGACCATGCAGTTTGGTTCCATGTTAGAGGCCGGCATACTCGATCCCGTTAAAGTAACGAGATCGGCCATGCAGAACGCAGTGTCTGTAGGCATGATGATTCTGACGACCGAAGCGCTCATTACCGACATCCCGGAGAAGAAGGATGCACCAGCTGGTGGTATGCCACCTGGTATGGGAGGCATGGGTGGAATGGGTGGAATGGATTATTAACTAGAAAAAAAATGTATTAACCACGGGCCCCTCCAAAAGAGGGGCTTTTGGTATACTAACCCTCAGAGAACTATGACCAACGATCATGTACAAAACACTGTGGCCGCGTATAACGCGATAGCAGATCACTATGCAGCGCAGATGGATACATATACGCCCGAGAGCGACAGAAAATTATTTTTGTCAATGCTTCATCCGCATTCACGAGTGCTTGACGTAGGCTGTGCGGCGGGTCGCGACAGCATTTTTTTCACCAAACACGGCCATATGACGACCGGCATCGATTTGTCAGAAAACCTGCTTGCGATTGCCCGGAAAAAAGCCCCAGCTCTCACATTTCTCCATGATGACATCCGGAAAAAAATGTTTGCGGACGGATCATTCGACGCCGTGTGGGCGTGCGCGGTATTGCTTCATCTCAGGCGGGACGAACTTCCGCGCGTTTTAGAAAATTTTTATACTATGCTCGTTATCAACGGATTATTATATATCCGCGTTAAGGAGGGAGCGGGAGAAGGCGACGTGACAGAGGCAATATCCGCACATCAAAGCCGGCACTTCACGTATTACATGCCGGATGAGTTGGAAAAAATTATGAAAGATGCCGGGTTCGTGATTGAGAAGGTGCTGCGCAGTAATGAAAAAGATATGGATCCCAATCTTCGTGATTTGTGGTGGGTGACCGTGATTGCAAAAAAACCATAAACATCCATGAAATGTGAACTCGCTGAAATCGTTACGAAAGACAAACTGGTGCATCAGGGAATATATTTTGTTCCCAAAAAACGGGCACAAAAAGCGATCCTCTGGGTGCACGGGCTTACCGGCAGATTTTCTGGAGACCCGAAGCTCATGAATTTATTCGCGGAATTCTCTGAGAAGCATGACATGGGATTTGCGTCGTTTAACAACCGCGGCCACGATATTATCGCAAGTTTTCGGAAAGTTGACCCCGACAAACCGGAAGGCTACGGGCATGTTATGGTCGGTGCAGGCATGGAAACGTTTGAAGAATGCGTCTTGGATATCGATGCGGCAATTTCGTTTCTTACCGGACAGGGGTTTACGGAGATTTTCCTCGCCGGTCACAGTACCGGGGCAAACAAAGTATGTTTTTACGGCGCGACCAAAACCGATCCGCGCGTTGCCGGCATTGTGCTTGCCGGCCCGTTGTCTGACAGGTTATCCCAGCAGGCCGATCAATTTACGTATCAAAAAAACTTGCTGATCATAAAAGCGCTAATAGCGGCCGGCAAGGGGGATGAGATCCAGCAGAACAGGTATTTTTTCCCCATTACACCCAAGCGCGCATTCAGTTTGTTGGCTTCCAATACCGCGGAGGATGTTTTTAATTACGGCGATACCACCGACGCGTTGTCTGTTGTCGCCGTCATAAAAAAACCGTTAATGGTGGTGTTTGCCGGCAACGACGAGCTTGCAGACCGTCCTATTGAAACGATAAAACAGGCGTTTGATACGCATACGAAATCCAAGCAATATATGAGTAAAATTATTCTGAATACGACGCATGGGTTTACCGGGAAAGAGCAAGAATTTGTTTCGTTAGTAGTAAAATGGGCGGCATCACTATAGATATGGCTCACCAAACGAAACATTTGCGCATCGTAAATTCCAAAGGGTTATATCTTGCGACCGAAATAGATAAGCCGGATACGGACGGAAAATTTCCCGTTGTTTTTATTTTCCACGGTTTTACAGGTTATAAAGAAGGAGCAGATCTTGTCGATATTGCACAAAGACTCGCAAAGGATGGCATTGTGGCAGTACGTTTTAATGCGTCGGGATTCGGAGACAGTGAAGGTACGCTTTCAGGGGATTACCGGTTTAGTAATCACAGAAAAGATGCAGAAAGTATATACAGTTATGTGTCCAAATTGCCGTATATTGATGTTGCAAATATGGGAGTATACGGACACAGTATAGGAGGCAAACTTGCAGTGTTGTTTAGCTACGATCATGCAGATGTGCAAGCGCTGTGTATAGCGTCTGCTCCGGTGGAGTTTTCCAAAACGTCGTATGGGGGAATCGAAGAAGAATGGAAAAAGAAGGGATATTTCGAAAAAGTCAGCGGCAGAGACGGCAAAACGATACGCGTGAGCTACGAATATCGTATAGATGCAGACTCAACGCGCCATGATGTATTAGAAGCTGCGCGTCATGTATCTACGCCGCACGCATTGGTCATTGCGGGCAAAGCTGACACCGAGGTCCCTTGGCAGGAAACGGAAAAAATATACCAGGCGCTAAACTGTCCGAAAGAGTGGTTGCTCCTTGAAGGCATCGGCCATCAGTATAAGCGGGATAAGAAATTGCTCCCGGTGATTCATGATCCTGTTATTTCGTTTTTTATGAAACACCTTTTATAAGGTGAAATCAGGGAATGATGAAGGGCTTTGCTTCTGGGTAAGTTCTCTAGGTTGGTATTTTTTGATTCCGGGTAATACTTCCATAGGATTTAACGCGATTCCGTTTTGAAGAATTTCCAAGTGCAGATGGTTGCCGGTCGCCCAGCCTGTGGCACCCACCGTGCCGATTTCCGTTTCTTTGGTGACGATTTGGTCTTCTTTCACTTCTATCTTGGAAAGATGAGCATAGACTGATGTCATGGAATCGGCGTGCTCGACGGTCACGTGTTTGCCATAGCCGTTATACATGACGGCCGCGAGCACGACTTTTCCTTCGAGAATCGGATAGATAGGGGTGTCTGCGGGGTTCGTCAGATCCAGGCCGGGATGCCCGACGCTAAACACCTGCGAGAGGCCAAAAGCAGCAAGCGGCCAGCGGAATCGGGAGGGGGCAACCACCGCGCTCACCACGGTTGTTTGCGTGTCGAAATATACTTCGGTCGAGGCAAATCCAGTCTGCGTCTGAGGCACGATGACCCCACCAAAAAACGCCAGCCCGATAAGAGGAATACCGATCAGCTCCTGGATGGAGCGGTGGTCGATTTTGCCTCTGACCCAACGGCTCAGGCGGTTACTCCCATAGTATGGCTTTGTAAGCCAAATTAAGGCTGTTTTAAGCATATTGGTAGGAATAAAAAACCACTCCCGAAAGAGTGGTTTAATACCCGGTATTATAGCGTAAAAACGCTCTAAAGTCAATTATCTGCAGGGATAATATTGCCGAAACTCGCATGGGTATGGTATGATCGAACTCAATTTATGAAGCGCAAATTTGGCTTTCTTCTTATCTTCGTTATCGTTATTCTCATTATTTTTGGAGCAGTCAGATTACTCGGTTCCCGGGCGCCCAAAGAAGGAGAGCTTCGGGTGGATGCAACCCCGACAGTGAGCGTGTTTTTGGACAATAAACATATAGGCCGCTCGCCGCTACGGGAAAAAGTGACTGCAGGTGAATACACGATTCGTTTAGTGGCAGAATCCACAACTGGTGAGGTAGCGCCCTGGCAGGCAAAAATTTCTGTCGGAGCTAATTTGCTTACCTATATAAATGCGGTGCTATCTGAATCAGAGCTTTCCTCTGCTGTGGATGTTCTATGGCTAGAAAAAAGCGCTGCGGGTAAGCCAGAACTCTCCGTGATTACTAATCCAGATGGAGCTTCGGTTGTACTGGATGACGTGACGAAAGGAATTACACCCCTGACCATTTCCGATATGACGGCTGGAGATCATAATTTAACTGTAACATCGCCTGGGTTTCTCACCCGTACGATGAAGGTGAAACTTACTGCGGGGTATAAACTTATCACGAGTATGAAATTGGCGCTTTCTGCAGGTGGGGTGCCTCAGCCGGAAGCAACGCCTGCTGCAACATCGACAACTCCGACGCCGACTCTGAAGCCGGGTGCCACAGCAACATCATCCGCAACTCCACAGAAGCCGTATGTCACTATAAAAGACACTCCGACAGGCTTTCTCCGTGTCCGCATGGAACCGTCAACGTCGGCAACAGAGGCTGGCCGCGTTAGTCCCGGAGAAAAGTACCACATATTTAACCAGCAGACAGGGTGGTATCAGATTTCCCACGACGGAACAAACAAAGGCTGGATTTCCGCGCAATACGCAGACAAGATAGAGTAAGCAGGTTCTTATCCCCCGATTCCGTAGATGACAAAGAGGGTGGCCCCTGCCCAAAGAATTACGGTTGTAAGCAGCGGGAGATCGGTGGTCAGTACTTGTTCCGGCGATTCTCCTTTCCCGTGATATATCAGCTGCATGTACCGCATGATGCCGTAGAGCACAAACGGAATGGTCATCATCATCCATTTTCGGTCGGGGATTCCGATAACGAAATCGCTGTAGTTTCGGAAAATGAGCCCCACCGTTATCGGGCGTTCAAGAAAGGTGAAGTACGTATAAGAGATAAATGTGCTTGTCGCGAACATGGATGTGTATGCATCTAATAATTTTTCAGAATAATGCGATAGTGCTGCCCGGGTGTCCTTTGGGGAGGCGTCGCCTGATCCCTGTATCAGCGTAAGTTCCGCCCGTCGTTTGCCGATTGCCAAAAATAGCGCGAGGGAAAGTGCTGCGAGCGCTAACCAGATAGATATATGATAGCCGCTTGCTGCTTCTCCCGCATATACTCTCAGGACGTAGCCGGCCGTGATTGCGATAATGTCGATAACCGAGACGTGCTTTAGCACGATGGAGTAAGAATACTGCAGCAGAATAAAGATGAGAGAAAAGAAGAAGAAGGTCTGGCCTACCATTTGCGCGAGGCCCAATCCCGAAACGAGAAGCAGGAAGGAAACCAAAAGCGCTGTTTTTATCGGGAGCTTGCCACTTGCAACCGGCCGGAATTTTTTGAACGGGTGGCGCCGGTCCGCCGGGGCATCCAGTACGTCATTTAAGATGTAGTTGGATGACGAAAGAAAACAGAATGCAATAAACCCTAAGATGGTATCAGTAAGTAGCGGGACATAAAATAGTTGCCCGGTGAAAAATATCGTGGTGAACAGTGCTAGATTTTTTAGCCACTGTCGTGGTCTCGCTGCTTTGAGAATTGCGTAAAGAAGCTGACCCATACAAGAAACATGGTCAACGCTACAGCCACAGCGACAAAGGCGAATACTTTTAGCTGGCTCGTGACTGTGAGTGAGACCAGCCCCAGTATAGCCGAGACTCCCCAGTAAAACAAGGCGATACGCGGCTTACTCCATCCGAGGTCCAGGAGCCGGTGATGCAAGTGGCCTC
>CAYSAP010000009.1:0-25707 GCA_964429085.1 uncultured Gammaproteobacteria bacterium | reverse complement strand
CTGTCAGCCAGTACCGGGGATTTTCTCATGCCTATGCGGCGGATTAATGTCGCGACAGCATCAAGCATGGGAATACCCAGCACGAGAAGCGCGGTGCCTAATTTTGCAAACGAAAGAATGCCGAGTAGTGCTAAAAAGTACCCGGCAAGTGTTTTTCCGCCGTAGCCGGGCATGATGCGCTGGGGAAAAAAGTTCCATGGTAAAAATCCGAGGTAGGCTCCGGTAATGATAAATGCCAATACCGTTACCCAAATTTGATTCGGGTCCAGTATGCTATATCGAAGTGATAGTAATCCCAAAATAAATGCAGATATAGCAACATATCCCGGCATCTGGCCGTCGACACCGGCGCTCCAACCGATAATGTTCATCGTCCATACAATCCAGAGTACGGCAAGTATCTGTGGCAATCCAATTGCAATATGCATGGATCCGATTTCGATAGCCCAATTCCATGAAGAGAGAGGGAGCACTCCACCGGTCAGGGGATTGGTAATAAAGGGAATAGTGCTGCCCGTGCTAACCACAAGGATGGCGACGATAATATTAATAATCAGACGAAGATACGGACTTACATCGCGCTTATCATCGGCAAGGCCTACTACCGTGAGGATTATGCTGCCGGCAATAATACCCACAACCTGTGTAGTCATGGGAAGTGTGATAACCATCATTGTGGCTATGCCGAGGAATAATGCCAGACCCCCTGCGCGCGGGATAACACCTTTATGGGTGTGGGCAGGATGATAGCGCTGTGTAGGGTCGTCGACTAAGCCGAAGCGTTTCGCAAATATTATGACGAGCGGCGTCAAACCGAGGGTTAACAAAATTGTTGTTAGTAATAAAGGAAGAAACGGAATCATTAATGTATCAGGGTAATTATGCGCACAACGATAATGCCGCTTAAAACTGATATGAGCACGGAGGTCAAAAGGAGTACCCGGGTAAACACCGGGTGGTCACCGGTAAATCGTACGATTGCAGCCAGATTAATACTATACACAATAACAGATGAGAGGAGCGGGAGTAGCAGAGACCATGGTGAGGCTAGGCGTTCATTGCCCCAGGGCCTGCTGTACCAAAGGGGAACTTGAGGTGGAAGATTCCTCCAATACCATGCCAGAACTATGCCGCCGATAATGAGTTGTACCCAAACCGCGCACGTTGCCCATCGGTATTCCCAGGTAACACGGGTTGAACCGATTCCCTGGAGCAGGTTCTCTGGTAAAGATACCGGAGGAGTAAATTTCATATCGGAAGCCGATACACAATTTCGTAAGACGTGTCAGGATAAATTATGATCGCGCGCATGGGGTACAGCGGAAAGTCACGGATCATGCGCGAAGGTGTGATAAGCGCATCTCCGATGTACCAGGGAAATACGTTGTTTCTTGGATTATAGAGATATACGCGGGAAGGATCTTCCGCGTAATAGAGGGTTTCCAGATAGATTATCGAATCCGCCGCTAGAAAAATATCGTTAGGCTGGGCAATCATATTTATTTGTTCGAAGGAATTGCGGATTGGCGGTTTAGCATGCTGTGACGGATACCACCAATTCATCCAGAGGACGCCGGCAAGGAGTAAGGCGGCAGCAATTTTTTGCAACATTATATTGCGGATAGCTGCTATCGCGGCAACAATGACCAATACTTCTGCTATTGTGGTTGGGATGAGGTAGCGATTGACAAAAAGTGGCTCGATAAACGATATACCGATGACCGCGGCAAGCGGAACGCCCCCGAAAAGAATAAATAATTGCGTCCGTTTTCTATGTTGCTTGTCCGTAAGTGCGAATCCTGCGGCCATAAGTATTGAAGCGGAGAGATACGACGTGTATTTCCATCCGTACCAGGGTGTTCCTTCGTATCCCACGAACATATTCCCTAATACCGATTTGATGAGTTGCCAGTCTACCGGGAAATACCAGGACGGGCGCATGCGCGCGGCTTCAAACCCTATCCGCATAAGCCAGGGCAACATCAGCAGGCCGGTCAGAAAAAAAGCTTTTATACCGTGGTCCTTTTTTATAAAGCCGACAAGATGAGAGAGTGAAGGTTTTTTCGTCCAAAGCCAATGAAGCCCAAGTATGCCGATAAACGGAAGTATATATACATGCGTATAGAATCCGAGCACAGCAGAGAGGATAAACCATTTCCATTTTTGCGCTGAATACGCAATCAGTGTTGCCGTAGCAAAAAACATGTACCAGCCATACGTTCTCACCTCAAATGCGTAATACAGAAGCATGGGATTAAGAAAAAAGAACAATGGTAAATACCACGAAAGCCAATGTTTTTTATATAGGGTGTGCCCCCATTCAATCATGAGCACTGCGGCCAAAAGAAAACCCAATACCGATAAACCTCTTGACGCTACCTCGCTGGTTCCGAAAATTTTTATCCAGAAGTGCAGCATGATGTAGTACACGGGAGGCTCGAATCCCAGTTTGGTGATAATAAATGAGAGCGACTGCTGGGAAGCGAGAATAGAAAACGCTTCATCCCGCCAAAGACTTTGAACGAAATATAAAAGCGGTGAATGGGTAAGTAACAGGTTTAGCATACCGTATGTACATTATATCTTTTCGGTGACGCGATATTCCAGTCGTTTACCAAGCATAAGTCTGGTGTGCGCATCGAGTCCGGGTAATGCTGAGAGAAAAAACGATATGATCGGCAGCGTCAGCCACTGAAGATACAGGAGCGGCAATTTCCATTTCGGATAGGATTTCGGTGGCGGTGGCTTTATACGCCAGTCAATGATAAATACTATAATAAGGAAAATAGTCGACAACGTAAGAATACCGGAAGAAATTTGTGCCAGGTTGTGCCCTAATACGGTCCGTGCAAAGCTCTGGTTAATAAGCGGAGGAACGGTGCTGCCCAGGGTCAAAATAAACCAATTAGTCGGCCAGAGTAGATGATGTTCCAGGAGTGACGTGAGGCGGCGTACTCGGTCGGACAGTTTTATTTCGGTATGAAGGAAGGTTTCCCGGATGACGTACGGGATATCCGATACTCCCCATGCCCACCGCTTCGATTGTTCGTATTGATTGATAATGGTATTAAAAAATCCGTGGCTTTCCGCAGCATCGACAAGAATAGGCAAAAAAATCGGACGCACAGATACAAGCCCTTTGCGGGCAAAATACACGGTAAAAAACATATGATAATCCTCGGGTATCACATCTACCGCCCAAAATCCGACCGAAGCTGCCGTCTGAAATGAAAGGGAGTAGGTAGAAAAATTAATGAGCCGTGATTGTTGGGAGAGAAACGCGAGATTCCACATACTGTTTAATGTATTGAGGAAGCGGTTGGGGAGCGGGATTCGCCAGATATTGTTATAAAACATAATACTCCCCTGATAGAAATGGTCGTGGCGGTCAGCATCACTTAAATATTGGTATGCAAGCGCTGAAAAGTATTTAGGATGTGGCAGGGCATCCGCGTCACATGAGGTAACAGTAGTCCATTCTATCGGAATATGGTTTGTCTTGAGAAGATCAGCGACTTTTCGCGCTGCCCAAGCCATGTTGGATGATTTGCCTGCAATTTCCCCTACTGTAAGCGTGTGGTGAGTTATGAGAAAGTGGCCAAACATGGTGCCAAATTCTTTTTTGAGGATGTTAGCAGTTTCAACGCCGTTGGGGTCCTTGGTTTCCGTTCCCAGCACAACAATCATGCGTTCGTGCGGGTAGTCCTGGCGGGATAAATTTTCCAGCGTGCGGCGCAGTATATGGATAGGCTCCTTAAATTCGGGAATAATCACCACATGCCAAAGTTCGCGGAAATGAGGGAGCTCTCTGGCCTGTTCCAGCCAATTGACTGCAGTGTGTGTCGTGAGCATCACAAATGAGCGGAGGGCATAAAGGACAAGGGAAACCGATTTATAAAACCAATAGACGTCGAATGTGATGATAAGGTATGCAACGAGAGCCGGATGCCAGAACGAGAGCCAGAGGGGCAAGGTGATGATAAACCACGAAAAGCCTGGGATTGCTATTTCGAAAAAACGCTGCGTTTTGTTGGGGTAACGCAAAAATATTCGGCGCATAGAATCGACCTAAATTATACCACGTGCGCTATCAGAGCGAAAACAACGCTTGCGCATTGGCAGTTGTAGCGGTCATGATGTTGGCAACCGATGCCCCCCGAAGCTGTGCAATATGTCCTGCAATAAGTGGGATATATTTCGGTTCGTTCCGCTCCCCCCTGTGAGGCACCGGGGTAAGATATGGCGCGTCGGTTTCCAGTAGCAGGGCTGTAAGGGGAATATATGGCACGATGGTGGAAAGTTGTTTGGAATACGTTACGTTTCCGTCTATGCCGGCATAGAGTCCCAGTTCCAGTGCTGTGCGCAGGTCCTGCAGTCCTCCGGAAAAACAGTGCACGACTCCCCGAGGAATTTTGGGCAGCCGGGCAAGGACTGCAAACATATCCTCGAATGCGTCTCGGCAATGGATGATGACGGGAAGATCGTAGGCGAGCGCGAGGCGCAATTGCGTTTCAAATAATTGTTGCTGAATGTTTTTTCTTCCCCCTGCAATTTCTCCTTTATATTGATGATAATCCAGTCCGCATTCTCCAACTGCAATAATTTTACCTTTATTCGATTCATCACCCAGGAGTGTTTCCAGATACGATGTATTCGGGCTATGTGGCGCTTCGTACGGATGGTACCCCACGGCAGCAAAAATAACACCAGGGTGGGTATGTGCCAGGTGGACGGCTGTCCTGCACGAGAGATGATTGACGCCCGGAACAATAAATTGTTTCACGCCTGCTTTTTTGGCGTTGCCAATGACCATTGCACGGTCCGGATCAAAGTCCGAGAAATTCAGTTGGCAATGCGTGTCGATATACATAATTTACGTTAACCGGGGGAATAACGGAGTCGCAGATTTAATCGTTGGTCCCTTAAATTGCTTGAGAATTTTTTTAGAAGTTTCCGGGAGGAACGGCAGAATATTGTATGCAATATCCCGAATGTAAAATACATACAGATTCAGTTTGAGCGCGAGTTGTTTGACATCTGTTATTTCCCAAGGCTTGGAATTATTTATATCCTGGTCCATCCATTTTAGTCCCCATGCCACGTCAGCGCGCCATATATATGCAAGTGCGGATGAAAAATCGAATCTTTCTAAGAATGTATTAACGCGGTCATGAAGGTGAGGTGAGGTGGGTTCAATAACAGTTCTGTTCGTCTCACAAAGTTTTGCGACGCGTGAGATTAGATTGCCTAAGCCATTTGCAAGATCCGCATTATAAAGCTCCTTAAATCTCTGCTCAGAAAAATCACCGTCAGCAGCAGCGGGAATTTCGCGTAAGAAATAATACCTGAGGGGGTCGGCTCCGTATTTGGCTATAAGTTCCGTGGGATCGATGACGTTGCCTAACGTTTTGCTCATTTTTTGGCCGTTTACCGTAAAGTATCCGTGTACAAACAGCGCTTTCGGCGTCGGCAGTCCGGCTGAGAGCAAAAATGCCGGCCAATATACCGCATGAAACCGGCTGATCCCTTTGCCGATCACATGGACATCTGCCGGCCACCATTTCTTATACATTGCATCATCCCATCCGAATCCCACGCCGGATTGGTAAATGTTGAGCGCATCAAACCAGACGTACATTCGCTGAGTAGGATCGTTGGGTACCGGCACGCCCCAGTTTTTGGCGCGTTCGGTGCTTCGGGAGATGCTGATGTCCTGGAGCGGCTGTTTCAGGAACGAGAGTACTTCGTTCTTACGCGTATTGGGTGTGATAGCGAGGTTGTCAGAGGTTATGAGATCGATAATTTGCTGTTGGTATTTCGATAGGTTGAAAAAGTAATTTTCTTCTTTTACCGTTTCCAATTTTTTCCCTGGATGTTCAGAGCACTCTCCTTTTTCATCAAGCTCGTCGGCAGCATAAAACGTTTCGCACCCGATGCAGTAAAGACCCTCATAGGATTTTTTATAGATGTCTCCTGCTTTGTCACAAAGTTCCCATAGGTTTTGGCTGGACGGGAAGTGGTGCACTGTGTCGCTTCCTTTTTGCCAGATATCAAATTGGCAGCCCAGAGATTTAGTCAGTTCAAAAAATTTGATATTATTTTCGTCGATAAATTGCTGTACGGGCCGACCTGCTTTTTCTGCTGCCTGAACATTTTTGAGGGCATTTTCGTCGCCGCCGGACAGTAACGTCGTATCTTCGCCAAGCAGCCGGTGGTAGCGCGCAATCACATCACCCTGCACGAACTCCAGCGCATGCCCGATATGCGGAGCCGCGTTCACATAGGGAATGGCACACGTAATATAGAATTTTTTGTTCATTTGTTTATCCTATTGTAACAATTTATTCAGGAATTATCCCTCCAGAGGTATTCCAGGGCAATAATACTTGCGATTAACAACATAATATACAGCGGATGCCGCAGCCCTATGAACCGAAGTACAAGAAGCACAATTATCCCGGCGGTCAGAAATAGTGCATGCCGCGTATGCGGAAATACGTATATTCCCAGTAGCATCGACGCAATGCTCAGGAGCGCGAAGAATCCAAGAACCGATATGAGCGAATCCGGCCCGATCACGTTAACGTAAGCCGCTGTAACAATGAGGGCAGTTACCCCGATGAATAATACAATCGGGATGCGTTCTTTTTTTTGTCGGTCCATATATTTATTGTAGGTGAGTTTATGCGCGTGCTACAATGGGGCATCATGACCCTTGATTTTTTGATCCTCGTCCTCGCCGTTATAACAGGGTTTGCCATCCTCGGATATTTAGTGAAAAAAGAGCTTGGGAAACTATCGGAAAAGAAAGACGATTCCACACTGACTGAATGGCTCAAATCCATGCAGGTTTCCATAGAAAATACGAATAAAGTGTTAAATGAAGCGATGCGCGGGCAAACTACCGACGTAAGCAGGTTGCTTCAGGCAAACACCAAGCAGTTAAACGACAGGTTGGATACCGCAGCCCGTGTGATCGGGGACTTGAAACAGAACTTAGGGGAAATGTCCGAGGTAGGCAAGGGAATACGCAGCCTGCAGGAATTTTTACAGTCTCCGAAGCTCCGGGGAAATATCGGTGAGCAGGTGATGCAGGACATGATCGGTCAGGCATTCCCGAAAAATTCTTTTCACCTGCAATACCAATTCAAAAGCGGTGTGAAGGTCGATGCGGTACTGAAAACCGATGCGGGACTCCTCTGTGTCGATTCCAAATTTCCGATGGAAAATTTTACCAAAATGCATAAAGGCGAAACCGAGGCCATGCGGAATTCAGCGAAGCGCGATTTCAGCGCAGACGTAAAAAAACACGTCACGGATATCAGCAAAAAATATATTTTGCCGGAGGAAGGAACGATGGACTTTGCGCTGATGTATATTCCCAGCGAAGGCGTGTATTACGAGATTGCCAATATGGAGGACCTTATGAGTTATGCGCGGAAACTCCGTGTATATCCGGTTTCCCCCAATACACTGTACGCACATTTACAGGTGTTGCTGCTTTCATTCCAGGGAAAAGATCTGGAGCAGAAATCGCGGCAGGTGTTTATGTTGCTTCGGGCAATCCAGAAGGATTATGGAAAAATTGAAGAAAATTTAGGAGTGTTAGGTAAGCACATCAATAACGCGTATAACTCCATGAGTACCGTATCGGGATCGTTTTCCCTGCTGGGGCAAAAACTATCCCGGACACAGACGCTAGATGGTGCTGAGGACGAGTCAAAAGTATTACCGGAATAATATGGCAAACGTTCTTATCCTCCATGGTACGGCAAACACCTCTCAAGGGAACTGGTTTCCCTGGCTGACAAAAGAATTGGAAAAGAGAGGATATAATGTGTGGTCACCGGATTTACCACAAGCGGTTCATCCGGATGAGGAACGATACACGCAGTATATACTCGGAAATACTGAGTGGAAATTTACGAAAGACACGATAATTGTTGGTCATTCTTCAGGAGGCGTTGAAGCACTGAAGTTATTGCAACACCTGCCGTCAAATATTGTAGTTGACAGATGTATCACCGTTGGTGCGTTCATCAATACGCACGGATGGACTGATATCGCCGGATTATTCAAGAAACCATTTGATTTCGATGCAATTAAAAAACACGCGAAACGATTTATTATATTTCATTCTGATGATGATCCGTATGTTCCGGTCGAAGACGCAAAGCAATTCAAGCAGGCATTAGACGCAGAGTATATATTTCTCAAAGGCCAAGGGCATTTTAACCTTGAAAAAGGGCCCCAATATAAACAGTTTCCCGAGCTGCTCGAAAAGATTCTTGAGTAAGATTATAATGACCCCACCATGACCAAGGTCCCCGTTGATGAACGAACACTCAATGATGCACAGAAAGAAGCCGTACACTTCGGTGATGGGCCCTTGCTTATCATTGCCGGTGCAGGGACCGGCAAAACAACCGTTGTTACCGAACGGATTAAGCACATCATCACCTCAGGCAACGCGTTACCTTCGGAAATTCTCGCATTAACGTTTACTGAAAAAGCCGCGCGAGAGATGGAAGAGCGGGTGGATGTCATCATGCCCTACGGGGTCACGCAAATGTGGATTTCTACGTTTCACCGATTCTGCGACCGGTTGCTGCGGGCTGAAGCGATCCATATGGGACTTAACCCGGCATATAAACTCATGACGGATACCGATGCGACGATGTTGTTTCGTAAACACCTGTTTCATTTCCGGCTGGAATATTTCCGGCCGCTCGGCAACCCCACCAAGTTTATCGGGGGCATACTGCAGCATTTTTCCAGGCTTCAGGATGAAGACGTTTCTCCGGAACAGTATCTCGCCTGGGTAAAAAAAGAGAAAAAAGAAGATAAGGATGCCACCGAAGAAAGCACATTGGAAATAAAAAAGTATGAAGAGCTTGCCGGAGCGTATAAGGCATATCAGGAGGTGAAAACCCGCGAAGGGTTTATGGATTTCGGCGACCTCATTACACAAACACTTTCTCTTTTCCGTAAACGGAAGAACCTACTGTCGTTTTATCAAAAACAATTCCGGTATATTCTCGTTGATGAATTCCAGGATACCAATATCGCTCAAAACGAACTGGTCAAGCTCATGGCGGGTGAGAAGGCAAACTTGACGGTTGTGGCAGACGATGATCAGGCGGTGTACAAGTGGCGCGGAGCCGCCGTATCGAACGTTTTACAATTTAGAAAAACGTATCCCAACGTGAAACTTATAGTGTTAACAAAAAATTATCGCTCCACCCAGGCGATATTGGACGCATCGTATAGCTTGATTCAGCACAATAACCCGGACCGTTTGGAGGTTAAGGAACACATCAACAAGAAGCTTACGGCAGAGCGAAAGATTGCTGGCGTCTGGCCGAAGCTTATCTATTGCGATCGTGTGGAAAATGAAGCGGATGCGGTGGCCAAAGAGATTAAACGCATGGCGGAAACGGAACTCGCCAAAGGCAAAAAATTTGAATGGAAAGATTTTGCCATATTGGTTAGGGCAAATAATCATGCGGAACCGTTTGTGCGTTCCCTCATGCGTCATGGTATTCCATACCAGTTCCTTGGTCCGGGGCAACTTTTCCGACAGCCGGAAATAAAAGACCTTATTGCATACTTGCAGGTGCTCCATAATTTTGAGGATAATGTTGCCTTGTTCCGTGTATTTTCCATGAGTTATTTTTCCCTAAGCGCACGCGATATTGCGGCTGTGGCTAATTTGGCACGGAAGCAAAACCTTTCTCTTTTTGAAGCGAGCGAAGTGGTTGCAGGGGAGCGGACGATAGATGGCGCGGACGTTTCCTCAATTGGCGATGCAACAGTAGAAGCAATAACGAAACTTGTGTCGATGATTCACCGGCATCTGGGGCTCGTGACGAGAGAAAGCGCCGGTCAAATACTGTTTTATTTTTTGACCGATACGGGAATGATGAGAAATATTCTGGATTATAGCGCGCCGATTGATGAGAAGATCGCCAACAATATATCCAAGTTTTTCAGTAAGCTTAAAACATATGAAACGGATCATAGCGACGCAAGCGTCCCCGCGGTTCTTGATTGGATCGGGCTTTCCATGGAGCTGGGCGAATCTCCGCTGTCTAATGACAACGATTGGGTAACCAACAACGCGGTAAATATATTATCCGTGCATGGTGCGAAGGGTCTTGAGTTTCCGGTGGTGTTTCTTATAAATCTCGTTTCCGCGCGTTTTCCCACGATTGAACGGAGAGAGACCATACCTATTCCGGAGGCGCTTACCAAGGAAGAATTACCGGAGGGAGATTATCACCTCGAAGAAGAGCGAAGGCTTTGTTACGTGGGTATGACGCGGGCACAAGATTATTTATTTCTTACCGGATCGAATTATTACGGGGAAGGAAAGCGGGAGAAGAAGCTTTCTCCGTTTGTGTATGAAGTTATCGGCGAGAAATCGATTATATCGCCGGAATTACAGCCTAAACAAATGTCGCTGTTGGATTGGAAACCCATAGATTCAAAAACTATTGAGGCCAAGGAATCTGTGCGGCAACCAATTACATACCTTTCCTATTCTCAGATAGAGACGTTCCGGTTATGTCCACTGCATTATAAACTGCGGTATATGTTTAATATCCCGACGCCGCCGTCGGCTTCCCTGTCTTTCGGAATCAGTGTACACGACGCGCTTCATGACTTTTATGAACTGCATAGGGCAGGCGAAAAGGTTACTAAGGAGCTGTTGCTTACAAGGCTTACTGACCGTTGGAAAAAAGAGGGCTATGAAAATACACGGTATGAAGCGGATATGAAAAAACAAGGAGAGCGGTATGTGAGTGAGTATTTTGATACTGAATATTCTAAAAAAACAATAATCGGAGCACTTGAATTACCGTTTGTGTTGCCAATAGGAAATAGTGAGAGGCAGCTTAAAATTGGCGGAAAAATAGACAGAGTAGATATATTGCCTGATGGAAAAATTGAGATCATCGATTATAAGACAGGTAAAATGCCATCGAGGAAAGAGATAGATACGAATCTGCAACTTTCTATGTACGCTTTAGCAGCGAGTGAAATACAAGGATCACCATTTGGCAAAAACGCTGAAGATATTACGTTAACGATGTATTATTTCGACACCAAAACATCTATTTCAACAAAGCGTTCCAAAGAGCAGCTTGATGCAGAAAAAGCAAAAATTCTTTCCATTGCAAAAGAGATAGAAGCATCAGACTTTATCTGTTCTGGAACTCAACTTTGTAGTAGATGTGAGTACAGTATATTTTGTGGTTGACACGGTATATAAGCCGTTGTAGGGTAAATAGTATATGGTAAGAAACCATGATTCCTCTACGCGTGTACTTACATTTGTATTGACCGTGGTGCTTGGTTTAGTCTCAGTAGTTATCGGATACGCAATATTTAAAAATGGATCCTTTGAACTTCGTTCCAAAGCTGCACAAGAAGAAGTTGTCCTTAAGGAATGGGGGTTTAAGAAAGACAATGAGGGATGGAATGCTGAAGATTTTGAAAGCGCCATAGTTAAAGACGGGAACTATTCACTCGTGGTTGGATCGAAGGTTGAAGAGATTCGTTATGGGGAAGAGGAGTGCACTGGGAGTGAAAAGAGAGGAAATTACAGATGTAGAACGCCGTCCTCTATCTATGTACTTAGTCCGAGGATAAATCAGAATGCAGTCAACGTTATTTTAAAGTATCCCGTTAATCGCTTCCGAATGCGGTTAAAGTTGAGTAGCATGCCGTCAGGCATAAAGCCCACCCCAACTTGCGAGCCGGTGCCACCGTGTGCGTATTTAAAAAAGTCATGCAAGTATGTTCAGGAGGGGGTGACGTATTGTCCAAAAGTTGATCAACCTGCTGGTACGTATACAGGTGGAGGTGGAGTGCCTCCATCAGGAAATCAGCATGTGATTAGCGTGCCATTTCAGATTTCTTATCGTTTGCAGGGCAAAAATACGGATGAACCACCGGTAACTAGAATGGCGCTTGCTGATGGAGTGATGCATGACGTTTCATTTAATTTTCCGAAAGAAACATCGCTCAAACAGGTCGTATCAATGAAGATTTCGTTTGAGAACCTTCGGACGCAGGCGAAAGCGCGCGTCGATATTTCGGACATAAGTATTGCGGGGATTAAAGAGGTTAAGCCCCCTGCAAAAACGTATAGAGGAATGGTAGCAACTGTCAATTCAGCAGGTGGGACGCCAATTACTGATGCTCCGTATCCATACCGCCTCATGGTTCCGGCTCCTGGCGGAGTACGATCTCCTGCAACGGTGTACTTGTTGTCAAATGAAGCTGGAATTGATTTCAATTTTAAAAAGTACGTGGATAAGCAGGTTGTGGTTGTTGGTGTAGTGAAAAGTGAGGATTATGATGAGCGGGCGGGGATACGTCTTCCAGGAGAAAGTCTTCCAGTGTTAATTGTCAGCAAGATAAGTCTTGCAGTAGTGCCAACGGTATTACCAATCATTTGTTGGAATCGTACCGACGGGATTAATTGGTCCAATGGCTGCAAAGGGAATCCGCAGGCGGGTCTTATGTGTACGCAAGCCCTTGTTTCCTTGTCTGCGAGTGAAATAACGGGATACAAAAAATGGGTCTCCGCTGGCAAACCGTTTATACCTGGATGCGGCATGCCCACGGTAACACCAAACCCTGCAAAAACGTATAGAGGAGTGGTAAACAAAAGTATTTCTGATAATGGTGGTAGGTTGCTATACCGTCTTACCGTATCGACTGGTGGAGCGTCTACGGTGGAGCATGTGCTGTCAAGCATGGCTGGAGGAGATTTTAATTTCGGTAACTATGTCGGTAAGAATGTTGTTGTTGAGGGTATACTGTCAGGTGAGGAGTATACTGATTCTCAAGTAGGGATGAGAGCTCCAGGATCGCCTGGTGGCCCTTACATATTAATTGTCAGTAAGATAAGTCTCCAGTGACGGACGTCCGGGATTTACTGGCCCAGCGTACTAAGTTGTTATGAGTGGGTAATAAAGGGTGTACCCTCCAAATCCCTCTTTAAATTTGGTAAATCCTTTCCACAAAAGATTTTCTTTGGGGAGTCTTTCATCCCAGACGCCTACAAAGTCGAGTGCTTTGCACCGCAACTTCTTTGAGGCTTTGAGCGCTTCCCAAACGAGAAGAGTCGGGGCGAATAGTTTTTTACCCCGGGGAAGGGCTCCGGCGATCCAATAATAGGATATGTGGTTCCAGGCGATGAGCATGATTCCGCCGATAAGATCCCCGTCCGGCCCGCGGGCTAGCAGCACCGCTTTGTGTGTTTGGGGAAGTGCGTACCAAAGCTTTTTAGCTCCAGCCGTCGTGATAAAGCCCAGGAATCCGGCGGAACGGCTCTTGAGATGGATCAACGTGTCTATATCATTATTGACTGTTACCGTGACACCATTTTTTTGTGCGCGGCGGACCGCTCTGCGTTTAGCCTCGCTCAACCGGGAAAACATTTCATTCTCGGTAGCCGTGACATCGACACGGATCGTTTTGGTCGGGATAAACGGATCCCGGTTAAGTCGGATGCTGTGCGCGGCCGTGCGGCACCACTTCGTGAATGCGCCCTTTTTCATGCGGCTGTCCGGTTCAATGGCAAGCGTGCGGACGCCGTACTTACGCAGAACCGGCAGTAATTTACTTAGCGTCGGGAGACGGGTGACCCGCTGGATTTTTGCGAGCCCTCCGATAATCGGAAACGGTTTGATAAAAATATAACATCCATTGAGTTTTTCTACCTTCCATCCGAGAGATCGGATATAGGAGGCATAGAGCGCTGACTGTTGAATTTCCATGTGATTATGAGCCACGCGTTTTTCGTTTGAGGATGCTCCATCGGATGGTGTCTGCAATCGTGTAGAGCTTATATAGTAATGGACGGAGTATCAGATCGTAGGAGCCCGTATATTCCACAATGACTGGATTGAAACCCTGCTTAAACCGATGAAATCCGAACCATGGATCATGGGTATCTGGATTAGGTCCCAAAGCCCCCCAGAGATCAAAATAAGCATATCCGTGTGTTTTTCCCCACCGCGCAATTTCCCAAAGAAGCAATGTCGGCGCCATCACCTCGCGGTTCTCGCGTGAGGACGTGCCATAGGGATAGTACAGCGTGTCCCGAAATGTAAATATGATCCAGGCGGCAAGCGTTTTCCCCATATACTTTGCGGTAAACAAATGGGCGATACCTGCTTTTTGCATGACCTTCCACATATTACGGTGATATGAAGGATTATGCGCATAGAAACCCTGACGACCAGTCGTTTCTGCGTTTAACCGAAGATACTCCTTGAAAGCTACATCGGAATTATCCTCCTGGACAGAGACATTATGTTTTTGTGCAACACGCAGGTTATAGCGGGTTTTCGAATGTAGTGCTTTGAGGAGTTCTTCTTCCGATTTGGTAAGGCTGAGAATAAACGTATATTTGGTAAAAAGTGGACGATGAGAAGGAACAAGTGGAAGCTTCGTATCGGATTCTGTGTTTTTTCCGGCTGGAACATTCGGTTCCAGTTGGATTAGGATTGCATTTTTTTTCCGACCTAGTGCCATAAGCTGTTTAAACATTGCGCTCGTTGGTTTTGGTCCTTTTGGGAAGTACCCAATAGTCCACGGAGTATAAGGAATTCGGTGAAACGTCAGCTGCCATCCGTTGAGACGCACAACATCTACTCCCATTGACTGCCGGAAGTCTCCCCACTCCCACGTCTGCAATGGGTGTTTTACCTCCCTATTCCAGGAGTCACTGGTTTGAGGGAGGGGTTTTTGGATTGTTACGCCGACATTTGTCATATACGTATTATCGCGCTTTTGCGGGTGTGGTACAATATCGTGCGATGAAGCAAAAACGATCGTTTCGATCAGAAACACCAATACATTGGTTACCTATTGATAGTCGTTTAGTATTTCCACTTTTTTCCTTCGGTCATGTGCGGGGGGCAGCGAAAATATTTTTAACTATCGAAATGATTCTTGCAGTCGGTGTGGTCGTCGGAACGCTTATTCTGCTCTTACTCCGTTTTGTGGCTTAAAGAAGCATGTCGTCTTCCCGGAATCCCCGGTTTGCGTCCAGAGATACCTGCAAGTCCAATGCTGATTCAGGTATGTCAGCGATAAAACGGGAAATCATGTTTTGGGTGCGTTGGCCAAAAAAGAGCCGCCGGTTGGCGTAAGTCAGGTATAATTTTTCTTTGGCCCGGGTAATGCCGACATAACAAAGCCTGCGCTCTTCTTCAATTTCATCTTTTTCCATAAGTGATCTGCTGTGCGGAAAAATGCCTTCTTCCATGCCGACAATCGAAACCACCGGGAACTCAAGTCCCTTGGCAGCATGCAGGGTCATAAGGGTCACCGCCTGGCGTACGCCGGGGGCTTCCTTTACTTTTTTGGGTATGTATTCCTGTTCGACAAGCGCGACATTTTCCAGGAATTCGGAAAGAACCGGAAATTCGGTTGCGACCGACCGCAACTCCTTGATGTTTTCGAGCCGGTAGACCTCTTCCTCTACGTTCGCGTCATAGAGTTCGAGGTACGCGGTAGCTTCGACCGTTGAATCCAAAAGTTCGAGAGTTGAAAGCCCGATTAATGTATTTTCCTTGGAGAGTTTGTCTGCAAATGACAGGAATTTTGCGAGTCTGCCTTTGCCCAGTTTTTCTATCCGGTTATATGAGACGGTATCTTTGGGATTGGAGAGTACCCGCAAGTATGCAAGCACGTCTTTTATTTCCTTGCGTTCATAAAACCGCGTGCCTCCGACGAGGGTATACGGCACACCAGCGTGAAGAAACGCTTCCTCGAGTACCCGGGATTGGGCGTTTGTTCTGTAGAGGACGGCAAAGTCGGAAAACGGCTTACCCGACTGCAGAATCATGTGAATAAGAAATGTCGCCTCGTCATTCTCGTTTCTCGCCTCATAGAGCGTTATATGTTCGCCGCCCTTTTTATCCGTCCAAAGTTTAAGGATCGGGTGCGACGTATTTTTTGATATGACGCCGTATGCGGCATTAAGAATCATTTGGCTCGACCGGTAGTTTTGCTCGAGGTTAAATACTTCCGTCTCAGGAAAGTCCGAACGGAAATTGGTAATATTTCGGAAATCCGCTCCCCGCCACCGATAGATAGACTGAGACGCATCGCCGACGACGCAAATATTCCGCCACCTGGCGGAAAGGAGCTTGGTGAGTACGTACTGGGCCTTGTTGGTGTCTTGGTATTCGTCGACGAGAATATAGTGATACTTTTCCTGGTATTTACCTAATACGTCTGGGTTTTTTTGGAACAATTGGACTGTTTTCATAAGAAGGTCATCGAAATCCAGCGCAACGTTTTCCAAGAGTAGTCTTTGGTATCCCAAATACACTCGGGCAACCGTTTCCTGGAAGTTACCTCGGGCAAGATTGGGGTATTCCAAGGCCGGTATCAGTTCATTTTTTGCCTGAGATATCGTCGCGAGTACGGCTCTCGGGTTATAGTTTTTTATTGAAATATCAAATTTTTTCATCACGGCTTTTGTGGCGTCAATTTGATCGGAATCGTCGTAAATGACAAAGTTGGATAGTAAATTGATGTGTTTTCCGTCAATCCTGAGGATTCTGGCGCATAATGAGTGAAACGTGCCTGCATATGGGAGATCTTTGGTTTTTACGATTACGCGGATACGCTCTTTCATGGCGCTTGCCGCCTTATTGGTAAACGTCACCATGAGAATGTTGTGTGGCAACGCTAGATTTTGTTCGATAAGATACGCGACCCGGTAGGTGAGTACTCTCGTTTTCCCGCTACCGGCTCCGGCCAGAATAAGCACGGGTCCGTCAGTGTGTGTTACCGCTTTGCGCTGGTCCGGGTTTAAATCATTGAGAAGATTTGCCGTCATAGAGTATAATCTTAGCATATGTCAGCTATAGAATTTGATCGCTTTGACATCTTTGGGAATCCAAAAGCTAACTTTACTACCCCTGAGCATATTACAGATTGGGCGCGGAAAATGGGTGAAGAATTCAAGGAAAGACCGTTTCGTGGAAGAGGTGTGCGCATGATTGTATTTGCCCCAATGGGACTTTTGGATACATTAAATCGATTAACAGGTGAACTTCCGGAATTGCGCAACGCACGTCAGAAGGGTATTTTTGCCCTTGGTGTACAAGGGCTATCTCCTCACCCTCCAGGTGATTTTACTGGGGCAAACATGGCTCAAACCGCAAAACGTCTTGGAGCCGAATTCGGCATTTTGGGTCACTCAGATGAGCGATATAAATGGCCTTATGTGACTGATGCAATTATCAGGGAACAAATATTACGGACTCATGATGTTGGTTTGACGCCTGTCTTATGTGTTGGACCCACTCCGGAAGAGGAAGCATCGGGTAAAACTAAAGTTGTATTGCGAAGGCAACTTGCTATATTGAGGGGTACACCATTTAATGGCGCTATTGTCTTTGAACCTCTCTCGTCAATTTTAGCTAAGGGTAAAGCGGCAAAACCTCCTCCGACTCCGGATGAGATTTTAGGTATAAGTCGGATAATTCGAAAGATGACCGATGATCTGGGAGTCAATCCTGATTTTGGTTATGGAGGCGGAGTAAGTCCGGACACTGCAGCCGGAATATTTGGTGTTGTAAATGTTGTTTTGCCTGGTACTGCAAGTCGATTTCCAGATAAATGGATCGCGATTGCAAAGGCAGCAGAATTGAGACTTAAGTAATCTTTATCCTCATGCAGCCCAAAGTCAGACGCGTGTATATGCCGAAAGTAAAGCTTGCATTTCTCCTATTCGGAGTATTTTTTATAGCCCTCCTTATCCTCAAAGGATTGTCGATATCATCGGGATTTATGCAAGCAACCGGCATTACTCCGGTTACACTATTCCGGTTGGTGTTTGACGCCGGAGCGGATTTGAAGCCCATTGATGGCAGGGTAAATATATTGCTTTTGGGGATTCCTGGTGGCACTCATGACGGCGCTGATTTGACCGATACGATCCTCGTATTATCATTTCATGAAAAAAACCAGTCACTTGCCATGATATCCGTGCCGCGAGATATTTGGTCTGATACGCTCAAAGATAAAGTGAACAGTGCTTATCACTATGGTGAAGTGAAAAAAAAGGGCGGAGGATTGGTATTATCCAAAGCAATCGTCTCTGATATGGTCGGACTTCCCATCCAGTACGCGCTTGTGCTGGATTTTTCCGGATTCCGGAAGGTAATCGATCTTATCGGCGGCATTGAGGTTAATGTCCCCGCAAGCTTTACGGATACCGAGTATCCGATACCGGGAAAAGAGAATGACGAATGTGAGGGGGACACGGAGTTTCGCTGCCGGTACGAGCCGCTGCACTTTGAGGGAGGTGTGCAGGTGATGGATGGCGACCAGGCCCTCCAATACGTCCGAAGCAGGCACGCGGAAGGAGATGAGGGAAGTGATTTTGCCAGAAGCCGCCGTCAGCAGGAGGTGATACTTGCCCTCAAAGAAAAACTTATGTCCAGTGATATTTACCTTAACCCCGGCAAAGTGGATAATCTCTATGGCGCATTCGATGAGGCGGCGGATACGGATATGAATATCGGAGAACTACTGACGATAGGTAAACTATTTTTGAAAACGCTCAAAGAACAGACGCAACGAATATCTCTTGAAGATAAACTCTACACGCCGCCGAGTTCATGGTACGGCAGGTACGTACTGTTACCCGAAGAGAGTTTTGAGGCAATCCATGCGTTTGTCCGCAAGGAATTTAAGTAACTTAGGTCACTTAAAATGCTAACCCGAGGAGTAGCAAAAGTATCCCTCCCGCCACCACACTTGCTCCCAAGACACTCGGTACACCAGCCACCGGAACTTTCGGCGTTGGGTTTACCGCAAGAGGCGCGGGAGTTGCCGTCGACCCCGGAGGCGCGGTCGGACCGGTTGAAATTCTACACGCGTCGCTGGATATCCAGGCATTGTTGTTGTCCCGTACCTGACAGGAGAAGCTGTAGGCGCCGCTGGTGGTGACCGTGTAGGTTGTGGTCAATGAGCCGGGACTTCCCACATTTTGCTCAACGAGTTTCTTGGATCCGTCCGGCATGGTAAATTCAGCGGCGGTAATATCGCCATCTTCGTCTCTTCCGGTACAGGTTAGTGTCACGGTATATGGTACGGTGCCGATTGCCGGTTCTACGGTAAGGTCCACACAGACAGGCTTCGTGTTATTAGCCGGTGTGGTTGGTGTCGGAGTCGATGTCGGTCCGGGAGTTCCTGTCGGCGTTACCGTAGGCGTCGGTGTCGGGGTGGGAGTAACAGGACAATACCATCCTCCGGGTGGAAGGGGCGCAGGAACGCCCATATTGGCACATTCCGGAAATTCATCTCCATTTAAACATCGTGGTCTAGGAGCGCAGGTTGGTGTAGGCGTATGGGTGCCCAGGGTGAATACGATTTTACAGTTGATATCTGTCGCTTTTGGTGATACTTGGGGAACGGTGGGCGCAACAGGCTGTCGCTGCTCCAGTTTAATACTGGTAAGGTAGGCTACCACGCCGATGCCCACGGTGATGATGGTAACGAGCAGTAAATACCAGTATTTCTTCAAGAAACTCATATTATCTCCACGCTCCGTTCGTAAACACTTCTCCTTCAATGACAAAGTCTATGACACCGGCAGGAATGGTGTATGAAAGGGTAAATTCATTGGCAGCATTTTTGGTTGTTGTTTGCGTCCACGCTCCTCCGTTGACACGGAAGTGTGCTTTGGTCGGTGCAAGATTTCCTTTGACGGCAAGGACCACATCGTCGCCGGCCCGAAGGGTTGAAGGAGTCACCTGCACGCCCCCTTTGTAGATTTTGATGTTCTGGCAGACAGGAGCAGTGCCTGTTGTGGGTGTCGCCGTGGGATTAGTATTGTCATCATCGTTGTCATCATCATCGTCGCCCGGACGGGGGGTAGCTGTGGGATTTCCGCCGCCGGGAACACAACCGTCACCATTCGGGTTACACACATATCCTGCTACGCAGCACGTTTTTCCTTGCCCATACATATTGTCGCACCATGACCTGCCTTGGTTGCGACACGACGTTTCGATATTCGGCTCACATATTGTTCCGGTACAGGCATCGCCGCCCTGGCAATGGCACGCACTTGGATTACCGTTACAAGCGTTAGGATCGTTGATGTTGCACTCATACTGGTACGTATTTCCCGTTGCTCTGCTGCGCAATTCGGCAATTTGTTGGTTTTGCTGGGACAAGAAATATACGGCAATCGGTAGTGTTAATAATAGCGTTGCGATAATAGCAAGGATTGCTCCTTTGCCGCTTTTTTTCTTCATGCCGCCTGACGGAGGAAGTGGGTGTTGTGATTGCACGTGTGGCGGGGTGACTGTTGGAATTGGCGCCGGTTCTTCGAGTAGCTCGCTTACCAGTTTTTCTCCCGTTTCGTTTATAGGTGTAGCAGGTAGCGGTGAAGGAGGCATCAGATCCGGTTGTTTTTCCGGCACAGGTTCCGGCTCCGGAGGGATAGCTGTAGGAGACAACGCCGGATCAACGTTTTTTACGGCTTCATCTATCGCTTTTTGAGCTGCAATTATATCGTCATCCGGCATACAAAAAGTACTCCTATTATCAGACTAACGGGTTTAGGCTATGTGAGTCAAGAGAGCACATGATTTTCTTTCTAAATAATGAGTAAACCGGTTCCCCCAAGAAACAAAATAAAGCCTAACGTCAGTAATAGTATGAGCGGGAGTTCGTTGCCGCTGGTGGGCATTGGCTCCCCAGAAAGCGTTGCGACAGGAGTAGGAGTTTTTTCAATAGTCGGCGTTGGATCGAGAGTCGCTGAAGGCGTTGCATCGCCCAATACTTGAGTTCCGCTTTTGAGAATTTCGAACGTGTTTGTGAGGGCTTTTATTTGGTTATTTTGGTCTGTGGTTGTGATGGTTATACTTTGTTTCCCCTCTGCCAAAGGGTGTTGTGGTGTATATCGCCAAACGCCGTCTTCTCCGACAGTAGTCGTAGAACTTACAGGGTTTTGCATTCCGAGAATAATGAGTACACTATTTCCGGGAACTCCGGTTCCCTGGATAAGCGGCAGATTCGATGGCATTGCCGATCCTTGTGCGGGTTTGGTGATTGCGATTATCGGTTGAGACACATGTGCCGTATTTGTCCCTAAGACCGCTGGTGATGCCTGAGTCAGTGGGCGGTTTTGGTTTTCTGACGCCTGAATTTTGCGGAAATCATAGGTCTTGCCGATAGTCATTGCAGGAACAGGGTTGTCGTTCACGCTGTCCGTAAGTGCAGTTGCTTCTCCTTCGGAGGAGCGGATAATAATTGATTCATTGATACGCCCTGAGGGGTTGAGATATGTTGTAAAATTTTCTGTGCGGGCGAGGTTAAGCGGGATGACCCAGGAGCCGGAGGCATTCACGATAGCCGACAATGTCTGTCCGTTTTCGGGGGTTACGTATACGATCGCGCCTTCAGCGGGAGATCCGGATGGTTCGGTAACCTGGCCATACGCGGGTTCCAAATTCGTACCCGTGCCGGTGAGTGGTAAGGCTGTTCGGGTTTCATATGGAGCACCGTTGTTTAGAAACGTTTTGGTGCCGGACAAAATACGGAAGCGATATGAAGTATCGGGTTTTATGTTCCGGACGGAAATGGTGTGGGTAGAAAATGATTGTTTTGCCTGTTTGTTTGATCCGGTGGTAATGGATAGCCTGTCGTCATACATCGGAGCAGTTATTCCCTCGACGATGAGCGCTCCCGTCGTTTCTTCGGCTGTTATCCAGGAAACCGTAAACGCCGTGTCGGATAGGTTGCTGACTGTTATCTGTTGCGGGGTATGTGTGGCAGATGCACGGGTAAGCAGCGGACCGACGCGGTCAAAAGCAAAACGGAACATCATGACGGCAAACACGACGAGCAGCAGTCCTATTATTGTTGGAATTTTTCGTTCATGCATAGATATTAGTCAAATGTACTACGCGCTTCGAGTTCATCCAGAACGGTGACGTCAATTTTACTTGATAACGGGCTTACGACTTGCTGGAGCGGCTGGGCAACAGAGGACGTTTTGGACGTTTTTACCAGCTCGAAAAATACCCACAGAAATATCGTGAGTGTGGTAAATACCGCAACGAGCAACAAATCTCTTTCTTCATCCATATGCTTATTGTGTCAAATAATATGATTGTAGGCGAATAGATAATTGTAACGCATCTCCGGGTAATCCAAGACGCAATGTCGGTTTAATGGAGATCGTATCGATGCCGGCGATACGCCGCAATTTGAGCAACCCGTCCATAAATTCTTTAAGCGATACATAGGAACCTGAAAGAATGAGACTTACCGGGAATTGCTCTAATGGTTTGCTCGGCGCGAGTTTTGCCCCTGGTGTCGCTTCTTGTCCTAGTATGGGCAAGCTTGGGATTTGTATGGCAGAAATGGATGCACCGGAGATAACTGCGAGGTTCCGGAGTTGCCGCGCAAGTATGATGGCATCGGGATTATTCGGGAGAGCCTGAGCGACCACGGGAAGCCGGTCCTTTATGGTTTCATAGGTCGCTTGGGCTTCTATGAGCGCAGTAATTTTGTTTTCCATCCGCTCATTGAGAACGGTTTTATCTGCGATTTCGCGCCGTAAGAAGATAATGGTCTGTGCAGTCGGGCGAATGGCATACCATGCAAAAAGCGAAATTGCGAGAAATGAAAATACTGCGGTAGTGGATGCCCGCATTTTTGGTTTTTTGAGCGCCGGCGATATTTTTTGATAATACCGGTGAAATTGGGTTTCTGCGACGGGTTGGTTGGGATTATATGCCATAGATTATTTTTCTTTCACTCCTGCAATATCCGCAGTTAATTGGAATTCTATGCCGCTTGTGGGTTCGCGGCGAATATCTCCGAGTAATACGTTTTGGATTTGTTGTATCGACTGCACGTTAGATAAAAATTGTGCAAATCCTCTCGTGGTTCCGGCGGTTGCGGAAATGGTTATTTTGTTTCGCGTTATATCAACCGAAGATAAATATACATCTGCCGGAATGAGAGATTCTAAGGTGTTGACAACTTCAACGGGTTTTGCCTGATCGGTAAGGAGCGCTTTTGCGGTGGTCAAGTGGGATTGGAGTGATTTGATATCCCGTTCAAAATCCACATTTGCTTCTATGATGGCTTGTTTTTGCCGTAGTTCTTCCGTGAGATCGGTGTTTTTCCGGTCAAGACTAAAACGGGAAATAAACGCGAGGAGGACGACTATCTCAGTCGTAATCATGATATATCTGCCGTATGTCGTCGCCCATTCCACGAGCCTGCCCCATGGAGTGTGGCTCAGGTCTTGCGACCCTAACAGATTAATGCGTATTTCTTTAACAGGCATATACTTCCAAGTATAACAAGGAGGTTCTCTAAATGAAACGGGGGGCGCGAGGCGTCCTGCTTACTTTTTGAGGAGTTTAGAAAGTCTTGATTTAGTCCGTGCCGCTGCGTTCTTATGGATAAGATTCCGTTTGACGGCCTTATCAAGAGCACTTGTTGCTGTGGTAATAGATTTTTGTGTCGGAGATTTGCGCGCTTTTTTTACCAGAGACTTAAGCGTTGCCCTGGATTTCGTGTTCTGTTTGGTGATGGCACGATCATGGCGCAGCTTCTTTGATGCTTGTTTTGTGATTGGCATGAATGCAAGTATACCGTACTTGACCCTGGTAGGTCAAGATAACTCTGATCTATAATAGGGAAGTTATGAAGCGGTTTTGGAGTCTTGCCTTTAAAAAACAAACCACTATAGGGTCGGCAGCCATGGTATTAGCGTTCATGGTGTTGCTTTCTCGCGTGTTGGGACTTATCCGTGACCGTATATTGTCGACCCATTTCGCTCCTGAGGAGCTCGGGGTGTATTTTGCCGCATTTCGGATTCCTAATGTTATTTTCGAACTACTGGTAATGGGAGCGCTTACGGCCGCGTTTATTCCGGTCTATACAAAATATATCTCGGAGAATCGCGAGCGTGATGCAGAGAGGCTTGCTACGGTACTCATCAATCTCAGCGTCGTAGTGCTTTCTGTTGTGGCGATCCCGTTATTTATCGCAGCCCCGTGGATTTCCCGATTTCTTGCTCCTGGATTTAACGAAGCACAGATCGTTGAGATGAGCGCCTTTACGCGGTTTATTCTTCTTTTCCAGGTAGCGCCTCTTCTTATCGGAAACGTGTTGACTGGTATATTACAGTCGCATAGTTTGTTTCTTATACCCGCGGCAGCTCCTGTGTTGTATAACGTCGGCATAATTATCGGCACCGTTACGTTGTCTTCTGTATGGGGGTTGTGGGGTCCGGTGGTGGGTGTAGGTATTGGGGCAGCACTTTTTGCTGCGATTCAAATTCCGCTCATCATTCGCTTAGGGTATCGGCATTCATGGGAGATTAATCCTAATCTTCCTGGTGTGAGAGAAGTCGGCAGACTCATGGGGCCGCGGACGTTGGGGCTCGCTATCGCACAAATTGATATTACGGTCGATCTGATTCTCGCAAGTTTACTCGGAGCGCGCATGGTTACCATATTTAACTTTGCACAGCATTTGCAGCAGCTGCCTGTAGGTCTTTTCGGGACGACAATTGCCCAAGCGGCGTTGCCGTCGCTTTCGCAATTTGCCGCTAAGGATAAAACCGAAGATTTTATTGCTACCATTCATATGGCTATCCATCAGATTTTATTTTGGGTGTTGCCGGCATCAGTATTATTTATGGTGCTTCGGATTCCTGTTGTGCGACTGGTATTCGGAGCGTCACGGTTTGACTGGGCAGCAACGGTCGACACGGGAATGACGCTGTCCGCTTTTAGTATTTCTTTATTTGCCCAGGCGCTCATTCATATATTGGCGCGCGGTTTTTATGCATTGTATGATAGTAAAACTCCTGTGACGGTAGGGATTGTAACCGTGCTGCTTAATTCGGTGCTCAGCACATTGTTTGTTTTGGTATTTCATCTGCCGGTCTGGTCACTTGGGTTATCTACTTCTATTGCAAGCATTATCAATGCCTTCGCGTTGTTGTATCTGCTTGATCGGAAAATGCGCGGCATAATCTCAAGAGTACTTATAGTGCCTGCGGTCAAAATGGGAGTGGCGGCGCTTGTAACCGGAGCCGCACTATATATTCCCCTCAAATTACTCGATCAGCTTGTATTTGATACGACGCGCACGTTCGGGCTTATATTATTGACCGGCATCTCCGCGAGCTTAGGAATAATAACGTACTTTTTTCTCTCGTGGGTGTTGGGGGTCGCTCAGGTATATGCAGTGCTCAAAGTGACGCGTAAAATCCAGGTGCTACGAGGATTCTTTCTGGAGCCCGCGCAGGAAGTGGTTAATGGGGGAGCTTCGGACAAGCTGTCTTAATTACTCCGTCGTGGCACTTTGTTTTTTTGACAACTCCAGGATAGCGACGCTTTGAGCAGACATAAAAATATCGGTCGCAAGAGAGTCTTCTGTGACATCATATGCAGTAGTAGTATCCCTGCCGAATAATAATCGTTGACGGAGTTGGTATGAGCCCGGTTCTAGATTGGTAAATTTGACCGGCACCTGCTCGCTATGACCCCCATTTGCATCGAAGTTAACAAGCAATACGCGTGATATATCCTCCCGAACGGTAGCAAATCCGGTCACCCAAGATCCTTCGCCGGTCAGCTGCAAACGCGTTCCTGCCATGGCATCCAGGAAGGTATATATATG
>CAYSAP010000008.1:4346-35552 GCA_964429085.1 uncultured Gammaproteobacteria bacterium | reverse complement strand
CGTCTATACGGACGGTCCGTTGGGCAAAGAATATGCCAACAAGCAAGACGATTTTGCTTCAACGGGTGGGTGGAGTTTGGCGCGCGGCAAAGCGACGGATTACCTCAATCGCTTTGACTTTATCACGCTCACTGCCGAGCAACAGATGAAGGTTGGCGAGATAACTAAAAACGTCTATCGCCCATGTTGCGGCAACTCTACGTGGTTTCCGGACTGCAATCACGGTATGGCGGCCCTTGCGGTCATCGAGCTTCTCGTGTCAGCAGGAATTCCCGAAAAGGATATTTACCGGTATGTGCTGGGCTTTAACAGCTTTTGGTTCCCGGATAGCTACCTGACGGCCGCAACCTATTTTGCTCGACAAGGCGTGACGTGGGATAAAGTAGACGCCAAAGAAGTGCTCGGGGAAAAATACTCAAGCGGCAAAGGCGCGGGAGAAATATCCAAACAAGTCGGCCCGCTTCCCTACCGTCCGACAACCGGCGGCAGCTGCGGCGCATAAGTATTGGTATGTTATTCCCGCGAAAGCGGGAGTCCATTCAGCATGCTCAAACAACCAATCATCTTAGGATTACTTGGAGGCTTGAGCCTTTTTTCAGTCTATGGAACAACCATGACTTGGTTAAGTGGCTTTGACGCCGCGGTAGAACAATTCCAAGCCCTTTGGTATCTCATGGTGCCACTTGCCATAGGGTTTGGCATCCAAGTCGGGCTCTATACCAAACTCCGGCAAGCGATACAACAAAAAGCGCAGGGTGCGCTCGCCGCAGGCGGTACATCAGCCGGAGTTGGCATGCTCGCCTGCTGTGTCCACCATACGACCGATGTGCTGCCGATTGTTGGTCTTTCGGCCCTAGCTTCTCTCATTGGCCAGTATCAAAAATCAATACTTGCCGTGAGTATCCTCATTAATATCATTGGTATCGGCATTATGTGGCAACATGTACGAAAAGCAGTATGAAACTAACGACGAAAATTCTTCTTCTCATCATAATACTCACGACCGGAGTTGTGTTGGGTCGTATGGTAAGAACGCCTGCATCCGACTCTTCCGTTCAACAAGCAACGACAAATACATCGTCGGGGGAGACCACATATGAAACGAGGGAACACGCAGGCGGAGATGTAACCGTCTCCGTGACTCCCCTTTCACTCAAACCGGGTTTTCCCGCGTCGTTTGACGTGGCATTTGAAACACATTCCGTTGATTTAGCCTTTGATGTAATAAAGGTTGCCAGCTTTACAGATGATACCAGTGCTAGTTATACACCTTTCTGGGACGGTTCACCGCCTGGCGGTCATCACCGCAAGGGAACATTGCGTTTCACACCTGATCTGTCAAAAGCGAGCAAATTCACTCTCACATTCCGGAACATTGCAGGTATTACGGAACGTACATTTACTTGGGAGGTGAAACAATGAAAAAATGGCTCATACCAATTCTCTGCGCTCTCCCGTTTGTCGGTATAGCACTGTGGTTCCTCGCAGGAAAAAATCTAGGAAATCTCGCAACCATCGGGCTATTTCTCGCTTGCCCCTTGGGACACATGTTTCTGATGAAACATGGCGATCACGGCAAGCATGCCTAATTATGACCTACGACTATGGTAATTGGCTTCTCGTCATCGGCATAAGCGCGGTTTTTCTTCTGTTTCTCTTTGATGCGTTTAAGCCAAAAACGGCCATGGATTGGCGCACCTTCGGATTGTTTGCCGCATTCATCGTCGCGCTTTTTGCCGAAATGTATGGATTCCCGCTCACCATTTACCTTTTGACTGCCTGGTTTGGAACCAAGCTGCCGCAACTCAATCTCACCCATAACTCCGGCCACTTGTGGGAAACAGTATTAGGTAATACCGGCGATCCGCACATGAGCCCCCTCCATATCATAAGTAACGTGAGCCTGGTTGGTGGTGTGCTCCTGATAGGAGCGGCATGGAACATATTGTATGCGGCTGCAAAAAACAGAACACTTGCCACTACTGGACCGTATCGATACATCCGCCACCCCCAATACATAGGATTTATACTCATCATTATCGGCTTTCTCCTCCAGTGGCCGACGATTCCGACCCTCCTTATGGCGCCATTCCTTATCTGGCGATATGTGCGCCTTGCGCATGAGGAAGAGCGTCAGATCAGCACTATATATCCATCATATAAAACATACCAATCGAAGACCCCAGCATGGACACCATCGCTCTCGACATTACGGCACTCAATAATGCATACTAAAAAAGGAGGTGATATATATCATGGCTAAATCATTTGGACTTAAAGATCCGATGGCGGCCGCAAACGCCGCCGGTGTGACGACCGCATTTGTCTTTGTCGCGTGCAGAGGACTCGTCGGAGTATTCCCTGACCTTATGTTTACTATTGCTCAATCGTGGCTTCATGGGGTAGCGCTCACAAGACTCAATACATGGGCCATAGCACCGTCGACATTTGTATTGGGGCTGGTGTCATCAACCATTTCCGCCTGGCTCGTCGGATATCTGTTTGCCCTCGTCTACAACAAATTTGTAGAGAAATAATGGGAACCGTGTATTTCTGGAAGGAAATAAACAGAAGAAAGTAAATGGGGGGTTACCGGCTTCTGATTGCACTCTTTAATGTGTCAAGATTGCGGACAACAAGAAGCCTACCTTTTGTTGCAAGTAAACCTTTTTTCACCAGTGTCTCAACCTGAAGGCTAGCCGTTTCCCGGGTGGTTCCGATCCAAGAAGCGATTTCTCGGTGTGTTAACGGAATCTTGAGCGCGATCCCCTCTTTCGTCTTCTCTCCGAAGTTGTCAGCGTAGTAAAGAATAAGGAGTATTGTTTTTGTGTACGCGTCGTCGAGTACCAACTGAGCCACCCGGCTGACAAAGCCCGCAAGCCCCAGGGCTATACGCTGCGTAGCGTAAAATAACGCCTCGGGATGAACTTTGAGAAACTCGACAAACGAGTCTTTCGGGGCTCTTACAACACTCACTGGCGTCATCGCTTCGAAGTGATACACATTTGGCGTATCGTTTAATATCCACGTAAGCGGAAAGAATGATCCGGACTTATAGATATGCACGATAAATGTCTCTCCTGAGGGCGAAAGCAGGTATTGCCGCACATATCCGCTTTGCAGAAAGTACACCCCAAACGGCGCATCTTCAGCGCGCAGGATGAGTTCGCCTTTTTTGTATGCCATGGGCTGGTAGCCTACAAAAAATGATTCTATGTTTTTCACAGCCAACGGATTAGTTTTTGCCATATCTAACAACGAGTATATACCTTCATATCACAATTCTTATGTAATATAAATTACATATATTTGACAGAAATTATGTATACTGAATATATGACAAATACGGCCTCGGAAACCCAATCGCGGAACCTCAATAGAATGATCTTTTTTCTCTCGTTACTGGGAATAGCAATTGCCATATACGTCACACAAAGTTTTATCCGCAAAACAGGCATCGTCTGCGTCACGAGCGGATGCGAGTTGGTGCGTAAAAGTCCGGCAAGCTATTTGTTTGGCGTTGTCCCTGTCCCTGCCGTTGGTTTGGTGGGATACTCCATTATCGCCACGTTGGCATTCCTTCGAACGAACAAACGTAAACCGTGGGTGCTCCGCAGCATGCTCGGCATGGCAACCTTCGGTATTTTATTCGTCGCGTGGTTTACCTATGTAGAACTTACGATCATCAAGGGCATCTGTACCTGGTGCGCAATCTCAGCGGTCAATATGACCGTTATTTTCATATTACTTCTTAAGAGCTATACGTTGCGTAAAAGATAAGAAACTCAAAGGAGGATATTATGTTTGACCTATCTGGCAAAGTCGCCCTCGTTACCGGAGCATCCAGCGGTATGGGAAGAGCAACGGCTATCGCACTTGCAAACCAGGGCGCTAAAGTCGTTGTAGCCGCTCGCCGCATAGAAAAACTTGAAGCGGTTGCGGCAGAAATAAAATCACGCGGCAAAGAGGCGCATGTGGCACAAATGGATATAACCAAACGGAACGAAGTAGATGCCGCCGTAGCGCTTGCCGTTGCAACATTCGGCCGTTTGGATGTTTTAGTAAACAACGCCGGAGTCCTCGACTACTCCCCGTTCCTGGAGATGAAAGAGGAAGCGTGGGACAAAGTTATCGATACCAACCTCAAGGGATATTTCTACGCGGCACAGGCAGCAGCACGCGAAATGGCCAAAACAAAATGGGGGAGGATTATAAATATCGCCTCTATTGCCTCAGGAGGGGTTGGCGTGGGGTTTGCTTCAATATCTCACTATTGCGCCAGCAAGGGTGGCATCATCGGGCTTACAGAGGCCCTCGCAGCAGAGTTGGGACCATTGGGTATCACCGTTAATGCAATCGGGCCGGGAGGCGTCGATACGGAAATGACGCAAGGCACCCCTGAAGCTACGAAAAAGGGCATGACATCCAGGCTGCCGATAAAGCGGTTTGGGACACCGGAAGAAATTGCCGCAGCGGTGGTGTATTTTGCCTCGGAGGAAGCTGCATATACGACAGGGGCGACTCTCTATGTTGACGGCGGCTGGCTGGCTACCTAAAAACTTCATAAATCAGTCAAATCACCTAAAATCCTACCCTATTGTTTCATAGTCCATTTTATATACACTAGCACTACAATTAGGTATTACATGACAGAACAAGTATCTCCTGTTTTTTATGGATTTTCCAATATGGAACACAAATCTGTTGCAGATATACACGAACCCGTTGATTTTCCTCTAAAAATTGATGGTCGCCATCTTGATAAATTTTCACAATCTGAAAAAAAGACTATAGCAAACGAGGCAACCAGCATTGCGGACGATACGATAAACTGGGCAACAAAAACCATCGAGACGATCCCTAAAGAACAATTAAAAAAATCCTCTCTCAAAGAAATATGGGGTCGCCAACCAGCAAAAAACCAATTCCTGGCGACACTAGGCGCGGTCTCGCTCGCAAATATCGGTCTCTCAATTGCCGGTCGACGTCACGGAATGAGTAAAAACGACATTAAAATATTATGGTACGGAACACTCATTGCCCCTCTCTGTGAAGAAGCGGTCTTTCGGAGTGGAGCTATCCCGAAAATCATCAATGTTATTAGTGACCCTGCAGGTGTCCACATGCGTCCAGATATATCACGACGATTATCTGACGGATTATTTGGACTCGCACATACAACGGGTGTATACAGACAACTAGGAGTAGCACCACTTAAAGCCATCACACAAACAGTCGAGGCTGCAAAACTGACAAAAGATGCTCAAGAAATGGGGCTTGCTCGCAGCATGATGACCCACATTTTGATGAATAGTATGGCGCTCTCGTGGGCGTACCTTTTCCACGGCTCTCTCACTGACATCGCTATGGGATATAATCAACGCGGTATTCTGCCAAAAGGACGGCTTACAAATATAATCCGACCGTTATTTGGCCTTACGACAGCCGCGTTCGCGTTAAATATCGGTATCAATGGGATCAAGGAAATGATCGAAGATAAAAAAATTACAGACACACTGTTACATGCACGCAAATTATATAACGGTCAATTAACCGATTCATTCACTATCCCACAAGAAACAATAACGCAATTGCTCAAAACACCATCAACCCGCGGATATAAATTCCAGGCTGGGGTGGAATTGGCATATATAAACGCACGTCTCACCATTCCAGAACATACGAAACAAACTGTTTCCCCAGACGACTACGGACGCAATCAGGTCATTCAACACGTTACATCTTCCGTAAAAAATTCAGAAGAGGCGCAATATCGCACCACAGAAGCACTTCGGCACCTTGATGCACTACATTCAAAAACCATTATAAAAGTAAATGCGAGTTTATAAATAAAGCGCTACTGTCATGTTCCAGAATATGTGGACAAGAATCGGAGCGACAAGAGAACCGGTATTATACAGAAGCAGCGCATTGGCAAATCCCAAAATAAAATCCGTAACAAAGAATAAAAGCAGCGCTACCCCCTGCAACTTGAGTCCGAAGGCTAAGATAGGAATATGCAGTACGACAAACATAAGAGTCGAGAGAAACGCCGAATACATAAGCCCCTTGTTGCCTTTCATAAGTCTTGAAAAAACAAACCCCCGGCTTAAGACCTCTTCAGAAAATGCGGTTGCAGCCGAAAGCAGAATCAGCATGCCCATACCGTATTGCTCAAATGCCGCAATCGGCACAATTTCTATCTTGCCGTACTTGATTGCATTCGCAGCAAGGCCCTCCAGGGCAAACACAAAGCCGAAGCCCAAACCGATATAGATACTGGTAAAGAGATTTTTACCGGTCAATCCGATTGACGCAAGTGTAGCCTTCTCACGGCTTTTCACGTACCACAACACCGGAAGCACAAATACCATGGGTTTGAAAATAAATTCGTCTGCCCACTCCGGTAGATGGAAAAAGTATCGATACAACGCCCACGTAAGGACAACCCATCCCCACACACGATACGTAGATTCAACAATACTAACCGAAGATGACAAAGGTATTTTTTTCACTCTATTATCACGATACTAGCTGACCCCCCCCGTTGCAAGCACGACTTTTTTTATATATTTAGTGAACCTTCCTTGATCATGCTACCGGATGAATATATATGTTTCGACGATAAAAATAACCATCGATATGATGAGAATGGACCGCTGCGTGGTTTCCGCAACTGGTCCTGCCACCATATGGTACCAACTGTTGAGATTGCCGTTTATCCTCCATTCCCCTATCTGCCAAAGGAGCATCTGCAAATACAGCGATAATACCAAGCCGCTTCCAATCGTCCCGGTAGAACTCGTTACCACAAAAAATGCAACCACGGAAAACAATGCGCCGAAAACAACGGACCGAAACGGTGACGGATTCAGCGCAAAAAATATCTCCGCCGCATCCAAAAAAAATACGCCGATGGCTCCTCCCAAGAAAAACCATAACGCATCAAGTGACGGATGCATCACCCACTTCAATAGTCCTACGAGCAAAAAATATACGAGGGAAATATAGACGAATATTCTCGGTTTGTTCCGTATCAGTTCTTTTACCTTGTCCATGTATAGATAGTTTACCCTAATACAATAAACAATGAAAAGGCGCGGAGAATATGTACCACGCTACGGAGTGACCTTGCGCAACTCTTTCATTTTCCACATGAATAGTTTGGCTTTGCTCATCGCATTGGCATCTTTCACAAATGACATAGCTTTCTCGAGTATCGCACGCGGCACAGTCTTCGCAAGACGGATATACAGCGATTTGTGCTTATAGTCTCCCAGAGTCTCAGCAAGGTATATACCATACGCCTGGAACTCCCGGGAAATATACTTGTCCTCTATTGGGTCAAACGAACGAAGAATAGTGCTGACTTTTTGCATGATTAGTTAAATCGGTTCATAGCCCGGTCAAGACCCTTAAACAGCGCAACGCGCACCGCCTCTACTCCGTGAGCAACCAGATGTTTAAATTCTCCGGCTTCGCTTCTGCCAAAGCGGGATAAAACAAATTGAATCACCGACGATTGATGTAATTTCCTATCGGCGACAATGCCGCTCCCGCTTTTGCCTCTTCCGATCCCCAATCGGATCCGGACAAACTTGTCACTTCCCAACTCCTGAATAATAGAATTAATGCCATGATGGCCAGCCGACGCGCCGCCTACCCTGATACGGATTTTTCCCAAAGGCAAATCCAGATCGTCCTGCACCACCCATATATCTTCAGGAGTAATGTTATAAAACTCGGCAATACTTTTGACGGCAACACCGCTGGCATTCATAAATGTTTCCGGCTTCATGAGCATCACCTCTCCTGCGCGCGCTGTACTCGCCCTATGCTTTATTGACGGCTCCCAACGGATGTCTACCCCGCCCAATTCATGGGCAAGCTTGTCTACGACCATAAACCCGACGTTATGCCGGGTGTCTTGATACTTCTCTCCCGGGTTACCGAGACCAACAATTAATTTCATACTATATCTAGTGTAACAATTCTATCACTTCCATGTCTGTCACCTGTTTAAATGACTCGTAATATGCGCTTACAGCGGTCATTGCTCCTTCTTCATGACACGCCACCAATTCATCGACCTCTGGTCGCAGACGCTTACCGGCTTCCGTAGAAATGACCGGAATAGCTACCACAATTTTTTTGGCCTTTTTCTTTTTCGCCCAAAGCACGGCGGCTTCCATCGTTATTCCGGTTGCGGCTCCATCATCAATCAGAATAACAACGCTTCCTTCTAGGGATATCGGTTTTTTCTCTTTTCGGTAGGCACGCACGCTTGCATCTATATCATGACTGAGACGTTCGGTTTCTTTTTTTATGTACGCTTCATCGACTCCCATGCTTTGTGCTGCCCTCCAGTGAACCAGCGATACAGCATCTTGAGTTACCGCTCCGACAGCCAGCTCGGGGTTAAACGGGCTTGCGAGTTTTTTCACAACCAGTACCTCAAGGACAAGACCTAATGCTACGGCGACACCCGAGGCGGTTACCACTCCTCCCCTGGATAATCCTAGAACACGTGCGTTCATACCCTGGTACGCTGCCAGTTTATCTGCAAGAAGAAGTGAGGCTTGCAATCTATCTTTGAATAACACGTGACTAGCACCGTCCTTGTACACACCCGCCACATCAGTCAGGTGCCAATCATGTGTTGATCAACACATGTGATTACTTGCCCATTTTTACCAGCTGTTTCTCAGCAAGATCTCCGACGTACGGTACTTTATACATTTCTCCCTGGAACGCTTTCCACATACACACGATCCACAAGATAAACGTTGTAAAGCTCAGTAACAACCCAAGAAGCCATCCGATTATCGGAAGGAATCCGAGCACTATATTCGCAACAAAAACGCCCCCGAACAATATCGTGGACTGCATCGCGTGAAAGCGCACGAATTTACTCTGCTTTTCCAGAAGAAGCATGATAATACCGGTGACAAATCCCAGGAGGTAGCTTACTGCCCCCATCATGTTTTCGTTTCCTTTTTCTGCCATGTTATATCACCTCACTTTCTATTTCCACCATACCACGTTTTTTTTCGATGCGTCAATCGTCATCTGTTTATAAGAGTAACGTAAGTTGTTCCTTTCCCATATCTGCAACACCTTTTTCTGTGTCCTTCCATATTTTTACGACACCGAATACCCCATCATACCCGGGATCAATGCTTAGTTGTCCTTGGCGCACTCTTTCGATACCTTCGGCGACGCGCTCCCCTGCAACTTTTGCAATTTCAGGAATTGCTGCTTCAAGGAGCACAAAAAATTCACTTCCCAGTTGATCAGTTAAACGGAGATACGGTGCCTGTACTTTGGGACTGGCAACAGGAGACCCTATCGCTTCAGCAATAATTTCAACTAACGGCACCATCATCACAAACGGAGGACGATCGGGAAATGTCTTGCTTTTTGTCATGCGGATCCTGACGTCGCCGGGTAACGAGTGCTGTGTAATCGATAATTGCAGGTCCTCCTCACTTCGCCCGGAAAGCTCTCCCACCCGCTGCTCGACTCCCTGCGTTAATGGTTTACCGCACACCGGACACGAATTGCCGTTTTTTTGCGTTTCGTTGGGGGCCCAACGGACAGAGCACGCCCGATGCCCGGACCAATGATACTTTCCTTCTTCCGGGTAAAACTCGATAGTATACGCAATTTTTGCCTTCAGTTTACTCTCGTCAAGCTGCAGGCTTTTGGCAGAAATCGCGTCATATATGTTCTGATAACTCAGAGTGTCCAAAGTGCCATGTATTTCAAACACCGTCGCCTCTCTTCCTAACTTAGGTCCGGAATGCGCATCAGAAAAAGATACGATCGCCCGTGAGTCCAACTCCGGAATCTGCCAGTTCATCGACGGATTACTCGAAAGCCCGGTCTCAACAGCAAATATATTTTTCGCATATGGCCCAAATGCTTCTTCTATACTATTAAATCCACTCATCGACCCATATAACGAGAACCAGGGAGTCCAACAATGCGCTGCGATAATTAACGCTTTCGGCTCGATAGTAAGCACCAATTCCGCAACATTGATAGACGTCAGCCCGATAATCGGACGCCCGTCGCTTAATAAATTACATCCTCGCTTTGTCATTTCTTGGCTTATTTTCCGTGCGGAACTGATTGACGGAACCCATATGAGCGTATGCACCCGTCTCCCTTTCCCGTTTTGGGAATAAATACAGGAAACTTCTGTCGCGAGCAAAAATAACGGGTCAAGATTATGTTCAGCTCCTGAACGCAAATGGAGCAATCCATTCCCTCTTTCCTCCAAATCACGTTCTATTTCCCTAAACCACATCGGGTGCGTCCAGTCACCTGTAGCCACCAATCCTATCCCCTTACGGCGCGCCCACATGGCAATATTGGGGATGGTCATAGCAGGTGAAACTGCACGGGAAAATCTGGAGTGCAACTGTAAATCTGCGATTATGTGTGTCATATGAGTCTACGCGATCATTTGTTTATATAACGTTTCCAGTTTTTTCAAAACCGTCGGTTTGTGATGCCGAAGACTTATCTCCCTACTACGGACACCCATTGCCTTTCGCAATCCGCTGTCTACCGCTAGCTTATCAAAGGTAGCGGCGAGAGTTTTTACGTCGTATGTATCAATCAGCACGCCGTTTGTGCCGTCAACGAGTTCGGGAAGCGCTCCTGCACGCGCGGCAATAAGGGGCAGTCCACAAGAAAGTGCCTGGAGCGCGACAATGCTCTGCGTTTCTACCGGAGACATAATAACGAACGCATCGGCAAGTTGATACAGCTCAATAATCACCTGTTTTTGCACCTCACCTACCCACGTAACATTTGTAAGTTTTAGAGACTGCGCAAGTGACTGTAGCCGTTCCTTTTGCTTGCCCACTCCCGCAATCATCATGCGTACCGATATTGTAGTGATTGCAAGAGCCTGCAGTATGGTTTCGATATTTTTGTCAGCATCTAATCGTCCGATATAAAGAAGTACGGGAATATCCTTAGGCAACCGATGTTTCGCTCTCAATACTGTTACAGAACCGGTACGCGGCGTATACATACCCGTATCTACTCCGTTGGAAACGGGATGAATTGATCCGGATCGGCCGATGAGGGCAGAAAGATCGCGTGCCGCCGTAGCTGTCGGCACCATGATCGCGTCATACATCGCATACATGACGCGAACATAGAGCTTCATAAAGGGAACGCTTATCCAACGGATCAACGGAGGCGCCACACGCTCAACTTGCGACCAGGAAAAATGTTGGGCGCCCACAACCGGTAACCGGAATAATTTCGCAATAATGAGCGCTGTAATCCCCAATGATCCGGGTTCCTGGATGTGCACGATGTCAAACGTATTGTTCACAACGGCATGCCAGAGAACCGGAAATCCCAATGGAAACAGCGTCATGGATTTATTAATGAACAACGAGTCGCTTACTCCGGGGGTATAGACTATTTCCAAACCGGGCACTTGGAGGGGAATATACTCCCCAAGCGGCTGAGGACACACGAGTGTCACCCGATGCCCCTGTGCGGCCATAAAACGGGTAATGGAGTCTGTCGACGAAGCTACCCCACTCACCGTCGGTAGATAAACGTCAGAAACAAAGAGGATATTCATGGGTAAACTTCAGTATATCACCCGGTTTCAATCAAACAACTCCCGCATCAGCACGCGTAATTTACGTTCATACATCTTAAGAACCGTCGGTTGTATTTTCTTTTGCTTATTGTACATGTGCCCCCCCATGATATACCCCGGCATATGCTTGAATGGGCGTTTGAACAGCAATATAGGCAACAACGAAAGAATGTATTGATTCATAACCTTCACTTTACCTTCCCGTCGGATACGACGCATGGACCACACGTACAACGTTTCCCGAACCATAGAGAGGATGACACCGCGCTCCGCAAGACGTAATCCGAGATCGATATCTTCATTAAACCCGTGGGATTCATCATACCCTCCTACCGCACGGAATACATCGCTGCGCACGATGGTTAATGGTCCGGGGGCTCCCGGACGTTTAAATAGCACTGATGCCTCCCAGTAGATATTCGTAAGCAGGGTAAATATTGCATCATGGACAAGCGGGGAATCGCTTCGGGCCCATGCACTAAAAAGTTTCGGCTTGGTGTCCCGGATAAATACCCGCATTCGATCCATAAAATACGGAAGAAGCTCGCTATCTGCGTCTACGAAGGCCAACCACTCTCCCTTGGCCACGCTGGCGCCCATATTCCGCTGTAGAGGCAAACTGGGCTTCTCACTGACCAAAACGCGTAGCGGGAAAATTTTGGCGGCATAGCGTTTCGCCAGCTCAACAGTGCGGTCTTTTGACGATCCGTCGACAATGATCACTTCAAAATCTTTTGTTTGTTGCGCTGCCAGAGAAGCAAGCAGTTTTGGTAAAAATTTTTCCTCGTTGAGCGTAGGAATAACGACTGACACAAATGGGTGTTTCATACGAAAATACTATCGCCCTTATTATACGAAGAAAGCCATTTTGGAGCAAATTTACAAGCTGATTACCTCTTGGTATGGCTCATCTGGTTTTCGAACATCTGGATAAGCTCAGACACAGACGTAGCATTCTCCGGCCGCTTATCAGTACGAATCTTAACCAATCGGGGAAACCGCACGGCAAACCCGGCTCCGTGCGTGGGCGACTTTGTCAGATTATCGCCTGCTAGCTCTACGACAATATTCGGGCTCACCCACACGTCGGGTATGAGCGTTTTATGTACGTCTCCGTATTCTGTTGGTATATTCCGTGACTCAATCGCATGCAGCTGTTTTCTCAAATCCTTCCACAACTCGTCGCTCACTCCCGTGCCTATCTTGGTAACCGTCTCGAAATGATCCCCTTTTTTGACCCCCACAAGCAGGGCGCCTATCCCGAAACCGGTGCGTTTCCCTTCACCCAAATAATATCCCATAATCACCGCATCGACCGTATCAGTAAGCTTACCGTCTTTGCCTTCCTCCTCTTTAAATTTCACCCAACTGTATCCGCGTCTACCCGGCTCATACATACTATTCCATTTCTTGACGACGACCCCTTCCAATCCGAGACGCAACTGTTCATTATGATAATTCCGGAGCACGGCAGCGTCATCCGTCACAATTTGAGGAGAGAGAGCTAGCAGTCGTCCGGGCTTTACGGTGCGTTCTAAAATACTGCGGCGTTTTGAAAGCGGTACACCCAAATAATCTTTGCCGTCTTTATAAAGGATATCAAAAACAAAAAATCGCAGCGGAACACTTTTACTCGCCTCAGAGATATCATGTTTTCTTTTTCGCGTCGATGTTTCCTGAAATGATGTTATCGCCCCGGTTTTCGGATCCAGGCCTACCGCTTCACAATCCAAAATTGCCTCTTGGACATCCACCTCTTTTCCTATTTCCGCAAGTTCAGGGAACATCTCGGTCGTTCGCTCCAAATTACGTGAGAACGTAGAAATAGTGACTGCTCCTTTTTTCTCGCGCGTTACATGAATCTGCACCCTCACCCCGTCATACTTCGGCTCAACGGCGACAGTGCCCATTTTTTTTATCATTTCCGAAGCATTAGGAAGACGTTGGCAAAGCTGTGCAATCACCGGGGAGCCGACATGTGCCCGTACAAGAGAGAGCCCCTCTATTCCCTCTTTTTTCACCGTTTCCGAAATAAATCCGATATCCGGCCGGACGTTATATGCATCCTCAAGTATCGCACGCAGTGACTTGTCTCCCGTGAGCATCCATGAAAGACTGTCCAAAATGGTTGTTTCGGAAAATCCAAGCCGTAACTTATCCAGTGGTATGCGCACCACATAACACGCTGCCGTCGCATCAACGCGGACAAGAATTGCCGCGAGCAGCTGAATTTTTTTCTCCTGTGACCCCTGGCCGCCTGTTTCGGCAATTTGTCTCAGCAAATCATACGCGTCACTCACTTCAAGCTTCACTGTTTTTCCGTGATGAAGTACCGTTGCAGTCTTCCCTAAATCGCCAAGCTCTTTAGATTTTTTTACCACTGTACCCAATGGCACACTGTATGCGCTCGCAATAGCACGGATAATAAACTTATCGGCCATGCCGAATTCTGTCGCTTCATAGAGCGGAGCCACCCTACCCTGCAAAAGATAGCTTAATTTTTTAATTTCATGAGCGCCTGCGTGCTGCAATAAATCGGCGAGTATCTCAGTAATGGTGTTCCTGGAGCGGGTTTCCTCTAATTTCTGAAGATAAATAACAAGCTGGGAGAATAACATTTGAATGTGTATCAACGGATAAAGAACCAATACGCACCTGCTATAAAAACGATTAATAATACACCCAGGCTCACAGCCACTGACCCATCTTTTTCTTCTTTAATAATTTTGCTAATCCCCTGCCCTACGATGGTCAAAGCAAAGAATGTGGGAATAATCAGTAATGAATACGTAATTGCGGGACTCGATAAATCCATAGTGCTTTACGATCTATGTCCGAAGGACATATTTCGCACCCTTTGTAGAACCCTCTTTTTTGACTATACCTTTTTTCAGTAAGTCCTTCAATTCACGAAGCACGGTATCTTCAGACACCTGCGGGAAGAGCTCAAAAAATGTCTTATTCTGGAGGAATCCCTGTTCCTGTATAAACTCCATAATTTTAATCTGACGCTCGGTTAGCGCAAGCTGGTGTCCGCCCAATGATTTTTTGATCTTCAAGTCGGTAGAAAGCGACTTCACTTTTTCTTTAATACGCGTAAGCTCTATCGCTATTCCTTCTGTGAAATATTCCAACCACGCATTGAGATTCCCTTCCGTTTTTCCCACACTTTGCAGCGCATCATAATAATGCATCGGTTCGCGGTCATAATACTCTTCGAGAGAGAAAAATCGTTTTATGTCATACCCTTCGCTAAAAAGGACCAGAGTGGCTACTGCTCTCGCCACTCTGCCGTTCCCGTCCAGAAATGGATGAATACGGACCAGTTCGTAATGAACCATACCTGCTTTCAATGCGGGGTGAACATCATCGCCTCCAACGCTGTTAACCCAATCGACGAAGTCCGCAACAAGGAATGGAACTTCAACCGCGGGCGGAGGGCGGTGGGTCACTTCACCGGTTTGTGCATTTTTTACAACTACTTGGGTTTTGCGGTACTCACCTATTTGGTCATCAGGCAAAAGGCGGTGTGCGATTAATGCATGAAGATGTTTGATAACCTCCTCAGAAATACTCTTTCCCTGAAAATCGTTGATAAACTTTAGTACGTTTCGATAATTTAACACTTCCTGAATATCCCGCTCGCGGCCTACAATGGTGTGACCGGCCAATACTTTTTCAGCTTCAGTCCTGGATAAGTCGTTCCCCTCGATGTGTGTCCCGTGGTGCACGGTGCGTACCAGCGCCTCTTCTCGAAATTTAGCCTCCCACGCAGGCACAAGCGGACTATTCTCGATAACTTCTTTTGAAGCTTCTATTATACCGATCATTTTAAGAATCTTATTTGTTATGGCAAATTGAGGTTGATACATACGTATATTATTTCCCGCACTATTCCTGTATATTACCCGCAAATCACGACAATAGCAATGCCTTCATTGTTTTTGGAATTTGCGAAGCTAAATCCGAAGCGTTAAAGAAAGGACCAACGGTCTTGTAGAGTTCATCTCCGGCTGCTTTATTAATAAAGCTCCCTGCAATGGTCGCAAGAACTGGCTCATTTTTGCACGCCAGCGCTGCAATAAGCCCGGCCAAGACGTCCCCTGTCCCCCCTTTTGTCATTCCTTCATTTCCCCCCTCTATACGCCACGTCTCACCTGGTTTACATACCTTACTCTCGCAGGCTCCGCTGGAACACACAATGTCTGTTGACCCTTTCAATAACACAATGCAGCTATATTGCTTCGCAAATAATGTAACCCGGTCCTGATCCTGCGTTGCTTGTGAAAACTCAGAGGTTGCTTTCAACGCCTTTTCCCATAACCCGATAAACTCACGATGATGCGGAGTAAGTATCGCGTTATGCGGAATATCAGCCAGTTGCAGCATTTGCAGTGCACCCGCATCTATTACCCATTGTTTCTCAGCGTATTGCACAAGCAATTTATGCGTAAGATTTTCTGTCTCCCTGTTTCTCATCATGCCCGGGCCAATCAGAATACAATCGTCTTCTTCGATGTACGCATTGATGTTATCCCGGGGAACCACAATACCGTCCCGAAACTTTTTTTTGACGTCCATCAGCAATGCGTTATTCTCCGGAACAGAAGAATAATGCACGAGATCAACGATGCGAGAGGCTACTTCCAACGCCCAAATACTTGCCGCATGAAATAAATGGCTTCCGCCGACGATAAGCAATCGGCCGTTTTGACCCTTGTGCGAGCCTGGTTTGGCCAATCTGAGTGTTTTGATATCGTCAAGGGTTGTTTGCTTCATATACCGATTATAATCGAATGACTTGTGCCGTTTTTTGTATCTCCTGCGGCAGAGAATCGAAATCCGCACTGGTAATAATCGTTTGCTGCTGGGTAGTCATATCTCCTACCAATGCGCGATGCCCCTCGTCCAGTTCCGAAAAAATATCATCAAGCAGTAATATTGGCCGGGAACCGATTTCGCGTTCGATATATGAAAGCTCCGCCAATTTAAGCCATAATACGGCTAATCGTTGCTCCCCGCGGCTACCAAATTTACTCAGGTCACAGTAACTGTTTGGTACCACTGAGCCGTGTTCCTGACTCAACAATGCAAAATCATCGCGATGGGGACCGACAAGTGTCGATTTTGCCGCAACTTCTTCTGCTTTATACTGCAGTAGCCGCGCCTCGGAAATAACACTTTTGTCATAGGTGATCAGGAAACGGTGCTTACGTAGGCTTGTCGTATTTACAAACGCGATATATGACGCCCGTTTCTCCGTTATATAGCCGCCCGCACGGATAAGCAATTGATCCCAGAATAATAACTGTGACCGCGACGCCCTTCCTTCATTTATACAATCGAGAAGTTTGTTTCTTTGTCTCACTCCCCGCTCATATGACATGAGGTTTCGTCGGTACTCCCGGTCCGTTTGGACAAGCACTGTGTCTAAATACTTCCGCCGTATGCTCGGGCTATCCGTGACAATTTCCAGATCTTCCGGCCAAAACAAAACGGCCCGCAACACTCCTACAAAATCTATAGCACGGCGGGAAACTCCGTTCACCATATATTTCTTAAGCGGCACGGGCTGACCCGATACAATGCCGCTCGTCAGCATAATCTCCAGCTTTTCCTCTCCTGAGAATGCGGTAATGCGGGCGATCTCCGACCCCCATTGGATAGCTTCACGGTCAGACCCTGCACGAAAACTTTTGGCTGTAGCAAGCATCATAATTGCTTCTAATACATTCGTTTTTCCAACTGCATTTGGTCCAACAATACAGGTGGTACCCGGGGCAAAGGACCACGTTTTCTTCGAGCAACTTCGGAAAGCATGAAGTACGAGCGACGTCAAGGTCATGTGGATTTACGTGATGGTCGTTCCGACAAATGGCTTGCCGTCCAGAGCGAGTTCAAGATTTGATAAATTCTTTCCGTTTACAATTTTCACGGTAATATCCAGATCCTGGGCAAGTTTACTGGCAATTGGGTCAAATGGAGCATTCATTCCCGGTTTCCAGACATCCCCCACCATAGCCCGGTATGCTTCCCAGGAAATATTGGTGATTGCCTTGGCGTCTTTAAATTTATTCGGGTCCTTATCATAGACCTGGTCAACATTAGTCATATTCACGACCTGCTTCAGCCCGTAATCCTGACAAACCGTTACTGCACAGTAATCCGTGCTCCATCCGGGCTTCCAACCTGCCGCGATGGCGACTGGCGATTGGATTTTCAAAATAATTTCATAGTGCTTTATCACTCGTGGGTCAGCCAAATCCTGAAAAATCGCTCGCATGAGCTGTGCGTTGAGTCTTGTCGCGTGAACGCCAAGCCAGTCCGCATCCGTATCGCTCAAATCATGATTTCTCACCACGCGCGCAGCTTTTTGATAATCCCGCGTTATGGCTCCCCCTCCGACCGTTATAAAAAATCTCCTGTTTTTAGAGGAAACTTGTCTGCGAATAAACTCATGAAATTCGATAAGAAAGGCGGTATCAATACCGCCATGAGGAACGATTAAGGAACCTCCCAACGAAAGAACAAAGATTTCTGGGTCTTGTGCCATCACTATACTCCTTATGTACTTTAGGCTACTCGGTGATTTTTATGCTATCACACCATCATAGATTCTCAAAACGAATTGCGTTATCTCCTTTTGAAAACGATCCCGAGAAAACTTTTGCGCCTGTTGTCTGCAGGCCATTTCCGAAAAACGAATGTTTTGCGCTTTTCGAATCGCGGCAACCAGGCTATCAACTGTAGGTTCATCAAAAAATACGCCTGTTTTTCCTTCGATAATTGATTCTGTATACCCGCCCCCACGGAACGCAATAACGGGTGTTCCCGCCGCCATGGCTTCCACGGGAGTAATACCAAAATCCTCATCAGATGACGTTGCCAAAAATCCCCGTGCGCCCGCATATAAACGGGCAAGATCTTCGTCAGAGACGTGTCCTAAAAACTCCACGGTTTTCCCGGCGGTAGCGACAAGCTTTTTGAGCTCAGTTGCATACCCTGCCGGCGCTCCGGCTATTTTTAACCGAATCCCTAATGTAGATGCCGCTCCAACGGCTAACTCTAACCCCTTTCCCCCAACAATACGTGAAATAACGAGGTAATAATTCTCCTTTTTTGCCATCCTTTTCGGCGATATGTTTACCGGAGGATAAATAACGGTAGCATTGCGCCGATAAAACTTCTGAATACGGCGCGCGGTGTTTTTGGAATTGGCAATAAAATAATTGACGCGTTGAGAAGTATTCCAATCGTATTGACGCATAAAAAATCCCACAATTATTGCATACCACCTCACCAGGGTGTGTCGCTGCCACTCAATACTGGTCGAATACCCATACAGCCATCGGGGAGGGGTATGACAATAACAAATCTCAATAGCTTTGCCTTTCTTCGCAAATCCTTTGGTAACATACCAACTCGCACTCCCCAGGACAACGTCGTACTGGCTAAAGTCAAACGAATTCCATATCATGGGCGCCAAAAATCGAAGCGGGCTATGAAGCTTGGTCGCAAACAGCGGCACGTGATGCGCCCATGAAACCCGGATATCCCTATCCTTAAACCGCTCCCACGCCTCTCCGGGACGCCAAAATGCCGTGTAAATCGGCGCCTGAGGGTACAAATCGGATAGTGCGAGCAACACACGCTCCGCCCCCCCAAATTCCCCGAGATAATCATGAATAAGGGCAATCTTCATATCCGTTAAAATAACACTTGTTGTTGTTCTTTTTTTGGTACTTCCTTCTCTTCTTTCTTTCCTGTGCTGTCGTGTCCGTGCTGTTTTTTTAATACCTGTTCCCCGGTCAACCTTCTTAACAATGACGGAAAGTGCATCGATTCCAATATCTTTCTCACTTCAGAGGTGTCCAGCGTGGTAACACGCGCCGCCGCCGCTTTAAACGTGATAGGTGCATCTGTTCGGATGGTCGCAAGGTGTTTTCCCAAAAAAGCACTCTCGCGGCCTGCGATAAGCTTTGTTTTTATCATTTCCCCGGAAACACGACCGATATCGGTATAAACATTTTCCCATGCGCTCCGTGACATCTTTTTCCCCGTACAGCTTCCCTTCTGATAAGCCTTTTGTCGGCATAAACACGAGCACTTTTTCATCCCGTACCAACTGCAGGATATCCCGATCTCCCGTAATAATGACGACTTGATGAATAAATGTCTTCGCAACTTGCCTGCAGATCGTCCCGATCACATCATCTGCTTCAAATCCGTCGCTCTCAAAAATCGGTATACCGAATGCTGTGACAGCATCGTGGACAAGCGGAATCTGACTGATGAAGTCATCTTCCACTTTGGGCCGTTGTGATTGATAGGCCGCAAAAAGTTTCTCCCGGAACGTCGGCCCCGGCCGGTCAAATGCAACCGTCATATGCGTTGGCTTTAAATCGTGAAAAATCTTGAGGATTATCGAGACAAATCCGTAGACAATATGGGCTGGTCTCCCATCTGGTGCCCGAAGTGGCGGGAGCGCGTGATACGCGCGGTGCATTACTGCGTTACCATCTATCAGTACCAATCGGTTCATGGAGTATTACGTGCTCCGCTTTTTTTCGCTCCCCAAGAGCGCGGAAAAATCATCACCTTCGAGGGTTTCTTTTACGATAAGCGCTTCTGCTACAACGTCTAGATCCTTACGGTATTTTTTAACCAGCACAAGCGCTTGTGCGTACGCTATGTCAATAAATTTTTTCACTTCGCGATCTATGGCTGACTGCATTTCCTGTGACACGGATTGTTGTTCATAAAATCCTTTTCCCCAATCAGTCACGTCTACCACCGGTCCGAAATTTATGGGTCCCAAATCGCTCATACCCCACTCGGTCACCATGAACCGCGCAATCCGGGTCGCCTGATCGATATCATTAGCAGCCCCGCTTGTTACTTCTTTGAATACTATCTGCTCGGCCGCCCGGCCTCCCATGGTCATCGCCATTTCTTCAAGAAGCCGCGACTTAGTTTCATGAAGGCGGTCTTTTTCCGGGGGAGCCATCGTGAATCCTAACGCCATACCGCGCGAAACAATGCTGATGCGGTGAACCGGATCCAAATGCGGACTATAGTAATTTACTATTGCGTGCCCTGCTTCGTGATATGCGGTCATTTTGCGATCCAAATCACTCTGTAAACGCTTCTTTTCCGGTCCCAACTTCACCTTGGTTGCCGCTTCTTCGATATCAGGCATGTCAATTTCTTTTTTTGCCCCGCGCGCAGCATGAATCGCTGCCTCGTTTAACATATTTTCAATGTCCGCTCCGGAAAATCCAACGGTACGCTTGGCCACTTTATCCCAATTCACGTTTTTCTCAAACGGCTTTCCTTTCGCATGAATGGCAAGAATATCTTTTCGCCCCTCAAGGTCGGGCAAATCCAATACAACCCGCCGGTCAAACCTGCCGGGACGGGTGAGCGCCGGATCAAGAAGGTCACCTCTATTTGTTGCTGCTACGATGAGTACCGCCGTGTTCGGTTCAAAACCATCCATTTCCACAAGAATCTGGTTTAATGTCTGTTCCCGTTCGTCATGTCCGCCCATGACGCCCACGCTTCGCATACGTCCTATAGCATCTACCTCATCTATGAAAATAATAGCCGGCGCATTTTTTTTGGCCTGAGCAAAAAGATCCCGCACTCTTGCCGCTCCGACACCGACAAGCATTTCCATAAATTCCGATCCCGCAATCGAATAGAATGCCGTCCGCGCTTCTCCTGCCATAGCCTTGGCGAGCAACGTTTTACCCGTTCCGGACGGACCGACAAGTATAACGCCTTTCGGTGTGCGTGCCCCCAGGGATGTATATTTCGCCGGATTCTTCAAAAAATCGACAACTTCTTCAAGTTCCTTTTTGGCTTCATCTACCCCTGCGACATCCTTAAACGTGACTTTTGGCAAATCCTTATTCCATACGCGTGCTTTGCTTTGTCCGAATTGGAATATATTATCCTGCGCTCCCCTTGCTTGCCGAAAAATGAACAGAAAAAATACAACGGTGAGGACTAACGGAAGTACGTTGGAAATAAGTCCCAACCAAATAGCTCCCATACTCAAATCCTTAATGTTAATTTCGACGGTTTTAGGATCCACTCCCGACTTTTCCAACACGGTAATCAGGGAGTCCTGCGACTCCTTGGTCGAGGAATATTTGCTTCCGTCTTTGTTGATAACCGTGAGCTTTGCGTCTTCAACCTCAATAGTTTTTACCTTGCCCTCTTTCACATCCGCAACGACGGTAGAAAGCGGCTTCATTTCAGAAAGCCCGGCCTGACTACCCAAACTTCCTAACACAGAAAAGAGAAAAAACAACGCAAAAAGCCCGATGACCACATTTTTGAAATTGAGCTGCATCTTGAATTGGAAGATCTTTTTGGATTTCTTTCCGTTGCCGTTTTTCTTGCCTGTCTGTGCGTGTTTTTCTGCCATACGAGCCACAAGTATACCACGATTACCGGATTTTTGCCCCCACTGGCATCCCTTCGGCAAAAATAAACAACGGCTTGGATTTATCTGCGGAGTCAACCGCCAGAATCATCCCCTGACTCTCCTCATCCATCATTTTGCGGGGAGCGAGATTGGTAATAAAGAAAAACTGCTTGCCGGCAAAATCCTCCGGACCGTATCCGAATCCCCGCACACCGGTAAAAATAATCCTTGGTGTCTTTTCCCCAATATCCACAACCAACCGGATGAGTTTTTCACTTCTTTCTTTATTCTTTGCTTCCATAACACGCCCAACACGAACTTCAACGCGTGCAAATTCCTCAATGGAGATAGGGTTTCCTTGAGCGGGTTTTGCATACTCAAAAAAAGAGTACTGTGTCGTGATTCCGACTGCGTCCCGTACGTCTTTCATGGTCTGTGTGGCGACCGACAGCGCTTTGGCCTGCCCGCGGGATAAAATATCTTTTACTAATCCGGGATTATCCTTCAACTCTTCATACGCTTTACGTGCAGGGCCAAAAAAGGTCATGAGACAGTCAAATAAATATCCCTTCACATCAACATCCGACACCTTGCCGGCTTTATATTGATTTTTGAGCGACTCCACCCTGACGGGCTCACCGAAAAATCCGAGATAGGTAAACACCATGTTCCCTTCGGTATGTCCGGGATCAGTCGCGTGTGTACGGGTTGGATCCGTATACGTGCCCATAACCTGCTTGCGAATAACATCCTCAGACTCAAACATAGAAATCACATTACCCAATGATTTACTCATCTTTCTTTTCCCGTCTGTTCCCAATACCGTCGCCACTTCTTCAGGTATATATGGTTCAGGAAGCTTAAACACATGCATCTTATAGATCTTATTAAAAGATCCGGCTATGTCGCGGGTAATTTCTATATGTTGCTTCTGATCTTTCCCCACCGGCACCAAATCCGCTTGGTACAAAAGAATATCAGCGGCCATAAGCATCGGATAACTAAACAACCCGACGTTGATGTCATCTTCCATCACATCTTTTTGGAGTTTGTCCTTATAGGCATGGGCGCGCTTGAGAAGCCCTAATGGCGTCACGTTATTGAGGATCGACTGACACTCGGTATGCATGGGCACGTCAGACTGGCGGAAAAACACGATGGTATTAAACTCATCTTCCGTCATAAATCCACGAAGCAATGCAAGCTCGTTTAATACCAGCGTTTCTATGTTGTGCTGTAACTGCTTCTTGTCTTGGATAGTCGTTAGCCCGTGCAGATCGGCCACCATAAGATAGGTCTCATTGGATTTGGCAAGTTCAATAAACTGCCGCACGGCACCTAAGTAGTTTCCGATGTGCAGACTCCCGTCTCCGCTCGGTGTAATACCGGACAAAAATCGTTTCATACAACCTCCTTTGTATAATACCGTTTTAATATGCTCTCTGCGAGTATGGAAAGACTGCTATACGCCGGGAGCCGATAATGAGACGGAAACACCAGGGGTAATTCCGTGCATCCCAAGACGATACCTTCTATATGTTCTTTCTCAACATATCGTTCCGTCAGCTTCACGAGTTTGTGCATCAACTTCTGTCTGTCGCCTCCCTCAAGAACCCCCCGTACAATAAACTCTAATTCCTGAAAATCTTCCGGATTAGGCACAACGAAGGGTACGCCGTATCGCGCAAGTTGTAGTTGATAGAGCCCTAATCGTAATGAGGTGGGCGTTGCAAGTAACAATACCGGACTGTTCTCCCTGACTACTTTACGGACAACTTCATCAACGACGGAAATAAACGGGACACTGGTCTGCCGTTGCAAACGATCTGCCAATATACAAGCTGTATTACATGCCATGGTGATAGCCGACACGCCATAGCTCGTGAGCCGTCTCACCCGATCTTCCAGCATACCGGCTGCAACTTCCATCATTTTTGTGTCTGACAGAAAATCGGGGACGGGAAGGGAATCCAACAGTATTTCCGGAAAATCATCGTTGTTACGCGCACCAAAATCCCGCTTCGCTCCCTCGATGAGCAATCGGTAAAACTCCGCACTCGCCTGCGGCCCCATGCCGCCGATAACACCGATTATTTGTTTATTCTCCATATATTCTCCTTGGCGGATTTACCTCGCCAAAGCGTCCTCGCGACGGCGGGTGAGGTAGGCCTCGAACCTACGTTGCCAATTTTGGAGATTGGCGTGCTTCCGGCTACACTACTCACCCACAAAAAAGCCCTTACAAATCCCCGAGATAAATCTCGGAAACTTACAAGGGCCTTCAAAAGAAGGGGTACCACCCTTTGTTTGTCGCCTCACTGGCTACAAAAAACCCTAGCTATGCTAGGGAGTTCGTCGACCAATGAGGAAACCTCATGCTTGACGAGCTCCGCTTGTGGCGACACTCGTTCCTAGTCTTTTTACGGTTTCGGCTCCGTACTTGATTTAAGAGTCAGCTACCTCAGAATAACTTTGTTTTCTGAGTAAACCCGGTTCCAACCCTCCGGATCAACGCTTTTATTTACTTGTGAGTACACAAGTATATCACAACCCGTCAATACACATTCTCATAATGAGTTAATCGTACGACCGTATTTTCCTCATCCAGTACAATCGCCACGACATCGATCCTGCACGGCAAGAGCTTACCGTTCATATACAGCGTCGCCATATTGCGGATACGCTGGAGTTTACCACGGCCCACCATTTCTTCAGGAAGGCCAAATAATTCCCCTATTTTTGTTTTTACCTCGACAAACACAACAATACTTTTATCACGCGCGATAATATCTATTTCGCCAAATTTGTTGGAGAAATTTTGTTCGAGAATCGTATAGCCTTTTTTCGCCAACGCAAGTGCCGCATGCCCCTCGCCTACTCTGCCGGTCACACGATTTAATGTTTTCATATCAGTTGCTTGTACTGAAGCGCTTCTGCCATATGCACGGGAAGGATTGCGTCCTCGCCGGCAAGATCGGCAATCGTACGTGCCACTTTGATAAGCCGCATGTAGCTTCTCGCAGAAAAGTCATATTTCTCAGCCGCCAGCTTCAAAAAATTTTCGGCTTCCGGGGTTAACTTACAATATTTCTTCACCTCACGATTCTTCATCTGGGAATTGGTGTACAGACGGGTGCCGGCAAACCGCTTCGTTTGAATTGCCCTGGCTTTCACAACTGCTATTTTTGCCTCACGAGAGGTGAACGTATTTTTGTCCATTTCGCGAGTCAAAGATAGTTTTTCCACCTCGACGGGGGAAACCAAAACGGTTAAATCAATGCGGTCGACAATCGGTCCAGAAAGTCGGTGCCGGTATTTGGCAACCTGTTTTTGCGTACAGGTACACGCACGTCTCGGGTGCCCTAAGTACCCGCACGGACAAGGATTGATGGCTGCAATAAGCGTAAAACTGGCAGGATACCGTACGTGGCCCATCACACGCACGATCTCGATTACTCCATCCTCCATGGGTTGCCTAATCCCTTCAAGAACACTTCGCGAGAATTCCGGCATTTCGTCCAAAAAAAGTACTCCTAAATGGGCAAGGCTCACTTCCCCTGGCTGCGGGCTTGAGCCGCCACCGATTAAGCCTGCGGCCGATACCCCATGATGCGGGGCGCGAAACGGCCTGCGGGTAAGTATTGGAGTTCCCGGCGAAAGAAGTCCCGATACTGAATAAATTCTCGTCACTTCAAGCGCTTCATCGGGAGTTAACGGCGGTAATATTCCCGGAAGTGCGCGAGCAAGCATGGTTTTCCCCGTGCCCGGCGGCCCCCACATGAGCATATTGTGCCCACCGGAGGCGGCGATAATAAGCGCGCGCTTCGCCTGTTCCTGACCGGCAATATCTTTAAGATCGCTTTCCGGATTGTCATATACCTCATCAACGATAATCATATCGTGTGCTAACGGCGAAATTTCAACAGTGCCATTTAAGTGCCGAACAAGATCGGGTAATGTTGCCACGGAAAACACCGAAATACCGGAAACCACCGTCGCTTCGGAAGCAGAGGGTTTCGGAACAAAAATGGAAGTATTTTTCTGCTGGTTGGCAAAGAGCGCCAGCAACAATATTCCCCGCGTCGGCCGAAGCGAGCCGTCAAGCGACAATTCACCATAAAAGATCGCGTGCTCAAGCGTGCATTCCAGTTGGCCACTTGCGATGAGTACTCCTATGGCAATAGGCAAATCGTATGCCGCCCCATCTTTGGGTAAATCCGCAGGAGCTAAATTCACCGTAATTTTCTTCGGAGGAAAATCAAATCCGGAATTGACCATGGCGGTTTTAACCCGCTCGCGCGCTTCTTCTACAGCCTTACTGGCAAGTCCCACAATCGTAAATCCGGGAAATCCCTTTTCTGCAACATCGACCTCTACATCAATAGGCACTGTCTCAAGCCCCAAATTTGCAATTGAATTAATTATTACCAGCATAATATTTTCCCCCCCTCTCCACGACATCACCCGTGAGCGTGAGCATAGACAATTGCGCGCCGATTTGAGAAACCGGTGCTCCTAATATCCGGGCGAGTTCATCAGTCGTCATCGCGTCATCACCCAACGCTTGAAGAATAGGATCATGAGACTCGGCTTTTTGTATCATAACCTGCTCACCAACCCACATGCGCGCCTTTCCTTCGGCAATAAGCGCATTCGTGCCGTAGGAAAATCTGCTCGTTAATGGTCCGGGTACTGCCCAAAGGTTTCGCTTGAGTTTATGGGCGATGTTTGCGGTAATCAACGACCCGCTCTTTTGAGCTGCTTCTACCACGATGGTATCGTTTGCGAGAGCGGCAACTATTCTGTTTCTCACAGGAAACGTCCAAAGCGCAGGCTTTTGTTCCTCCCATTCACTCATAAGCAACCCACCGGAAGAAATAATCGACTCTGCAAGTTTTTTATCAGAATCTTCCAAAATTCTGTTGATCCCCCAGCCGAGTATCGCTATCGTTTTCCCGCCGTTTTCGATACACACTTGGTGTGCATATTGATCAACGCCGTACATGAAACCCGAAATGATCGTCTTTTTTTGAAACACTAGCTGCGGGATAATTTTTTCTATTACTCTTCTTCCGTACTCGGTCATCCTGCGGCTGCCGACAATTGCCACACAATTGGTAAAAAGCCCGAGGTTCCACGTACCAATGTAATACAGTTGTTTTGGAGGATTCGGAAGGTCCAAAAGCCCGGAAAGTTCAGGGACGCTGCGCCAATCGGGCAGATATTGGTACTGCATGCAGGAAACAGCATACCATATGCCGTTAATAGGATAAGTAAGATTTTATACAATGCTATACTATATCCATGCTTGAACTACGAACCATCGCGCTCTCGCTTGGCATTTTCTGGATGATTGCTCTGTGGACGTGGACGAGTCCCTTCCCCATGGTCCATTACTTCAAAAATCCGCTCCTCCCCCGACGGTTTCTCACCTCCTCCATCGTACTCATGTTTTTTATGCAACTGCTTGGCTACTTTCGCGTCACTTTTTCGCTGATTGATGAACCGGTTGTCTCATATACAGGAATGCTGCTTTATTTCATTGGAATCTTTCTTTCAGGCTGGGCAAAATTCATAATGAAACGAAATTGGGGCGAGCCCGGCCAACACGACATCAAACGGCAAAGTCAACTTGTAATAACTGGCCCGTTTTCCTTGTCGAGAAATCCGATTTATGTAGGATTATTGCTTATATTCTTCGGCTTTGAGCTTACCGTGAGTAGCTGGCTCGTTGTCGGGATTGTTCCGCTAGGTTATTTGGTCCACAATGTAGTGAAAAATGAAGAATCTCTGTTAGAAAATCATTTCGGCAACGCCTATATTGCTTACAAAAAACGAACCCCCCGATTTCTCTGATGCAATATACTCATACTCATGAATATAGGAAAGCTCTCATATTATTCGCATAAAATCCACCGATTATTAGTAGTCATCATTGTCATTCTGGGTCTTATCATGATGACAACCGGAGCGACAATGAAATATCCGCAGCTTATCCCCATAGATCCCACTCAGGCAAGACACATCCATAACACCGTGAGCACATATTTTTCGCTTGTCTTTGGCACCATGATCCTTACCGGGCTTATCATGTACATCACCCCGTGGCTTATCAAAACGTTTCGTGGTCCGCCAAAACCGACCAATCTCCCAAATTAACTTTGCTTCATATAATCGAAGCTGTTATAATCCCAATGTACGCTTAACGTGCCGCGGGGTAGTGTAAAGTTGCACAGGAGGCTCATAATCTCCTAGGCTGGGTGCGATTCCCAGCCCCGCAACCAATAAAAAAAGAACCTACAATAGGTTCTTTTTTTATTGGTCCTGAGCGAGGAGCGAAGCGACGAGTCGAAGGACATACCACATTTTTCCTTGCGTTTCCCCTATACTATTCTCATGTATTTTGTATACGTTCTTCTTTGCGTTGATGGAACCTTTTATACCGGTATCTCCAATAATCCACAACAACGGTTTCTTGATCACAAAAATGGAAAAGGCGGAAAATACACCAGAAGTCACACACCTATCAAAATTATCTACCTTGAGAAACACAATTCAAAATCAGAAGCCCTAAAGCGAGAATCGCAAATAAAAGGATGGAATAGAGAGAAAAAGATCAAAATACTGAATTTGAATACAGCACATCAGGCGAGTCAAGGACGAGCGCAGTCCTGAGCGGTCGGCCAGTTGGCGGAGAGTCGAAGGAAAAAAATCACCCCGGTTTCCCAGGGTGATTTTGTTTTTTGAATTCAAAAAAATACTCTTACCAATCTCTTCCTCCCCGATCATCTCCGCGACTGCCGCCTCGGTCAAATCCTCCGCGTCCGCCACGATCATCTCTTCTTCCTCCAAATCCTCCTCTTCCACCACCACCTCCTCGACTACCACCATATCCGCCACCGCTACCACCCCGGTTTTCGCGCGGAGCCATAGGTTTGGCTTCATTAACGACGATAGAACGTCCATCGAGTTGCGTTCCATTCATATCCTGGATCGCTTTCTGTGCATCATCGGGATTGGTCATTTCGACAAATCCGAACCCTCTGGATTTACCGGTAAACTTATCGGTAATAACCTGCGCACTCGCCACCGGGCCCACTTGGGCAAAGTGATTGCGAAGCGTGTCTTCTGTCGTATCCCAGGAAAGTCCCCCAACAAATAATTTAGCTGCCATGAATAATATTCACCTCCCACTTACACCAATCTATCACGTACCTATTCAACTAATGGGGAACAGTATACGAACAGAAAGGTTAGATAGTGGTATTATACACTATAAGGAGCGCCTATGCCCACGCCTAAGCACCAGTCGTCACTTGTCCGTTTCCTCCCGATCCTCGTCCTTTTTCTCGTCATCAATACGCTCATTCTCGACGGCATTATTCTCTATCAGCTTGCTGACAACCGATCGGTACTCGGCACATCCACGAGCGACACCTGCCCTTCGGCGTGCATTGCGCGGATCAATCAAGCAGTAAAAAGTAACGCGACTTCAAACAGCGTAAAAGAATATTTCGTACCACTCGGGTCGGGCACAAACGTAACAGATGACTGGGCTGACGTGTCTGGAGCGAGCGCGTATATAGACACCGCGGCATACGGAAAAATGAAAAAAGTAACACTTGAAGCAACCTTATCCCAATCTGTAAGCAGTCAAAAAATTTGGGTGCGTCTCTATAACACAACAGACAAACACCCCGTGTGGTATTCTGAGATCTCAACAGATAATGCCGGGCCCACGCTCCTCACTTCTTCCCCAATCTCACTGGACAAAGGTAACAAGCTTTACCAAGTTCAGATGAAAACGCAGCTTAAAGGGGTTACCAATCTCACCCAATCCCGTATCCACATCACGACGTATTAACAAGTCCCACTCTCATCTGGTAAAATACCAGGGCTCACGTCAGCGTAGCTTGGGCCAATGGCCCATCAGCCTTTGGCTGACAGTGGTTCACGTTTGTCAGGGTAGCTCAGTGGTAGAGCGGTAGTATCATAAACTACATGTCGAGAGTCCGATCCTCTCCCCTGACACAAAGTCCTATCCTCACCGTTGCCGCTGGCACTTATTGATTTCCTTTCTTTAATCCTAATAGGGATCGCATAACGATAAACTCTGTTTCTACCCTCCGAGGAACAATATTATATCCTTCCATATCGCTATCACTAAAACAGGCGGGTCTGATCGCATATTCCACATCAATCCAATCAACGCCTTGATCATCAGTTAGTCCACCCTTGCTTGCTCTTGTACCAGCTCGAAGTCGCCGAAAAAAATAGTTTTGTGCTTCTTGTGGCTTACCCCCCCCCGACGAGAGATACCATTTTTCTAAGTATGTGTACCACTTTTAATTGGGTTTGCTTATTCGCAGCTAAAAAATCCTTTCTCCTCTGAATGTCCGCTTGTTGTGCGTGTGCGCGTCCATCAATTTCCCACGATTCAAGCTTTCTGACCATATTCCGCACAATATTAACGTATTCTTTCTTAATAAAACAACCGCCACCACTTTTTCCAATTTGGCACAGATTCGCCTTTCTTATCATTCTCGGAATTCGGTTCCCGATCCGGCATGATGACAATCGTCTCTCCAACGCGCACCATACCGAGTTTATCCCTTGCTATCCTCTCGACGTAAGACTCCCCTTGAATCTCTTTGAGAGAGCCCTCAAGCTCTCGGTTTTCTTTCTGGAGACCCTGTAACTCCTGCTCTCTCTCCCGCACCACTCCACGGCGTGCCCAGAGGTGTATAATGGTACTCCCCGCGCTTAGGCACAAAACAAGGCTAACGGTCCAAATGACCATTGTGCGTATCTGAAATTGGGTCGGCTTCATGTTATTGCGTTTAGGTCTAGTATATGATATTATAGGCTTTACGAAACTCCCACATGACACTTGATCTTAAAACAGCCCATAAGCAATTTGTTGAACACCTCGAAAGCCGGCGGCGTGCTCATGCTACCATCGTAGCATACAGCAAAGATATTGAGCAGCTTGTTGCCTTCCTTACGAACGTAGGAAAAAAGGACATTGCCACGGTCTCACGCGAAGAATTGGAAGCCTTTTTGAAAAAACTCGCAGCTGACAGTTATACCCCCAAATCTATTTCACGAAAAATCAACTCCATGAAAACCTTCTACC
>CAYSAP010000008.1:2138-4260 GCA_964429085.1 uncultured Gammaproteobacteria bacterium | reverse complement strand
TCCGAAATATGATGTCAAACCCCCGAGAATTTTATCTAAACTCGAATACCGGGCGCTGCGGGACGCGTGCCGTGGAGACGTACGAACCTACGCAATCGTAGAACTCTTTTTACAAACCGGGCTCCGCATAGGGGAACTCGCTAATCTCTCCACAGGTGATGTGCGCGAGAACGAGCTTCACGTTGCGGCCATGGAAGGCCACGTTGAACGCATGGTGCCCCTTAATCGCGCAGGCCGCGAAGCATTGGATAATTGGCTCAAGGCGCGAGGTACTGGTACAAAATCACCGGCCCTCTTCATTACAAAAACCGGGCGCTCCCTGCTTATCCGTAATATCCGCACCGCAATTGACCGGTATTTCAAGGTCGCCGGAATTGAAGATGCCAAAGTAAATGATTTACGACACACCTTTATCGCACACCACCTTATGAGCGGTACACCCATTACTACAATCAGTAAACTCGTAGGTCACAAGCGTCTTTCTACGACGGAAAAATATCTCGAGTTTATCAAAGACAAGCCGGTCGACCACGTCAAGCTAGAGGAACTGTAACCTGATTTGCTTGCCCCTTTGCCCTTCCCTCAGCTACAATTACTCCATGGACAAAGCATTTGACCCGAAGACCGTCGAGGAAACAATCTACCGGATGTGGGAACAGGCAGGATACTTCGGGCCCAAAATTGACGCTACAAAACCCTTCGACAAGGCTCAGGGCAAGAAACCGTTTACCATCCTGCTTCCCCCTCCGAACGCCAATGCAGACCTTCATGTGGGCCATGCCATGTATGTAATCGAAGACATCATGATCCGGTATCACCGAATGAGAGGCGATCCCACACTATGGCTGCCGGGCGCGGATCATGCTGGTTTTGAAACACAGTACGTCTATGAAAAGCACCTTGCCAAACTGGGCAAGAGCCGCTTTGATTTTGACCGGGAAACACTGTATCGGGATATTTGGAACTTCGTCCATGAAAATCGGGGGAAGATGGAAAATCAGCTGCGCAGACTCGGATTTTCGCTCGACTGGGGCAGAAATGTATTTACCCTCGACCCCAAAGTCGTCGAAACCGTCTATGCAACTTTTAAACAACTCTCTGTCGAAGGACTTGTCTATCGCGATTCTCGGTTAGTAAACTACTGCACCAAAGACGGCACCGGATTTTCCGATCTTGAGGTGCTCTATGTAGAACGCAACGATCCTATGTACTACATGAAGTATGGGCCGTTTACGATAGCCACAGCCCGGCCCGAAACTAAATTCCGTGACACCGCGCTTGCCGTCAACCCGAAAGATAAACGCTACAAAAAGTATATCGGGCAAACCATGGAAATTATGGGGTTACTGGGCCCCATTAGCATGACCGTGATTCCCGATCCAGAGGTGGATCCCAAATTCGGCACCGGTATTATGAAAGTGACTCCCGCCCACGACCCGCATGATTTTGAACTCGGAAAAAAATTCAATTTACCGGTAACACCCATTATCGATTTCCGTGGAAAGATGGACTTTTCCTGGTTTTTATCACAGCCGGACATTGATCCGAAGTACCGGGCCCGTGCAGAAAAATACCATGGCAAAAAAGTCGCAATAGTGCGCCCGCTTATGGTTGAGGATATGAAAGCCGACGGGTTGCTCGTAAAAGTCGACGACGCATATACACACCGTGTCGGCACATGCTGGAAATGCGGCACGGTTATAGAACCTTTACCGCTAGAACAGTGGTATGTGAAGGTTGCTCCACTTACCAAAGAAGCAACTGATGCCATTAAAAGGAAACAGGTAACCTTTGTGCCAAAGCGCTTTGAAAAAATTGCACTGACTTGGCTTGCTAATTTTCATGACTGGAATATCAGCCGTCAGAACGTCTGGGGCATCCGAATTCCTGCCTGGAAATGCAAAGACTGCACTAATTGGACAATCACCAATGGAGTCGTGCCCACGAAATGTGACACGTGTGATTCCACACATATCACCCAAGATACCGACACATTTGATACCTGGTTTTCGTCAGGACAATGGCCGTTTGCGACACTCAGGGCCTGCCAACCCAAAGACTACGATTACTTTTATCCCACGTCTGTTATGGAAACCGGGTACGACATAATCCCCTGGTGGGT
>CAYSAP010000008.1:566-2128 GCA_964429085.1 uncultured Gammaproteobacteria bacterium | reverse complement strand
ATCCACTTGACCGGCAAGGTACCGTTTGAAACGGTGTACCTCCACGGCCTCGTCCGCGACGGCAAGGGCCAAAAAATGAGCAAATCAAAGGGAAATGTCATTAATCCCCTGGAAATGATCGACAAATACGGAGCAGATGCGCTTCGCATGGCGCTCGTATTCGGCACCGGCGCAGGGAACGACCAGTCGTTGGCGGAAGACAAAATTCGCGGCATGAGAAATTTTGCCAATAAATTGTGGAACATCGGCCGGTTTATAAATTTAATTTGTGAAAATAGAAATATTCAATACGTTGGGCCAATTATGCCAATAATTTCTGGAATAACACATTCAAAAATGCTCGTTTGGTGTTACACCCTTATTGATGACAGCAATAAGTTAACCAAAAAAGTTACCTTAGATATGGAGCGCTATCGATTTAATAGAGCTGCAGAAAAAATTTATGAATATGCTTGGCACGAACTAGCAGATAACATATTAGAAATTGCAAAATCAAACCTTAAGGAAGAAACGGAAGATGCTGCATATATTCGCGGCACCCTTATAGATTTATTTTCGAGAACTCTTCGTATTCTCCATCCATTCATGCCATTTGTTACGGAAGAAATCTGGAGCAAACTCCCGAGGAAATCAACAGATCCGCTTATCATCTCCTCGTGGCCATCTGGCCAACAACGTTAATTCCCTGAAGGTGACGATACCGGCGTAGAGGTTGGCGTGCTCACCGACGGCCGCACTGTTGGAGTTGCGGCTACTGCGGTTGTCATAAATGATTTGATTATCTCGTCAAACACCACATCGTCCTTGGCAAAATCCGTCGTAATGCCGGCGGGAGAAAAATGATTGAATTCTATAGCTAATGTTTCCGAAACCGGCATGAGCACCCCGCGTATTGCGGTAAACGTATAGCCCCCACCGGTTCTCCCGGTAAAATTTCCCGTATACTCGTATGCATACGCGCCACCAAAAACGCCCTGCTTCATGGTAAATTCTCTCCCTGCAGCATCGGTTAAAATTGCACCCCTGAAGTCGGGTAACAGCTGGCCCTTCCCACGAGCTGCAACGGTAAGCCTGGTTCCTCCTGGCAAATTCGTTCCTTGGGAGGCACAACTTTGACTGTCGCAAACCGGTGCCTTCACGCTGCCTGGCAATTTGTAGGTTATCCCAGCAACCGGCTTTTTTGTGCTTCCACTAATCACCTCATGCGTTTGCCAGGATGACCCCGGTGTTGTCCCGGACGGACTGGACTCACGTGCGGGCGTTGGACGTATACTTTCTGACGGCGATAATGCAGGAACAATAAACTCATCGCGTATGGTTGGCGCAAAAAATGAACGGAACTGGCTGCTCAACCACACACCAAGCCCGAATAATAGAATAATAAATAGTACCGTACCTACGTGGTTCCCCCCGGCTTTCTTGGGAACCGGCTGGAGCGTCACCGGAGTCTTAGGAGAAACTTCAGTCCTCTCTGAAGAAGGACTTTGGAATACACGTGCTGCCTCGGGCACAACTTCTTCCCGCTCCTGAGCATCAAACATATGAGAATCCTGAGGCTCCTT
>CAYSAP010000008.1:0-504 GCA_964429085.1 uncultured Gammaproteobacteria bacterium | reverse complement strand
GACATGTCTATATTGTTTCATTGTTTATGACGGGTTTCAAGATAGATGACCGTCAATGAAATTAATACACAAAACTTCCTATCCTCTTTCCAAATAGGTAGCAGTTTCAGGGTCTATACCAATCGTGTCCCCCTCTTTGATAAACAGAGGCACCGTGATAACCGCTCCGGTTTCTACAACGACTGTTTTTGTAGCCCCCGTTGCAGTATTTCCCTTTGCCCCATCATCGGCTTCCGTCACTTTAAGCCAAACCTTTTTCGGGAACCGAATTCCGACCGCATCTTCACCGTAAACTAAAACCTGATAGGTATCATTCGGTTTTAAATATTTGATAAACCCATCCAGCAAAGCTTCGGATATATTGAATTGCTCATAATTGAAGTTATCCATAAACACGTACACGTCTGCCTCTTTATACAGGTACTGCATTTCGCGCGTTGTAATTGGCAACTCTTCTACAGACTCCCCGGATTTGTAGGTAAATTCGATAACCTTTCCGCTCTT
>CAYSAP010000007.1:36018-37906 GCA_964429085.1 uncultured Gammaproteobacteria bacterium | reverse complement strand
CGCTCCGTTTCATTATCGGCTCAGACCAGCTGCCGACGCTGCATCTGTGGGGGAGATGGGAAGAACTCCTGAAGACACTTCCTTTTTTGGTATTTCCCCGGTACGGCTTCCCGAACGAGCCGTTGTATCCCAATATGACCATGGTGGGAAACGAGCTGCTCGTCGGAACGAACATTTCTTCCACAAAGATTCGAAAGCGTGTTAAAGCGGGATTGCCCATAGAACAATTTGTTCCTCCAATGGTCGCTTCCTATATACACACCAACAATTTATATCGATAGCGCCCTTGTTCTTGAGCTGGGGACACGTTAGAATTACATTGAGCGGGCTATATAGCGCGTCATTTCCGTGTATCTATGGCAAATGAAGAGTTATTTAAGCGTTTAAGCGAAGCGGCTAAAAAAGCCGCTCAAAGCGGTGGGGAACCTACGCCCCCCGAAGTGCCGCTGACGCCGGAAACCCCAGAGGTAAAAACAGAACCAAGCAAACAGAAAGATGGAAAAGAAGTGAGCCGTGAACGGATGGTGAAGTTGACAGAAAAGCTGGCCGAGTCCCAATCGGAAACAACGAAACGGATCATGGGGGAAAACGGCGAGCTTCCTAAGGACGAGCGTGTATTTGGAATTATTGAAGCACTTGTTACTGCAGACGAAGCGAAGTTGTCAGACCCTGCGTTTATGCGAGGAATCGGTGAAAAATTGGTAGCCGTGGCAAAAGAGTCAGGACCCACGAGTGGTGCCGCCATAGAGGCTCGATCCTACTTGAGGAAAATTATAGCTGATCATCCTGAATTAGCTCAGTTGCAATATGAAGCGATGCCGGTAATTTCCGGCGGGAGTGGGGAACCGGCGGGAGCGTCCCCAGAGCAGGATGCGATTGCTGGGGATAAAGATCTTGAATTGTCCGGCGAAGTAAAGCGGCTGTATGATGAGGCGGCCGATGTGGACTTAAAGGACACGCCGCTTGCCTTTGATTTGCAGGAGCTTCAATACCGCTTCCGCGTTGATCCGGGGGCGGCCTATGACAACCGGCTCACTGATGATGCGGTACGGCGCATGGTGGAAAAGGGACGCCGGGAAGGAGTGGATGAAAAATTGGTTCAGAAAGCCGTGGAGCGCGTGCGGTATTTTGAGCGGTTTACCGACCTTAGGATGCAAAAGCATCAGGAGAAACTTCGCGGCGGTCGTGTGGTGACCTGGGGAGAGGTTATGGAGAGCGCTCCCAACCCTGAGCTTCATAAGCCCGACGAGGTCTTTCCGGATTTCCGCTATATCCCTCCTGCTGATGTTGAGATGCTTATTCATGGAGATGAGGGAGAGGCCAGGTGGTATTTTGACTTCATCGATCAGATATATTCCATGGGCCGGGAAGAAACGCGGCCGACGCTCACTCAGGATCAACGGTTTCAGGAATTTAAAGATTATCTCGTATGGAAATACGGAGGTGAATATCATCTGGCAGTGCAGTTGTACCAAAAACATTGGGATAGCCGCGGGCAATATGAGTATGCAGTAAAGGGGCTTATGTATAACCCGGGTGACGTGAAAGACCGCCTTAAGGCGATGTCGCTTTTGCAGGGGGCCGATTTGGATCACCTGTATAAAAACTTCGACCATTCAAACGAGGCGTATAGTTTATATGAGCATGTCCTGTTTGAACTTATGGCCACTAAACGCGCGAAATACGGCGAGGCCATTAAGTACATGCAGGAAGAAATATCCTGGAACGGGAAACACATGAAAAGGGAAGATGTCCTTAAAGAGCTTAGGATCAAACAGCGGCAGGAAGGATATGATCCTGCCAAGGGTAAAACGCAAAGCCCGCTGTCCATCGAAGACCAGCGCCTGATGCATGAAATTCAGCAGCAGAATGATTTGGCGGCCGAAGG
>CAYSAP010000007.1:30522-35995 GCA_964429085.1 uncultured Gammaproteobacteria bacterium | reverse complement strand
TTGTGGGATGACGATGTCCAAAGTTATACCGAACTCCATATCACGCTTTCCAAACTCCGCAATAACCGCGAGGAGCTTCTCAAGAAAAAGAGCCAGGGAACTGCTCTTACGGAAAAGGAAAATGAGCAGTTGGCTGAGGTGGACAGGCTTTACCAGATATATTCGCATAGAGAAGAAATGCTGAACGAAAACTTCACCCAGGAGTTACTCGAAACTCGGGGTCTTTCCCCTGTGGATATAGAGGTTCGCAAGCGCCTTGTCGAGTACCTGCAGGCGCAGCATCCGGAGAACCCCAACTACAAACCCGCAGAATATGAAGTCCGTATGGCGCTGTGGGCGTCTCGGACCGCCATGATCGGCTCCGGCCGCATGGCGATGATTGGTGCTATGATGTCGATTCCGCCGGCAGTCGAGTATAAAACCGCGTCAGGCAAGCACGTTATGCGTGCGCCGGCCTTTGAAGACATCCAGCGCATCTTTAACCCGGAAACATTTGCTACCCGGTTTAATATCGGAGGCGACATGGGCATTACCGCGCGAAGCATATTCCGCAAGAATCTACTTAATACCAAGGGGATTAATCCCAAGGAAGTCGGGTGGTTCAGAAAGTATTTAGGAGGTATGGCAGAAAGTGTCGCGCAAAAAATGAAGCTAACCAAAACCAAAGAATGGCATGAAGCCAAACATCATGAGCACGATAAGCAGCGTCAGGCCTCCATGGAGGCGTGGGAATTTGCCGAAGACGCGACCGGCATTTCCTTTAGCGAATTATTAGGTCCCGGTTTTATGGCAAGCGGAGGGTTTTATGACGGTAGCGCATGGCGCCTCGAAAAAGGTGTCGCTGATGAATTGCGTGGAAAATTGTTGAGCTTGAAGAAACTGCCGGAGAACGCAGCGCTTCTCGATAATCAGGCATTATCTATCCAATTGCTTACCGCAGGTAACGCTGCAGAGCGGAAGCCTATTTTGGACCGTATGCTGCGCCGGAACCCTTCAAAATTTCTCGAATTACTGGAAGAGGATACGGAGCGTATATTAACCAAGAATAACGTTACACATGAAGAGTGGAAGAAGTTTAAAGAAGCGTTGTCGCTGGCGGAATTGAAAATGGCTCATGAAAAGGATTGGCAGTTTGCCCGCGTTGATTTGGCGGAAAAGAAGGATTTTGATGCCCTGGTTACCCCATATCTTGCCATACTAAAACTTGACCAGACACGCACGGAAAATCTGCGGCAGGTGTTAGTCGATATGCAGGCGGAAATTTATCGCGGACGCACGGTCGAAGCCTCCGGCAGCACGTTTCACAACAAGATGGATGCAATCTCCGCACTCAAGCTGCCTCTTACGATGAGTTTGACGGATTTTGACTGGAAAGAATCCAATTTCTATCAGTTGGGAACCGTTGCGATGCACCGACGGATCCGCGACGTGGGCGGCCAGATGCGCGCGCGCGACGGCATGCTTGGGTTTTTCTCTAACGAAGAAATGATATTGTCTCCCAATGACTACACTAAGAGCTTACAAAAAATGATGGAGGTTCGGACAGCTATCGTAGATTATTCCGGTCCTGAGGCCGCGGAAAATACAGTGAAAGAAATGATGCGGGTGTTTTTGGAGATGAACAAACATAGGAATTTGAAAACCATCGGCTGGGTGCCGGGGTTAACCCGCGGTCTCATGTATTTAGCCGAGGTGGACCTGCGGCCTCTTAAGGATAATAAAATTCTGCAATTGGCGTTCGGAAAAGACCGCTGGCAGGAATTGGTAAAAGAAAAAATCAGTCATTGGCCGCATTCGGTAGGTGAGGCGATATCGTACTCGTCACGCTACACGGGGGCACATGCAAACGCATGGGATGAGGCGAAGATGGAAGAAGTTCTTGTTTCTGCCCAGGATATGGGGTTATTTATCAACCACCCGGAATTTATCCAGGATTTGAGGAAAGAGTTTAAAACCGGACTTCCGTACCGTTTAACGGCGTTGTACCGGAAGTATTGGTGGGTGGTGTTGGCAGCAACCATTGCCATTGCAATAGAAAAATCCACAAAAGAACAGGAGAGTGGCGGAAGCCATCACTAATTTAGTGTTGTCCGCCGCCGCCCGTAATTGATCCGAGGCCTTTTTCTGCTCCCTCGCGTGCGATCTGCATGGAGGTTCTGGCCTCCGGTTTATGTCGGAAAGCGCTGGCAATAAAGCTGGCCTGATACCCCAGGTTAAACATGGTGCCTACGCCGGATCCCAACGGGCCGACGATGGCGCCAACCCCTCCGGGAATCATCGGTTCTGCCTTGAGCGCCTTTTGCAGCCCCTGGACAATGGTTGGTATGACCATAAGCATGCCGAGTCCGATGAGCCCTGCCATGCCATAGGTACCTTCTCCTGTGGATAATAGTGGCGGCGCCCAAATACTTGTTGCAACCTCCTGTGAGGTAAGCACAGCGGTTACAAGCAATAACAGAATGGTAATAGGAAATACAAGGATTTTAGATAATAAATTTTTAAACCACGAGCTGAATGCGTTGGTGCCCGGGACCGCCTCCATCATGAGCTGAAACGGGGCAGTTAAGAGTGAAATAATGATGTTGATATATGCGTCCAGAAGCATGAAAATAAGCCGAATAACCCCAAACAGCAGGATGATCAGGAATATGACCCCAAGGAGAACTGGGCCTGTTGTCGCCCCTAATACCGCGCCCCTTGCGCCAAACAAATACCCGATTACTCCTGGCAGGATGGTCCACGCAGCGATATTATATGGATCGTTTTGCGTAATCATGGCTCCTATATCATCATAGGCCTGGAATCCGCTTGCAAAAAAGAACCGTAATAGTCCGCTTACCCCTCCGTTAAGAAGTAATTTTGTTGCATTTTCCGTTGTTGGCGCTGTTTGTGATCCCCAGGTAAGTCCCGGCGGCCAAATGTCAAAGTTAAACGTTGTTGCAAGACTCAATAACCTTCCTAAATTGCCTCCGGAAGCGCTGTCTACTGCGGAAGCGGAAAGAACAATGGCAAGGTACATAAGGTCGATCATGGCCCCGACGATGGCGTAGGAAAACGTGACGAGCCCCAGCGCGATGACAATCCGCGGGATTGCATTCTGTACGGTAACCACCGTTTTTGGATCGATTTTTTTCCGGAACATGACCATAAACCCGACAACGATGATGATTGCGGCAAGCAGGGCGTAGGCAATATTTCTAAATGTTTTCCAAAGCGGCAGCATACTTTGCAGTCCGGAAAATCCGATGCCCTGCGCTTCAACCTTTTTTGGCATAAACCCGAGTGTTCTGCCTACATCCGCGATATACTCGCTGGTTCTTGCCGGCGGATGCTGATACATGGCAATCGTGCTTTTGGCAAGACCTGCCATGGCGCTTTTTTGATAACTTAATCCGATCGGGCATCCGGGCGACGCCGCGTCACATAATCCCCGGAACGCGATAATGAGTTGGCCCTGGCTCATGGTTGCGGTTCCGACGTCTCCGGCTTGCTTATTGAGCGCTCCCTTTGATGCTTGCATCAACCCCGCGACAACACAATTCATGTCTAAAAACCAGCTCGCGTCATCACATTCAGCCCCAGTGGCAGTTCCCGTAGGAGGAGTCGGGGTTTGCGCCATAACCGGTGCCGCCGCTACCAAGAAAGCAGTCCAGATCAACGTGAGGGTAGCAATAAATATACCTATGCGTCGCATATGCTCATTATCTCGGATAAAATCCTACAAAGTCAATCTATTGTGTAATCGTAAAATCAGTCACGGTGACCCCGGTAAATGTTTCGATGGTCAGAATGATCAGATACGCCAAAGACATAATGACGATTCCGACGATTGCTTGTGTCACGGTTCCGCGCGCCGCTTCGAGTTTTTTTTGGTCACCCGCAGAAAAAAGGAAGTTAAATCCACCAACCAGAAGCATGATAAATAGCGCGATTGCTCCAAGGGATACGACAGCCCGGATAACATTGGTCAAAAGTGGCACGATGCAGGTAATCTGTACAACGCCTTTAACAGCACAGCTTTCCATATACATGTATTATGGCGTATGAAAGAGAGGAGATCAATACGGCTTCGGGAAATTTATGGAGCCGCCGATAATTTGCACGCCCAGGAAGTTTTGGACGAGCGTCATGATTGCCCAAGCGGCGCCCACAATGATGAGCCCAGTCAGGATTTGCGTTGTGTAATGTTCGCGCTTCTTCCATTCCGGCCTTATCGCCTCCGGACGTAATCCATTTGATACCCCCCAAAATGAGGTAAAGGAATGCGAGTAACGACGCAATAATGAGGACGGTGCCTACAAGCGCGCTTATCAATTTACCGATATCCGTAATTTTGATCGTGTCGGGCTGTTTAACATCAAGTGATGCCTGGGCAAATACTTTGTGCATAATCATTATTATACCTTACCTATCATTCTTGCGCAAGAAAACGAGTATTGTCAACACCCTAGTTGCCTATCGTTGGAATAGGAAGATTGGGAAAATCTAATCCAAAAAAGTTTCCAGCGATCATCATGACCGCCCAGGAGGCCCCCACGACCACCATACCTACGAGCGCATTGGTGATTTTGTCCCGCGCGGATTGGAGCTTCGTTTTGTCGCCCGCACTGGTAATCCAATCTAAGCCCCCGAGGAGCATATACAGGAGTGTGGAGATGAACGCCAAAATCAGAAATACTCCGACCAGCGAACTGATAATAGAGCCGATAGCCGGCGGACCGGCCTCACTTCCTCCCTGTCCCAATGCTCCGGGCAGTACTGGGTTGACGATTTGTGCTAAAAGGCTGGTCATACCAGGTTGTGAAATTTCGACTGTTGCTTTTTACGCTGACAAAATTTCAATTTCCTTTCTTTAACAATATTCCCTTTATATTGAGGTAGTCTGTATTTCGGCAACAAAACGCAAGCGTGTCGAAATTCTACTACCTGGCATAACTATTGATTTGGATTTAGCTGCTCAAGTAAGCCGCTTGGATTTGACACGGTGAAATCGAATCCGAAAAATGTGCCCGCAAGCGCCAGGATGGCCCAACCGGCAACCACGACGATCAGTCCGATAAAGGCATTCGTCAACCGGTCACGTGATGTTTGAAGTTTGGCCTTGTCGCCACCGGAATTAATCCAGTTAAATCCGCCGATGATAAACTGAAACAGGAACCAGATGCCTGCCGCAACTGTCATAATGCCGATGATGGAGGAAACAATTTTGGTAATTCCGGTAATTCCGTCGCCGGCAGATTCACCGAACGGTCCCAATCCCGACCCCCCGATTTGCCCTAACGACACGTCAGCTAATAGATTCATATATTATTGTCCCGGCCCGTAAATCGTCGGGTTTAAGATATAATCTGCCCGTCCGAAAATAAGATATCCGAATAAGGAAGCAATGGCAAACGATCCGACGATGATCACGAGTCCTATAAGCGATTGCCAGATGCGGCTCCAAGCAGCCGAGAGTTTTTTGGCGTCTCCG
>CAYSAP010000007.1:30183-30416 GCA_964429085.1 uncultured Gammaproteobacteria bacterium | reverse complement strand
CCGCCCAGGCTAGCATAGCTGGTTCCTTCAAGTGGGTTTTGTACGCTGCCGACAATTTGTTCCATAATGGTGTATTAAAATCCAACCGGACTCAATAGTTGTTTTCCGGTAATGACTTCGATAATCTGCACTATCCAGAATGATCCTAATACCAAAAGAAGCCCTGTAACGGCCCCGGTTAGTGCCACTTTGCCCTGTTCTGCTTTTTTTGCGTCTCCCGCCGCTACTATAAC
>CAYSAP010000007.1:23098-30062 GCA_964429085.1 uncultured Gammaproteobacteria bacterium | reverse complement strand
ATAAAGCTTATGACCGCGGCCAAAACGAATGCATTTTTGACAATAGCAGTTACCAACATGCCATAGGATGTTAGGTTTGGATTGGGGGCCAAGTTCTGTAGCGACTCTGCCAATACGCGTTCAAACATATACTGATAGTTAGTGTAGGGAATTTGCCCGTGTCCGTCAATTATGCTAAAGTAACGGGACATCATGAATGACGCGACACTCATCGCTCGTTTATTTGCCCACGACCGACGCGCCGCGGCTTCTTTTTACCAGCAATTCGCCCCGCAGCTGCGGCGGCACATCCTCGCAAAAGTAAACGGCACAGAGGACGCGGAAGAAATACTTCAAGACACGCTGTTTAGTTTTTTGGAGGGACTTCGGGATTTTCGTGGGACTTGCAGCGTCAGAACATATCTGTTTTCTATCTGCCACAATAAGATAATCGATTATTATCGAAGGAAGAAAATAGGACACTTTGTGTTCTCGCAGGTTCCGCAGTTGGAAACGCTTGTTTCTCCACTACTGAGCCCTGAGGCCGAGCTTGACGCAACACTCATTAAAGAGAAGATACGTACGGTTTTTGCGCGTATGATGCCGGTTCATCGGCAAGTGTTGGTGTTTAAATATCTCGAGCGTGCGTCGGTTTCGGAGATCGCAGAAAAGATGTCGATTTCATTTAAAAGTGCGGAGTCACGATTGTTTCGGGCGCGTAGGGCGTTCGTAGAACTTTTTCTATCTATATGACATCCAAAATACCATGAGAGACGCCACATACCAAAAGTTTGTAAAACGATGGGAGGAGGTAACGGACATACCTCCGCAAACACTCGGTCCTCTGACCGGAGTATACAAACAGTTCACGAAGCGGCTCAAGGTCATGCCGTGGCCGTGGTTTGTTGTTATAAGCCTGGGATTTGTTCTGGTGTTATATGTGCTTATCGGTTCTGCGATTACCGTCCTCACCACCACGCTTCAACGGGGATTTTAAGCCGCCGGGTAGGCGGGCGCGGGTTTTTGACGAGTTTTCCGACTATCTCTATATGGACCTCCTCAGTGTGCTTATTGTGAGCGCCGTTGCCTTTGGTCGGACCGCCATAGGCATTATAACGCGCCCGTATGAGACATATCGCCGCATTGCAACACACAGCAAGCCGGGTGAGCTGGTATTTGTCGCCGCTCTCTTGGCGGTTTACTTTGCGCTTGCAAGTATTGTGAAAGTTGCTGCGTTTCGTCCGTTTTTGCTGACACAGCAGTTTATTGTTTTGTTTATGGGAGCCATAAGCGGAGCACTCATTTGCTCCCTAAGTATTATGGCGGCCGGTCGCGTATTACGTGTTCAGGTGTCGTTTGTCCGGATCCTCATAGCTTGGTCATATACGCTCATTCCTACTGCCATCTGGTTTCTTGCAACGTCATTTCTGTATGTATTATTGCCTCCTCCACGTACAACTAGTGTGCCTGGTGTTATGTTTAGCCTGCTGTTTTTAGCATTCAGCGCAACGCTCCTCTGGTGGAAGGTCACACTTTCCTACCTTACACTTAGATTTACTCTTAGGATCGATTTAGGCAAAAGCATAATGATCGCGCTGCTTTGTGCGCCGGTTATGGCAGTCTGGGCGGTCCTTATGTATAAAGCAGGAATATTTACGGTGCCATTTTTATGAACCTAAGGGATTTTCCATCAGTTGCCGCGCGCCGGAAAGGCATAGAAAAGTCTTTGGCTGTTAATCTGGTTCATACAGGCTCTTTTACCCTTGATGAAAAAACTGCCGGTTCCAAGAATTGTGAAAATATGATCGGAGCCGCGCAAATACCGGTAGGGGTAGCCGGTCCCCTTCGGCTCATCCCGCTCAGCGGGATTCGCTCAGGGCAAGCTCAAGAATACTATATTCCATTGGCAACGACAGAGGGGGCGCTTGTCGCATCGGTCAATCGGGGATGCAAGGCGATTTCGTTGAGCGGTGGAGCAATGGTGGATAGCTACAGGGTTGGAGCAACCCGGGGTCCGGTATTTAAAGTCGCCAATCTTCAGGAAAACAGGAAATTATATGAGTTTTTAGAGACGCATTTTTCCGTACTCAAAGAAATAACCGAGAAAACGTCGCACCACCTGACGCTGAAGAAAATTACGTCAAGAGGTGTTGGCCTGTATCGTTATGTCCGGTTCGTATTTGATACGCAGGACGCAATGGGCCTTAACATGGTAACGATAGCAACCGATGCCGCTTCCCGGTATATAGAAGATCAGACGGGGGCAACCTGTGTGGCGCTTTCCGGAAATTTCTGCGTTGACAAAAAGCCGTCGTGGCAAAATTTCGTCAACGGCCGGGGCACCAAGGTGTGGGCAGAGGTAACCTTACCCGCTGAGGTGTTGCGGTCGGTATTAAAAACTGATGCAGGGAAGGCGTACGGTGTCTGGATGGCCAAATGCATGATAGGAAGTGCGATGAGCGGATCCATGGGGTTCAATGCACAATTTGCCAACGTCATTGCGGCGATGTTTATCGCAACCGGCCAGGATCCGGCACATGTCGTAGAGGGAAGTCTCGGGGTGACAACCGCAGAAGTAGTTAACGGGAGCGATTTGTATGTTGGCATATATTTGCCGGACCTGATGGTGGGAACGGTAGGAGGGGGCACGACACTAGAAACGCAGCAAGAAGCGCTTCATATGCTTGGTGTAGCCGGGGGTTCGCCAGACGGCGAAAATGGAAAGCACGCACAACGACTCGCAGAAATTGTGGGAGCGGCGGTGCTCGCCGGAGAGATATCACTCTTGAGTTCGTTAGAAGAGGGGACGTTAGCAAAAGCACATCAGAAATTAGGGAGATGTAAATAATATGGTTGGCATTGTTTCCTATGGCACCTATATTCCTCGCAGCCGCATTCGTATCGCGGATATCGCGGCGGCATGGAACAAAGATGTGGAAGAAGTGGTCCGGTCGTTGGGGCTTACCGATAAATCCGTTCCAGGATTTGATGAGGATGCTGTAACGATTGCCGTTGAGTCTGCGATAGCCAGCCTGTCCGCATATCAGGGGAAAGCCACGGATATCGACGTGGTGTTTGTCGGGAGTGAAAGCCATCCATACGCGGTCAATCCGACATCAACGATTGTCGGAGAATTACTGGAGATAGGACATGCATATCTTGCTGTGGATATGGAATTTGCATGTAAAGCCGGAACTGCGGCAATCCAGGCAATCGCCGGACTTGTTGCCGCCGGGCACGCACGGCTTGGGTTAGCGATAGGAACAGACACTGCTCAAGGGAAGCCGCATGATTTCCTGGAGTATACAGCTGCAGCAGGTAGTGCAGCATTTTTAATGGGAACCGACAACATTGTTGCAACATTATTAGCAGACACTTCGTATTCTTCGGACACGCCAGATTTTTGGCGCCGCGACGGCATGCGGTATCCCTCCCATGCAGGCAGATTCACCGGGGAGCCGGCGTATTACCAACATGTGACCGGTGCGGCCAGAAGATTATTTGAAATGACTAATACAAAAGCCGCTGATTATGATTACTGCATATTTCATAGCCCTAACGGCAAATTTCCTCGGGAAGTCGCCAGGCGACTGGGTTTTACTTCGGAACAATTAGCGCCATCTTTGGTAGTTGATCATATAGGAAATGCATATTCCGCAACGACGATGCTCTCTCTTGCTGCAGTGCTTGATCGTGCAAAAGTACATCAACGGATATTTATGGTTTCGTATGGGTCAGGTGCGGGGAGTGATGCATTTGTATGGGAGACCACAGCGGAGTTGGAACGAGTGCAGAAGACACGAACCAAAGCCAAGTTACTTGTTACGGATCAGATGAAGAACAGAACGTATGTTGATTATGTCCAATTTTTGAAATTAACCCATAAATTATGAATATATATGTGACTGGCGCTGCAACGACACAATTTGGTGAATTATGGGGAGTATCTCCGCGATCGCTCGCGCGAGGGTCAGTGCTCCCGGCTCTTAAAGATGCAGATATCGAACCAAAATCTGTGGAAGCGTTATATGTGGGCAACATGCTCTCTGGCATGTTGGGAGGACAAGAGCATCTGGGAGCTTTTTTTGCAGAAGAATTAGGGTTGCGGGTCCCTGCATTCAAAGTCGAGGGTGCGTGTGCGTCAGGTGGATTGGCCCTTCATAGCGCGGTAAATAGTTTGTTAAGCGGTCAATATGAGACAGTCGTCGTATTAGGAATAGAAAAAATGACGGATCACAAACCGGAAGATGTCGCAACAGCCCTTATGGGAGCAGGAAGTGAAGAAGAGCGCGTGGCAGGCGCGACATTTCCAGGTTTATACGCCATACTTGCGCGTATTCATATCAAGGAATTTATGACCACTGAGGAGCAGCTTGCGGCAGTAGCGGTCAAAAACCATTATCACGCAAGTCTTAATCCTAATGCACAATTTCATAATACATTAACAGTAGAGCAGGTGATGAAAAGCAGCAGAATAGCTGATCCACTTAAGTTATTGGACTGTTCTCCTATTTCTGACGGCGCTGCTGCTGTCGTGCTCAGCCGCAAAAAAACACCCCACGCAGTTTTGATTGCAGCATCTGTGGTTGCAACAGATACGCTGGGCCTTGCGCAGCGAAATAGTCTTACCGAGCTTGCCGCAACCCGTGAGGCATCCCGGAAGGCGTACACAATCGCCGGTATAACAGCCGATGACGTTGATGTAGCAGAAGTGCATGATTGTTTTACGATTGCTGAGGTATTGGCGATGGAGGATTTGGGATTTTTCCCAAAAGGCAAAGCAGCGGCCGCAATTATTCAGGGGAAAACGACTATCGGAGATAGCAAGCGTTTGGTTGTGAATCCGTCCGGGGGACTCAAAGGGTGCGGGCACCCGGTCGGAGCCACTGGAGTAAAGCAAATTGTTGAGCTCGTCGAACAACTACGTGGGACTGCGGGAGCTCGTCAGGTGAAAGGCGCTTCTGTAGGGCTTGCCCATAACGTCGGGGGTAGCGGAGCGACGGCGGTTATACATATTTTGAAAAAATAATTATGCAAAGCCCGGTAAAAATTTGGAGGAATCAAAAAAATATTGCTGCCCTTGTCGGTAAAACCGGCATCATTCGCACATGGACGGTCGTGCGGGTGCCGCCGGGGGATTTCACCGATCAGGCGCCATACCCGGTGGTACTATTGGAACTGGAAGACGGTAAGCGCGTGACGTGTCAATTGGTGGATTTTGATGCAAAACACCTCGCCTTTGGTCAAAAAGCAATAACGATAATCCGGCGGGTTACGCACCCGGACGCAGACGGCGTCATCCCGTATGGCATCAAAGCAAAACCAATTTAGTTCATGAAAATAGCCTTTATTGTATAATTCCTTACATGAAGAAAGTGGTAGTATCAGTTCCAGGTAAAGTTCATCTCATGGGAGAGCATGCAGTCGTGTATGGTAAGCCCGCCCTCCTTGCAGCGATAAATCTTCGGCTTTCGGTGACGATAGAAGAGCAAAAAAAAAAGAATTCCTCAAAAGAAAAAATTATTATTACATCGACTGAACCAGCTGACCACGCGCGATATGCGGTGGATTTTCTCCTTGATCAATTTAAGATAAATGAGCATCCGCCAATTAATATTACTATTAATTCGCAGATTCCTGCAGGCTACCATCTTGGCTCATCCGCGGCAGTCGCGGTTGGGATTACTGGCGCAATGATGTATTTTTTTAAAAATCTCTGGAACCCCATACGAATTAATGAGCTTGCTTATGAAATTGAAAAGAAGCAGCATGGCAATCCTTCAGGGGGAGATAATACGACAGTTACAGTAGGTGGATTCGTGTGGTTTCGAAAAGAGTTGGAGTTTTTAAAAAGCATCTGGCAGCTGCCGTTTAAGCCACACGCATCGCTTAATCACTTTTTTCTTATAAAGACGAAACGACCATCAGAAACGACCGGCGAAATGGTTGCGCTCGTACGCGAGCGATACACCAATCAGAAAAAGAACATGGAAGAATTCCTCAATATTAATGAACAGCAAGTGAAGCGGGTTACGGTGGCGCTCAAAGAGGGAAACGCGGAAGAGTTGCTCGATGCAATTCGAATTGGCGAGTCGACACTTGAGGGGATGGGGGTAGTGAGTGAAAAAGTTATTCCACTCATCAGAAAGATCGAAAAATCCGGTGGCGCTGCCAAAATATTAGGCGGCGGCGGCCGCGCTGAAGGTGTGGGATTTTTACTATGTTATCATCATAACCCTGGTCAAGTAGAGGAGATTTGTAAATCATATGGATTTACTATACAAGAGGTTAGACTCGGAGAAGAAGGAGTAAGATTAGAAAAATAGTTATGGTTGATAGACCTACAGAAGAAGTACTTGCGGATTTGCGAAAATATGCTCAGGAGAACCCTTGGTTTGATGGTCGATTGAAGAAAAACGGAACAGAACTGACTCAGGAATGGCTAACTCGTCGAGCTGAACAAAGCGCATTTAAGGGGCATCGTTTTCTGAGAAAGCTTGTTCCATCTGTGGCCAATCACTGGAGAACAGCGCACGAGCGGACAATTTTAAATGCACTCTGTGTTGTAACAGGTGTTTCAGACAAACTGGCAAAGTCGTAAGTTTCCTCCATGAAAAAAATAACCGTTTCGGCACCTGGCAAGCTCATGTTATTCGGCGAACACGCCGTCGTGTATGGCCGGCCGTGCATTGTTACCGCGATAAGCGAGAGACTCACTGTTTGCGAGGGCACCCCTTCGGGTGACACTCGATTTTTAGATGCAGCGATAGCACTATGGGGAAAGCCCGGGATGAACATTTCTGCAACAAGTTCGTTTAGCGGAGTGTATGGGTTTGGATCGTCGTCAGCGGTAACCGTTGCAGCGTTGAAGTTTTTAAGACCGTCTGCGAGCAATACGGAGTTTTTTGATGCAGCCTATAAAATTATTTTGGATATTCAGGGAAAGGGATCAGGGTTTGATGTGGCAGCAGCAATTTACGGCGGG
>CAYSAP010000007.1:22313-23088 GCA_964429085.1 uncultured Gammaproteobacteria bacterium | reverse complement strand
GACGCTGTATTTTGTGACCGCCGGAAAAATTATCGAACCGCTTCCCATTAAAGACATGCCTCTCGTTATTGGCTATACAGGGGTGAAAGCGGACACGGTAACGCTTATGGCGAATGTTGCAGAGAAGATGAAAGCACAGCCGGAGCGGGTTAACCGGATTTACGATGCTATAGCCAAACTGGTCGAAGAAGCGAAATCAAAAATGATAGAAGGCGATTGGGAGCGGGTGGGTAAGCTTATGGACTTTAATCAGGAATATTTGCGGGATCTGGGAGTAAGTTCGGAGAAATTAGAGGCCCTCATTTCTGCTGCTAAGAGTGCCGGAGCGTGGGGAGCAAAATTGTCCGGCGCGGGAGGCGGGGACTGTATGATTGCCCTTCACCCCGATGGGACTTCGGGTAAACGACGTATAGAAGACGCTATCACGAAAGCCGGTGGACAAGTTATCCACCCCGATCTAATCGGGGCACAGGGAGCGAGGGTAGAGGCATGAAAGCGACGGCGAGAGCTCCGGCAAATATCGCGTTTATTAAATACTGGGGCAAGGCGGATGAGAAGCTCCGACTGCCGCTCAACGACTCCATTTCCATGAATATGTCGGGTGCGTATACGGTAACAACGGTCGAGTTTTCTGAAGATATTCAAAAAGATACGGTAACGCTATTGGGTGGTGAATTTTCGGAAGCTGAAGCAGCGCGGGTTATCAAAGGGTTAGACCTGATTCGGAAAAGAGCAGGAAGTTTACAAAAAGCTACCGTAGTAACGAAAAATACCT
>CAYSAP010000007.1:18446-22303 GCA_964429085.1 uncultured Gammaproteobacteria bacterium | reverse complement strand
GGGGTCGGCAGCATCCGCTTCCGGGTTCGCGGCACTCACGATGGCGGGATTTGCCGCGCTCGGGATTTCTATGTCGGAAAAGGATCTGACTATTTTTGCCCGCATGGGTTCAGGGTCTGCGTGTCGGAGCATTCCTGACGGGTTTGTGATCTGGGAAAAAGGGGACAGCAGTCAAACATCATTTGCCTGGTCGTTTTATCCGCCTACCCATTGGGATATACGGGACATTCTGGTTATTGTGGATAGTCGCATGAAAAAAGTTTCAACGACCGAAGGCATGGAAACGATTGCGACCAGTCCGCATCTCGCCGCCCGCCTTGCGGCTATCCCGGAGCGCATGAACGATATAAAACAGGCAATCAGGGACAAAGGCTTCAGCCGTTTCGGCAAAATTATCGAAGCGGATTGTCTTGGTATGCACATGGTGATGCAGACTCAGGATCCGCCGCTCTTCTATTGGAACGCCACAACAAAAATTATTATGGATGCGGTCAGGGGTTGGAGAAAGCATGGGTTACCGGTATACTTTACGATTGATGCAGGTCCCAATGTACATCTTTTATGTGAAGCAAAAGACGAAGCACGCCTTCTTGCGGCGATAAAAACAATCGAAGGCATCGAAGATACCATCGTGAATAAACCCGCTATAGGAGCGAGGATTATTTCAGAACATTTATGAAGTCTATTCCGCAGCATATAGCCATAATTATGGACGGGAACCGCAGATGGGCCCGAGAGAGAGGATTACCAGTCTTAGCTGGGCACCAGAAGGTCGCAGACGAGGTGTTGGAGCCTTTGGTTGAACATGCAGCAAAACGTGGAATTAGGTTCATTACCTTTTGGGCGTTTTCTACAGAAAACTGGAGGCGGGATAAGAGCGAGGTAGAGGGAATCATGCGTATTTTTCGGCACGTCATTGCGAAACGCTGGCAGCGTCTGCATGAAAAAGGTGTGCGCGTAGAGGTGATCGGTGATATATCAAAGTTCGCACCGGACATCCGCGATTCGCTCAATAAAGTGATCGAGCAGACGAAGGATAACACAAAAATTACAGCGGTTTTTGCGTTAAATTACGGCGGCCGCGATGAAATAGTGCGGGCGGTGAACAAGGCAGAGCGCATGGGTAAGCTGAGCGAATCATCTATTTCGCATCTTTTGGATACCAGCGGCATTCCCGATCCCGACCTCATCATACGGACCGGCGGAGAGCAGCGTTTAAGCGGATTTTTTTTGTGGCAAAGCGAATACAGCGAGCTGTATTTTCCTTCGTTTTACATGCCTGAATTTACCCCGAAAAAACTGGATGAAGCGCTGGAGGAATACGCGTCCCGTCAACGCAGATTCGGCAAATAAGTAATAGCGCATTATTGGCCGAAGATTTCGAAGATGCTTTGCCACCCCAGCACCGTTCCTAGAATTTGAACGATCCAAAACGCACTAAACACAAGGATAAATCCGATAATAGAATTGGTAAGCGTGGCTTTGCCGCCTGCAAGTTTTTTAGCGTCACCGGCACTCATCATGAGGGAAAACCCGCTGCTTATGATCATGAGGAGCAATCCGATTCCGGCTGCGGCAAAGACGTAAGAGAGGGCTTGCCCCAAAATATATCCGATGTTGTCCCCGCCGAATTTGAAGTCCGCCGGGCCTTCTATGGAAATTCCTGGTCCGCCATTTCCCTCGATATTCACGATTTGAGCAAGAAGTTTATGCATAAAGTTAACCGCTGGAAAATCCCGGTAACTGTAATATATCTACCCCGACGAGACGAAGCAAGAACACTGAGAAAATAATCAGCAGCAGTCCGGAGATTGCAGCAGTCATAAGATCTTTCGCTTCATGAAGTTTTTCCGGGTTTCCGGCGCTTGTGATCCGTTGGAATCCGGAAAAAAGAATCAGGAGAAACGCAACCCCTCCGCCCAGCCCGGTGCCAAGCCGGATAAATGACGCGATGAAGTCGTTTGGCGTCCCGCCTTCGCCAAAGCAGTCAATAGCAGTCCACGCGCCGCCGTCGTCAAAACACTTTTTACACTCACTTTGTTTCGCTGCCGGAACGGATTTGCACGCGGCTTCTCCCACGGATTGGTCAACAACGGCCTTGGCGTACACGACACTTCCCGTGTTCCCAAGCGTAGGAACGACAAGGAGGGTTAGGATGCTTATAAAAAACAAAGATAGCGACAGAACAGCCCGTTTCATGTACTTTAAGTGTAGCAAATCTTTATGTCTGGTACAATAAACCTAAATTCCCTTATGAGAAAAATACTATCGACATTGCTGCTTATTGCGTATTGCGTATTGCTTACTCACTTATTACCTCCCGTGTACGCCCAAAGCTGCGATACGTCGTGCGGAGACCCCGACGAGTGTCAACGCAAGATAACGAAATGTCAGGAGGAATGGAACCAGATGGAAAAGGCAAAGGCGCCCCATGTTACCGCCCTTAACAAAATGGAGTCGGATATCACCGCGTTCCAAGCGCGGATAAAAGGAATTGAAGCGGATTTGGTTAAAAAGGGTGCTGCCATTGCCGAAGCGGAAAAGGAGTTGGAAGGCGTGCTTGCGCTGGCAAGCAGGCGTATCGCCGCCCTCTACAGAAGAACACTTACGTACAACCCGTTACTGCCGTTTCTTACGTCAACAAACGTTGGGGCCGTTCTCCGTGCTTTTACCTACCAACACGTAGTTATTGATGAGGACAAGAGGATTATTGCCCAGACTGCGGTGGCCATCCGTGATTTGGAAGCCCGTAAATCAGGGCTCGAGAAGGAGCGCATAATACTTGGGAGCCTTAAGGAAGATTTGGACAGAAGAGCCGCATCCGTACGTAAGCTGGTTGGCGAGGCAAGTGCGTACCAAACAAAGCTTTCTTCGGCTATTGCGGCATTATCTGCAAAACAGCAGTCGTTTTTGGCGGCAAAACTTTCCGGCCTCAATCTTCCCACAAGCTTAGGAGCGGGACCATTGTATTGTACCGACGACCGGAAGCTCGACCCCGGATTCTCTCCGGGGTTCGCATTTTTTACGTTCGGTATCCCGCATCGGGTAGGACTAAACCAATACGGTGCGAAAGGAAGGGCAGATGACAACAAAACGCACGAAGAAATATTACAGGCATATTTTTCAAATATAAATTTTGAAAACCGTTCTAATGTGGATATCGATGTGCAGGGTTACCGGAAAATGCCGCTCGAAACCTATTTGTTAGGTATTTATGAAATGCCGGAAGCATGGCCAATAGAGGCGTTGAAATCCCAGGCGATAGCGGCGCGATCATATGTATTGTCATATACCGATAATGGTGCCAAATCCATTTGTACAACCCAGAGCTGTCAGGTGTATAAAGAGCCGCATAAAAGCGGGGCCTGGAAGAAAGCAGTGGAAGAGACGGCAGGTAAAGTCATGGTTTCGGGCGGCCAAGTTGTTACTGCATGGTATTCGTCGACCGACGGAGGGTACACGTTCCAGAATAACGATGTCTGGGGGGGTAGCCAGCGGTCGTGGACCAGGCGATTACGGGACACCACCGGCGATGTTGGCAGTTTTTCTGACCTCATGAGTCGGGCATACGACCGGGATTCTCCGTGTTTTTATGCCGCACAAGGATTCCGAAGCCAATATGGGAAGAGCGCATGGTTAAAGAGTGAAGAAGTTGCGGATATCGTAAACGTTATTGCACTTGCCCGGAAAGACAGCGGCACGAAAGAGCATCTTTATCAGCCGGATAAACCCAATCCTGCAGGAACGGACACATGGGACAGGGACAAGGTGAAGTCTGAACTGAAAAATCGGGGAGGAACTCCATTTAATTCCGTTTCTCAGGTGACGGCAAGCGGTGTAGATTGGGGGATAGGGCG
>CAYSAP010000007.1:0-18334 GCA_964429085.1 uncultured Gammaproteobacteria bacterium | reverse complement strand
CGGTTACAGGAGACGCAGGCACAGTCACGTTTGAAGGCTCGGAATTTAAGGACTTTTTCAATCTTCGGGCGCCGGCGAATATTCAAATTGTGGGCCCCTTGTTTACCATTGAACGGAAGTAGTACAATACTCCACGATGCCCACAGTATTTCACTCTCGGGAGCCTCTCGTGGAGCGAACAATCATGACCCCGCTCACGAGTTTTGCGGTAAGTCCGGATGGCATCCGTTTTGAAACGCAGGAAAAAGAAGAAGAGGTTATGCTTTTTTTGCGGCAGCACCTCGTTGTGCTTTTGAGTCCTGCATTGCTCGTTATGCTTCTTGCGATATCTCCGGTGATCCTTTTTCCGCTCCTATCACAGTACCTGACATTGCCCATTAATGTGCCGATAAATTACGTTATCGTTGGAACTGCATTTTGGTATGTCGTGACATTCGGATTCGGCCTCATGAGTTTCTTGCGGTGGTTTTTTAATATTTACGTCGTGACGGATAAGCGTATTGTGGATATAGATTTTATTCATCTTCTCTACAAAGAGTTTTCTGAGGCCAGACTCGATAAAATTCAGGATATAAGCTATAAAAGTAGCGGTATATTTTCCGTATTCTTCGATTACGGTGATGCCTATGTCCAGACAGCCGGAGGGGATATGCCGAATATCGAGTTTTTAGCGGTTCCACACCCGGCAAAAGTAGTTGAGACAATAAGCGAGTTATTGGAGAAACAAAAACCATCATCATGAGTCCGGACGTGACCAATATTATATTTGTTTTGTTTAAATACTTGATTCTTTTTGGATTTGGATTGTATATCGTGTTTGCCGCAGTGATATTGCGACAGGAACAGTTGATGGCAAACGTATTGGAAGAATCCTTTGAGCCAGTGCTTCGGTTTGTCTCTGTTTTTCATTTGGTTGCTGCGATCGCAGTGTTTCTTCTTGCTCTCCTCATTCTCTGATGATTTCGTGATACGATAGGTACGTATCATATGGTGGATCACATTCGGCCAATCACTGCTTCTGTTGTTGGACTTGCGACAGATATTAAATGGGGACAAGTGCTTCAGACCCCGCATGCGTATGGCGTGGTGGAGATTCATGCTCCAGACGGAGTTGCCAGGGTTAGGGGCGTTCAACTTTTGACAAAACTTACGAATGCGTTTGATACCCCCCCGGTTTCGCTCTCGGCTCTCTCCGGGGTTGCCGATGCTATGATGAGTGATGATGTAGTGAGTTTAGTGCTGCTTGTTCCGGTAGGTACAACGCTGTATCTCGTGTCACGCGGAGTCGGACGGGTGTATCTCAAACGCGAAAATCGACTGGCAAAGCTCCTTGAGGGTGAGCAAGCGCTCTCTGGTGACGCGCGTTACAACGACACGGTGATTGCGGCTACCAGCGGATTCATCCGGGCGTTAACGCAGGAGCAAATTATCGGCGTATTTGATCACCTGACGCCATCAGAGGTTGCAGAAAAATTAACCATAGCCCTCCATGAGCACCCCGGCGGGGAAGGTGGCGCCGCGTTAATCTTTCAGGTAAACGTGTCCGAACAAGAGACCCGGGAGGAGGTAGCAACAGAGACGATAGAAACCATGCCCACGGTAAGCGTGCGTCGAGCTATTGTGCTGTCCCGTGCTAAGGCGATTGGCCGCAGAGTGATGACGATAAATCAGCGGGCGGGGCTGCGCAGATTGGTGACCCGCATGAGAGCGAGCCGGATGTTTACGCCTAGGCGCATGCTGACATATGCTGTTTTGGCGCTTTTTTTGCTGAGCGTTGTCCTCGGTATCCGTCGGCAGATGAGCGCGAGTGCGCAGTCCAAATATACGGAAGTGTTTATTGCTGCGCAGCATTCATTTGATGAGGGCATGGCGCTATTGGATCTCAATCCGGTGAAGGGAAGGGAGCGGTTAAGGACGGCGCGCGACCTACTTACTCCTGTCATTTCCAAAAAGCTGCGGAATGAAGAAGCCAGGAAAGCACAGGGCCTGTACGACGAAGTAACAGAAAATCTTACCCGGGCTATGCGGGTGACGCGCGTTACACCCGAGTTGTATTTTGACATGTCACTCCTCAAAAACGGCGCAGCAGCGACAGACATATCACTTTTTGAAAATACGATAAGTGTCGTCGACGCTCCGGGGAAAACGGTTTACACGGTAGGGGTACCGTCAAAGAACGGCAGCATTGTAGGCGGTGGAGAACCGTTTGCCGGAGGGCTCCATATAGCTGCCTACGGAGACAAGCTGTACGTGTGGACGCCGCAGGGTGTTCATCAGATCCGGTTATCCGACCAGAAAACAGTACCAGCAATTATTCCGGTGTCTCCCGAATGGGGAACGATTACCGATATGGCTGCATTTGGCGGGAATCTGTATTTATTGGATACCGCAAAAAGCAGGATTTGGAAATATGTTGCCGCAGAAAAAGGATTCAGCACGCTGTTTGAATATCTCAATCCGGATACGTTGCCGGATCTTTCCCATACGACAAATCTCGCAATAGACGGGTCGGTATGGTTAGGTACCAATACCGGAAAAATTCTGCGTTTTACCTCCGGCAAAGAGAACAGCTACTCGCTGCAGGGGGCAGACACACCGACAGGGAATCACCTTAAGGTGTATACGAACGGTGAAGTAAAAATGGTGTATGTGCTGGATAGCGAAAATAAACGGGTAGTCGTCTATGACAAAGACGGTCTCTATATCTCCCAATACATATGGGACAAAACGTTTGTAGTAACCGGCCTGGTTGTGTCGGAGAGTCTGGGGAAGCTATTATTGCTCGCAGACGGTAAAATTTATTCTATCGACCTTAAGTAGCCTATGAAGTTTATGAAAATTATCAATAAAAAAGCCACGTTTGATTATGAGATTCTCGACCGGTTTGAAGCGGGGATAACCCTTATTGGTGCGGAGGTCAAGTCGCTTCGCGAGGGCCACGCGAAGCTGGATGGGGCGTTTGTGCGTATTATCGGCGCAGAGGCTTATCTTGTGAACGCACAGATTTTTCCGTATGTCTATGCCCGGCCGGAAGGCTACGATCCCAAACGGACCCGTAAGCTGTTGTTTCACAGAAAAGAGCTCATAAGCCTGAAAAGCAAGATAGAGGGCGCCAATTTGACCTTAATTCCCATAAGCTGGTATACTAAAGGCCCCTTTGTGAAGCTTGAGGTAGGGCTCGCTCGAGGCAAGAAACAATACGAAAAACGGGAGAAAATGCGCAAAGAACAAGAAAAGCGGGAACTGGATCGGGATTTTCGGGGGAAAGTCAAATAAGATGCTTCCTTGTGACGGGTTTACCCTGAGCGAGCGAAGCGAGTCGAAGGGGATGCATGTATCGACGATGGGGCACATTGACAAACTGCAAGCCGGCGACGACAAAAGAGCCGTAAAAATTCTTGTCAAATGATAATTGCTAACACACTTAGCGAGCTTGAGGAAAAGTACGCCTACTTGTTAGAACGGCTTCAACTTAAGCGATCACCGTTGGCTTACGCGCAAGCGTACGTTAACTAAGATCCATCCCAACTATTCTTTTGTCTGGTGAGGATTTTTGGGGTGTAAACAAAGCCAGGCTGTCAGGCGACTAATGATCGGTAGCCGCCGGAGAATTTTTTCGATCAACCCTTTGCAAAAGTATTTGTCCGCTTTTGTCTTTTGCAGAGAATCAAACGGACTACGCTTGTAGAAGTTTTCGATGTACTCTTTCGGACCCGGGCTCAACACCCGGCATCTCCACAATCGTAGCCGGCTTTCCGTCTGCGGAAAACGGTGTACGAGTGTGAATGCCGCGTAATCGCGGCGACACAGTTTTCCATTCGCGTTCCCGGTGTGAATCACCGGGAAGTCGGGCAAGCAATGCTGCCTCCTTGTACAATGGTGCAAGGAGGCTTTATTGTGTCTGTTTTGGATGTGTTGTTCCCCAAACGATGTTTAGGATGCGGCAAAATCGGAAACTATTTTTGTGCCGGATGCCGACGGGAAATACACCATATACCGCATAATGAGGCGATTTGTCCGGTGTGTGAGCGGGCAGCAATAGACGGCGCGACGCACCCCAAGTGCAGGACGCGTTACAGTCCTGATGGTCTGACCAGTTTTTTCCGGTATGACGGGGTAATCCGTACGGCGGTTAAGGCCCTCAAGTACCGTTTTGTTTCCGATATTGCGGATGAGTTTGTTTCTTTTATCCCTTCCTTGAGTTTTGATACTATCGTGAGCCGTCAGGTAATGGGGTTTTTGGTGCCTATTCCGCTTCATTCATCACGACATTTGGAGCGCGGGTTTAATCAGGCAGAAGTGCTGGGTAAACTGATTTCCGGGCGTTTGTATATCCCTATGAGAACGGATATGCTACGCCGCACGAAGCGCACCGTACCGCAAGTTGCCATGAAAAAGAGGGAAGCGAGGCTCAAAAATATGGAGGCGGTTTTTTCGGTCGGGATAAAAAATGCGCAGGTGGTGCTTTTTGACGACGTGTTTACGACAGGAGCGACCATGCGGTCCGCCGCACATACCCTGAAACGGCACGGGGCAGCGTTTGTTTGGGCCATCACAATGGCCCGATAGGAAGATTATATAGGAAATAGAAAATATAAATTATGAAAAATAGAGCATTAGGACGATCCAAAGCTATAGCTATTGTTGCCGGAGGCACGCTGGACACATCGCTGGTACCGCACATTAAATCAGCCGCCACGATAATCGGCGTTGACCGAGGGGCGTTATGGCTTATCCGGCACAAAATAACGCCTGACGTGGCGATCGGCGATTTCGATTCGGTCACTCATACAGAAAAGAAACGAATTCATGATCACTCAGATGTCTATATTGAATACGCGCCGGAGAAAGATGCAACAGATTTGGAGTTGGCCATAGATCATGCGATAACGCTGAAGCCCAAGAGGGTTGTGCTTTTTGGGGTGATGGGGAGACGGTTTGACCATGCAATGGGGGCAGTACATATGCTATTGAGGCTAGAGTCGCACAATATTTATGGAGTAATTGTGGATAACTTTAGCATAATTAACATTGTGCGTCGTCAACAAACAATGGTAAAAGATCCGGCATATCCGTATATTTCAGTTATGCCCGTTGGATTAACAGTCACGGTTACCCTGAAAGGATTTGCATATGATCTTGTACGTACGCGACTTCGCGCCGGCACCTCTTTGGGTATCAGTAATGAAATATCCCGGAAATCCGCTACGATTACCGTGCATCATGGACAGGCATTAGTCATACAGAGTCGTGATCAGTCGGTATACATTGGTTGATGTGAAGGGTTTTCAAGACTATAATTGATGTATGGAGAGTGGGCAGAACGGTAATGCACAGGTTTGCTAAACCTGCACCGTGAATAACGGTGAATGGGTTCGACTCCCATACTCTCCGCACAGTTAATAGGATAATTTTGGAGGGTGGGCAGGACGGTAATGCGCGAGTCTTGAAAACTCGTGGGAGCAATCCCTAACAGGTTCGACTCCTGTATCCTCCGCCTTCGCTCGTCGAAGGAGAGATTCAAAATATTATTTAGCCCAAGGCTGACAGGGAGACGGGATTAGAACCTAAAATATAATATGATAATAAACGCATGGGCATCTAAAGGACCAAAACAAAAATTGATGCCATATATATACGAAAAAAATGTCAGTGATGAAGATGTTCTTGTTAAAATTCAGTATTGCAGCCTTTTGAAAGCTGATACTTTTTTTATTGATAATTTTTGGAGTGATACGAAGTACCCATTAGTCCCCAGTTTCGAAATGTTTGGTGTCGTTGTCAAAAAGGGTAGTCGGACTGTGAATATTGAGGTTGGTGACTACGTGGGTATAACCTATCAGGTTTATTCGTGTTTGACATGTGATTATTGTAAACAAAAAAACGAGCAATTTTGCGAACAACAGAGGCTAATAGGAATTCATGAGCACGGAGGATTAGCAGAGCATATCGTCGCGAACGCAAATTTTGTGTATAAAATACCCTCCAAACTGCAAAAGGCTGAATATGTGTCGCTGATGGGGTATGGTTTAACCGCGTATTCAGCAATAAAACATTCACATGTAACTCAAGGAATGAATGTCGGTGTCATCGGAGTCGGTAATTTAGGACATCTTGCCGTTCAAATTTTGTCCAAATTCGGGCCAGCCGTTACGGCATTTTCTCATTCACCGGGTAAAATTGACCAACTGAAAAAGATTGGAGCGAGCAATTTCGTGAACCCCTTAGATGTTAAACAACTTAAAGCGAATGAGAAAAAGTATGATTTTCTTCTTGTGACAACCTATCATTCGTATGATTGGTCTCAATTCATTAAATTATTGAAACCAGAAGGCGTTCTTCATTTTATTGGTTTACCAAAAGAGAATATATCTTTTTCTGCAGTCCTTCTTGCTGATTATGCACGAAGGAAAGTGACAGGGAGTTATATAGGAAGCAGACAAGACATGTTTGAGCTGCTAGATTTTGCTCAAAAAAACGACATTAAATCCATCACTAAAGTTTATTCGATTGAGGAGGTTAATAAGGTCATTTCGATGCTACGGGAAAACAAAATTCCATTTAACGCTGTCGTAGAACTATCGGTTCCATAGTCAGTATTATTGGTTTTGAAATAGGTTATGAATACTGTAATCGGTGTTTCCGTCGGAGCGCTTATTCTCAATCAAAAAGGGGAGATTTTTTTGACGAAGCGGGGAAAAAATGCGACGAATGAGCGGGGCACCTGGGAGATCCCCGGAGGAAAAGTTCATTTTGGGGAAACCCTTGCCGAGGCGGTGAAGCGCGAGATGCATGAGGAATACGGGGTCACACTTTCCCTCTCCTACCAGTTCCCTGCTCAGGATCATCTATTGCCGGCAGAGAACCAGCACTGGGTCCCGACGTGTTTTATCGCGTCTATTCCAAAAGGTGAGAAGCCCAGGATTTTGGAGCCGGACAAATGCGAAGCGATCGGCTGGTTTGGCATTAACAGTCTTCCGAAACCGCTTTCGATCATTACCAAGCTAGACGTTGCATCGTACCGTAAACACCTCGCGAAGAGAGATGTGAATGTGGTATAAAAGAGTATATGGCAACTACCCGACAGGAGCCTAAGGAAGAAGAAGTGTATGTGGCGTGGTCGTCGCCGTCACGGTTATTTAAGAAGCGTGACCGGGAATTTTTTGTAAATATTCTCGCCATCGTGTTCCTCCTGTCCGTTATTCTCGTGTTTGTCCGTGAGTTTGTACTTATCGCAACAGTGCTTTCGATCGTGTTTTTGATTTATGTTCTTGCCACGGTTCCTCCTGAGGACGTCAAACACCGCATCACGAATCTCGGGATCGAGAGTGCAGGGCATTTTTACCGATGGGAAGAATTTGCAGATTTTTGGTTTGAGGAACAATGGGGGCAACACATGGTCGTGCTTCGGCCATTCATGTCGCCGCGGATACTGATCCTGTTAGGAAGTGAGAAGCAGGAAAAAATCCGGGAAATGATCGCCCGCCATATCCCCTACCGGGAAGAACCGGACAGGAGTTGGGTGGATAATGCCGCCCGATGGATCTCTGAAAAAATCCCGCTGGAAAAGCCTCAAGTCTAGTCACCACCGGCTGTTTTGGTGTACAATACTGGAAGTTTTGCGCCCATAGTTCAATGGATAGAATAGGAGCTTGCGGAGCTTCTGATACAGGTTCGACTCCTGTTGGGCGTACTTGTATGACGATAGCAATTTGCGGAAGCCTCACGTTTCATAGGGATATGCGCGATGCCCAACGCGCGCTGGAAAAACTCGGACATACAGTCGTAGTTCCCAAAAGCCTGAATCTTATAGAACGCGAAGGGTTTCAAAAACCCAAGACTGTTTCCGAGCGGTTGGCAGCCGAGGCCAAACATGATTTTATCCGTGAACACTTTCGGGCGATTGCATCCTCAGATGCGATTCTCGTCGTGAATCCCGAACATCACGGAATTTTGGGATATATCGGCGGAAACACGTTTTTGGAAATGGGTGTCGCATTTTATCTTGGGAAAAAAATCTATCTCCTGCTCCCTATACCTGCCATGGATTATGAGTTAGAACTTGCCGCAATGCACCCCGTGGTTCTTTCCGGAGATCTTACGCGCATATAGGTTTTTCCCGCTAGGGGCAATTTGCAGTATAATTGTGAGACCCTAGGAAAGGTGCCGGAGCGGCTAAACGGCCAGGTCTCGAAAACCTTGGGGGTCTAACAAGGCCCACGGGAGTTCAAATCTCCCCCTTTCCGCCAAGGCAAAAATATGACGATAACGATTTGCGGTTCCATGCAGTTTCATAAGGAGATGGCTTCGGTCCGCGATCAACTTGTGGCATGCGGGATCACGGTATTTGTACCGGGCGAGTTGGATGACCTCCATAAAAACGAATCGTATATGGACACGGATGAGGAACGGATCACCGTTAAGATAGAGTACGATTTTATCCGCGAGCATTTCCGGAAAATAGAACAGGCAGATGCGATTCTCATTTTGAATTACGAAAAAAAGGGAATTCCGGGATATATCGGGGGAAACACATTTTTGGAGATGGGGTACGCGTTCGGTTTAGGAAAAAAAGTGTATTTACTTTATTCCGTTCCCGAAATGGATTATAAAACGGAGATGCATGCGATCCAGCCTGTTGTGATAGATGGTGACCTGTCGCGGATTCCTCTTGCTTAGGATTGTACGTTCTGGCCGTCGCGCTTTGGTTTTTCTATAAATGTTTTTATCGTATTTTTCTGAGCGTCCTTCAAAATCAGTGTGCCGCCACTTACCCCTTTGAGAATTTCATTTTTTATTTTCTCGACTCCTGTTACACCGTCATAGTTAGTGGTTGAATAAAGCAGGGTGCAACATTCGGAATACACGGAGTTTTTTATTTTTCCGATTTCGATTAGATTGTTGGGGTGGGTTATTCGGGTAAATGCTTCGGTAAAGGTTATACCGGCGTATGTGGATAACATCACGACGTTCGGATCTGTTTTCGGATGAGGCACGACGCCGATCGGCGTGGGCAGATCCGGCAATGTATTGCCGACTATGCGCTGGTGAATTGCAACTTTCGGTTGCCGTCCATCCAGAACTGTTTCAAGGAGCGCCAAGAGCGACTCCTCTTTTGTTTTGTCGATACGCCCCGGGGTTACCCATACCATGACTCCTGAAATGTCTTCGGCGAGCGGTTTTTTATCGCTTGCCAATATTGAACCCCGGCGGGCGGGTATGGCCTGTGTCTCCAGGGTGCGCTCTTTTGTCAGCTCAGGTAATAGCAACGACCATTCCCACGGAATCCGCCACCTGTTATCCTCTAGTACAAACGGAATAGTACTGTGCTCGGTAAATGTTCCGAGTTGGCGGGTGTAGTATGTTACCGTTACCGCAAGATGCTGGGGCGAAGTTCTGTTCGTGAGTAACGGGCCGACCCGAGTGATGTCGATAAACTCTATTTCTCCGCCGGCCATGGTGGTTAATCCGAAGCGCCGGAACGTTTCCCGGTCGATTTGTTTCCGAAACGATGCGGTCGTATCTTCATACAAATCAGCAAATTGCAGATGCTCGATGTTGTAGATAACCTGATTAGCCGTCGCTTGCGGCGAGGAAAAAAGAATCGGGATTGAGAATGCAACATTGGTGCCCAGCACGGCAGCGAACAGGATTAAGGACAGCTTGGTCGGTAATCGTGAAAGAGCCAAGCCTCCTGTGATATAAAACAGCGGGAGCAGGGTAACGAGATACCGTGTCCAAAACGGGATGCCTGCGTAGGCCATAAGGGTTGCGAGCGACAAGATAAACAGGACTGCCCACCGCATATCCTTTTTTGGCATGCGCAGCCACATGCCAAGTGCCGCGAGTAAAGAAAAAAGCAGCAGTCCCCATGATGGACTCCATTCGTTTGCTTTTTCCCACAACCGGGAAAAGATATTTTGGTATGTTCCGAAAAATAATGTGGTGACTACACTTCCCCATGTTGGCGTGAGATTGCTGTGGGAATAAAAAGTGATAATCCACTTTTGGATTTTGAGCCAATCGACAAGTGTATGCCCCTGGGTGAAATAGACAGCGTACGGCGCGAGATATCCAACCAATCCGCCGATGAAAAACATGGCTATGAGCGGCCAGATCTTAGTCTTGATCCAGAGATACCATACTCCTGCGAGTCCTATAATCGGGGTCAGGACCGGCAATTTTGTCTCGGAGAATAGCCCTAATATGACGCCGGCTAGAAGTACCAAAGGCTTTGTGTTTTTTTGTTTTGGTCCGCTAATCTGAAAGAGGGTGATGAGAAAGAATATGAGCAGTGAGGCTTGAAGGGCGTCCATCATGGTCAGTGTGTATTGGTTGATAATCAGCGGATCCGTGGCTAAAAGCACTGTAATGAGTAATGCCGGAAGGGTCTGCTTCAATAATAATTTTGCCAGAATAAACGTTCCGGCAATCAACGCTAGTGTCGTAACCAGTCCATATAGATGTCCGCTCCCAAAAAACATAATGCTCGCTCCGATCAAGTATTTTCCGAGTGGCGGCATTTCTGCATTCGAGCTTGTCGGATCCCCGCCGTGTATAAGACGGTAGCCCTCATAGAGGTAGAGCCCATCATCACCGATGGTGCGCTGCGAGAGGGGTAATTTCCACTGTGACTGTTCGTATTTGTCTTTCCAGTACACGTCATCAAACCGGGAAAAAAGAAGTGCCCTATTGCTGTAGGTAACAAATCCCAGGTACGTGATAAGTAAAACGTAAAGAAACAGAACCAATCCGCGCATAGTATTGACCCCATTCTAGCAGAGCGCGGGAAACGGCGGTATAATATCGCAAGGCACGCTCTCGTAGTTCAATGGATAGAATGCGGCCCTCCGAAGGCTGTGATGGCAGTTCGACTCTGCCCGGGAGTACAAATGATGCAGGGTTTATCCGTGCCGTTCCGGATGTTCATGTGTTTGTTCCGGTGAAATTTTTCGTTCTTTCAATATGTTTCCTTCCGGAGATAATTGATAGAGTAATCCTTCGCCTTTTTCTATCGCATCCTCCATGGAGGGATTACTATCTCGCGTTTTTATGTAATGGTGAAGCAAGCCAATGATTTCAAAGTGAGTAACGAGGGCTATCGTTTGATCCGGATGCGAGGCTTTCAGTGTCTGAAATTCGCGTATAACACGAGTATATGCGTCTTTCATAGATTCTCCATGGACCTCCGGCAGTTTCGGATTGTCGGCAAAGAGATTTTGTATTCCTTCTGCTTCTGATTCCGGACGCATACTCCACTGCGGTGCGTAACTTCCGCTTAAAGCCTCTCGAATGATTATGGGAGGATTATTTGGGAGGGTTTCGCGCAGTAGCTCGGCTGATTGGACTGCTCTTGTGAATGGGCTTGTATAGATAACGTCAGGCACAATGGCGTCATTTTTTAGGTTCTGACCCAATCGAAGTATTTGGTGTTGTCCTTGTATATTGAGTGGTTGCTCTGGGCCATAGATGAGAGGTCCTTCCGGTCCGATAGGAGAATCTACTGCGCCGTGTCGTATAAGTAGTAGTGAGGTGGGCATGGTAAAGCATATTATATCAAACTATATCAATAAATCTGGTATAATACGTGTATGAACGATCAAAAACGATTGACTAACCTTATTTACGAAGCCGCAAATGTGAAGCGGATGGCAGCGCTTGGGAGATAATGAAGAGGGCGTGGGAGAGCACTCATTTATGACCGCAGTCATAGCCTATCTCCTTGCCCGGCAAATAAATGCCCAGAACAAGAACGACAGGAGGGTTTCTATGGAAAAAATTCTTGTTATGAGCATTTTCCATGACTTTCATGAAGGCAGGACGGGCGAGATGGACAAAGTGGCAAAGCTTTATATGACCCGGCATGAAGACAAAGCAAACATAGATATATTTGCCGGCATTGATGATGAGTTGCTTGCCCAGCTTAATGAATATGAAGCCAAGCAAACGCTTGAAGCGCTCGTCGTGTATGAGGCCAACGTCATCGCATTCGGCGTGGAGTGCAAAATTTTGATGGAAAAGGGAAATACGCACGCCAAAGAGTGGATGGATGCCAATTCGCTACGGGTACGTTTACCGGAATCCGTCGATCTTATGACCGCGCTGGCGAGTACCGACTCACAGGATTGGTGGAAAGATATCCGTGAAGCGATTCACGAAGAATTTGCGAAATAAGCGTTACTCCCCCTGGGCAAAAAGCGATGTGGCCGCTTTTCTTGTCAGATGTTGCCGTGTGGCAAACAACACGCCGACAACGATTAATACGGAGCCGAACACGTATGTGGCAGACAGCCGTTCTCCAAGAACGACAGCGTTAATCCCCACGCCAACGACGAGCTGAATATATTCTTTGAGCGACGCAGTTGAGGCGGAAACATGCTGGACTCCCCATTGGAAAAGAAAAAACGTGACGATCGTAATTCCTATTGCCGCATAGAGCAGGTGTTACAAGCGTTTGTCCGGTAATAAACGATGCGAATGTCGCGGCAACAGTAACGGTAAATATGTTGATTGACGTCGAGAGCACTGGCGGGAATTCACCCTGTGAGAGAATACGCCGTGAGAAAATGATATACAGTGTCCAACAAAGCAAGCTGCCGACCATCAGCAGATTGCCGAATAGATTCCCCGAAGCAACCCCCCCTTTTTCGATCATTGGGAGTAACACGATGCATAATGCGCCGGCAAGTCCGATAAGTATGCCTAATAGTTTATTTTTTCCGATGGGTTCTTTTATGAAAAAAGGAGAAAAAAGTGCGACAGTAATGGGAATGGCAGTGCCTAGGATGCTTCCGGTGTTTGCAGTCGTAAGGGAAAGACCTGTGTAGTAAAACAGAATATTTCCGGAGTTAAATAATCCAAGAGGCAGGAGGGAAAGAAAGAAGCCTTTTGGTTTTTTTACCTGGAGAAAAAAGGGGAGAATAATGAGGGTTGCCAGGATAAAACGGTGGCTTGCCGCGACAAAAGGAGATGTCTCCATAAATAATAATTTGGAAATAGAACCCGCGCTTGCCCAGAGTATGGCTGAGATAAGAATTGCAAAAAGCGCTTTGTGACGCACTGTCATATACACATTATAGCACCGGGAAAGACTTAAAAGATGATATAATCAAAGCCTCTGGAGGAGTGGCCCAGCGGCTACGGCATACGCTTGGAAAGCGTACGGGAGCAATCCCTCGCAGGTTCGAGTCCTGTCTCCTCCGCCAGATCGCAATATCATCTGATTTACTCATCTCCCAGAGATGGTTATAAGGGAATTTGTATTGTTGTGACGCGATAGTTTTGTTTTGGATAGAAACGTTCCAAAGTGCTGAATTCAATAATTCACTTTTTACCACGTCATCTCCCTCAAAAAAGACTTTAGCGAGTGATACCGCCTTGTTTTTCACTTTTTCCAATTGTTCCAAAGTGACTTCGGGGTCTTGAGGATTGAGTTGCTTGAGTTGTGTTTCGGCGGTAGCCTTTTCAGATAATAACTCTTTTTGTTTTAGGTCATACTTTGCGCCATCAATACGTTTTTCAAGAAGCGCGTCAAGCAAGCGATCTAAGCGTTCGGTGGTCGAGGTAATGTGTGTTTGAAGAGAAGAAACACTCGTGATCCCAGAGGTGTGTTGCTTACGCAAGTCATTGGCATACGCCCGAAGAGAAAGATCAGCCAAGTCGCCTTGTATGGCAAAAAACGAAAACAGCCCATGCAGTAAATCCTGCACCTCAGAGGCTTTCAAATACTTGCGGTGTTGGGCGCAATTACCTCGACCATTCGTGCAGTAGTAATATATATGCCCTTTTTTGGTGACAGCAGTTAACTTACAACCACAATAAGCACAAGTCATGTAATTGCGGTAGAGAAACTCATGTTTGCGTTTGAGTGGTCTGGTAGATTTTATGAACACCTGCTGGACTTTATCAAACAATGCTTTTGGGATAATCGGTGTATGAACACCAGAATACAATACGTCTTTTCGTTTAATCATGCCGCAGTAAATCGGATCTTTGAGAATACGAAAGATAACAGATTTTGTGACTTTCTTTTGGGCACGTCTTGTCCGAAATCCTCTATCATAAAGTATGTTTGTTACCTCTTTTAGTGAATGCATACCAGTGCTGTAGAGATCAAATGCCACACGAATAAAGGGGGCTTGTATGGGATCAGGATATATTTTGGCATCTTTATTGAAATACCCAGTAGGGGCCCATGCTGGATATTCTCCACGCAACAACTTGCTTTCAATACCCGCTTTGACTTTGACGGAGAGATCGCGGGAGTATTGAGCAGCAAAGAGAAAATCAAAACCCATGTAGAGCAATGATTGAGGAGTGTTATAAAGATTTGTGGGAGTACGCACCTCTGTGAGCCTCTTTTGCTCGATGAGTTTTATTATTTGTCCTGCCTCTATGAGATTTCTCGCGAGTCGATCTGTGTGAATAACGAGCACTCCGTCTGCTTCGCCTTTATTGATGCGGGCAAGCATGTCGTTAAAGAGTGGTCTATTCCCATCATCCTTGGCACTTTTCTTTTCGCGGATCACGTCTATAACGGTGAGATTTAATTTATTCGCAAAGTCTGATAATAATCGCTCTTGGGTATCAAGTGACTGTACTTGTTTCGTTTCCTCCTCCGATGATTTTCGACAATACATGAGATAGTTCATATTGGTATAGTTTCCTGATGCGGGGCAAGAAGTAGCGTTGTATCAATCACGTCAGGGTTTTGTAGCGCATTATACACCATCATTGTTTGTGCAAATGTTAAGACCTCCGAAAGTTCATGAACAGATGAGATTTTTATAAGTGAATTAATTTGTTTGGGTGGGAGCTGACAAGATCGGGATGTAGAATGTCGCCTTTCATTAACCAAAAAGCCACCAGTGGATAGTGGAGCGTCTTTAAAACCCTTTGTGATGTAGCTTGTGATGTAGACCGCGGCAGCTTCGATATTTCTCACTTGCTGAATATCCAGACTATGCCCACCACCAATACGCGTCCATTCACGGCGGAGAATCCTCTCTGGTAAAAAACGGTTTACCAAAATGTGCAGATGAGCATTCCCATTGTTTTGAAATTCTTTTACCCATACATATTTTATTTTTGTTTTGAGTTTGCGCTGCAAGGTAAGACGGAAACGATTGAATAAATAAGTGATGAAATATCCCGTCTTTTTTATTGGATGTAAATATTTTTCGGGAATTCGATCAGGTTTGAGTGTAAGCGTAAGGATGTGATCGAGGTTATTTAGTTTGATGATATCAATGAGTATATATTTTAGGCGCATGGCTTTTTTAGGACCACACACAGGACATGACCACAGGTTACAAGGAAGCCCTTTGATTTGTACAAGATATCCTTTTCCCTTTTCATCGGTTGAGATAAATGCAGATTTTATGTAATGACAACAAAACGGAGGAGGTGCGTCGCGCATCCGAAAGTATTTTCCTTGATGCTGTTTTCTCGTGGTATATATGGCTTCACGAATTCGATCATTCTGTTGAAAAGTTCTTTTATTAGTCAAGACTAGCCTCGCGCTGTCGCGCGAGGGCAACGCATTAACAGAATTAAGTGGAGCTGGATAGTTTGTCATATGAAATACCACGCCAACGAGCAATGGCGTGACCTAAGGAAATGAGGGATTGATGACACTCAAGAAGTTGCTCATCAGTCAGGTCGAGTTTGTAGGTGTCCCTGAAATACTTGCGGATTTCGGAAAGGAGTTGTGTATCTTTTTCATCACCAGCCATAGCAGGCCGATACTATGGGGGATTTACAGAGGAGTCAGATACGAGAAGCGTGTATGATTTTAGTAACTATGAGGTGGAGAGCTTTGGTAGGGGTTGTTTGAGGACCCTCTTAAAATCGTAATACGTCTTTTTTACCCACTCTTCGGATGTCACAAACAAATTTTCTGGATATGTGTCGGTGAGATGGGTAGCGATAGAGGAGAATGTCATATTCTTATTGTCTTTAAGATCAATAATTTCAGAAGCAAGTACTGTGTTTTTATGAACCTTTAGGAGGAATGGATCGCTCGTGAGGTTGTCGTTTATTTGTGTATCTATATTTTTCCAGTTTTCTTTTATCCAGTTAACGATCCCATTTTGGGATGTCGTAAAGGGCACGAGGATAGCAGCTATTTCTTGGGGATTATCAGCAGCTGCTTTTGCGATATTTCCTTTACCCACCACAAACCGAATTGGTTGGGTAATTGACCCTGAAAAATAGCGAAAATCGATACATGCATTAAAAAAGATGAGTAACACCATTTGATCGACAACGCTATCATCAAGCCCCATTTTGCCCCTAAGCGAACTTGCGATGAGTTGGATTGCTCCGTAGAACGAATCACCATCACTTGTGATTGGGTCAAGCAAGTTTTTGCCAATAAATGGTCGTATATCTACCCCAGTCTCTAGTAGCCCGAATTGTTTTCGGGTGTTTACGAGAAAATTAGAAGCCTGAAAATCATGGATAAAGCGAGTAGCAAATTCTATAGTTTTTGGGCTCGGATTTTTTTCGCGAGCTATAGGTGTAACCGATTTAAGGAAAATTATGTCTTTTATTGTCATTACGCGCTATAATGTACACTATATTTAGATGGGGATCAACTATAGGTTTTATTAAGGATATGAAAATCTCAATAGATGTAAGCGCAAAAAAGATTGCTACCGCAATAATTGCGTTTGCAATTATCATAATCCAATGGATTGGAGCAGTTTCCTATTGGATAATTTTAGTTACACTTCCATTTTACCTCTTGTTTGTTTGGAATTTTAAATATGCTAATATCCTTGTTGAATTTTTTAAGTACAGCTTGTGGCCACTGGTCGCGTTAACATTCATTTTTTTGTTTAGGGACAACTTAGGTAAGCTTATCGATGAAATTAAGGAATTGAATATATGGGGCGCTAAAACATATAGAGAACCACCACAGCAAGACGTAAACAACAAAACGAGTCAAGAGATTGGAGACGATTACAAAAAATTATATGGAGAGTATAAGCAACAAGCTGACAAGCTGACGAAAACAAATGATGAATTACAAAAAGAATTAGTTAATACAAAAATTGAACTAGATTTTGAAAGAATTTATACGTCAATTTTTGGAAGTCAACTTAATTTATTAGAGCTCTTAATTAAACTTAATAAGATTAATTTAGCTGTGTTGGATCTGTATTATTCTACGGTTCAAAAGAAAAATTTAGCCCTAAGTGATTGGAGTCTTAGTGATTACTTACGATTTATGATTAATTCAGGATTAATACAATCAGCAGATGATGGATTTGAGATAACCCTCAAAGGGAGGGTATTTTTTAGCTATGTCAAAGATTTAAGGCATTACATATTAAACAAATCAAATTAGGTGGTTGTCTTGATTAATTTGCTCTGGATAATATAAGCTTATTATATGTCAGAAAATTCCATGTATATCGGTATTGGACGTCCACAAGAAAAACTTTCAGGGGGGGGTAAACTCAAAGAAAAAATTCGTAAAGCATTTACGATCAAAGGTGCGGAAGAAGCCTATCGAGAAAAACACGCCAAAGAAATTCAAGAAATCACTGATGTTAACAGTGCGCTCACCCAAGAAGAACGGCAAGCCGCGATGTCCAAACTTGAGAATGATGCTGTCAAATCAGCGCGTATCAAAGTTGCGACGAATTATGGAGCATTGGCTGTAGTCACGACTGCTGCAGTTGGTGAAACGCTTCTAATCGCAAATCCTAAATGGGCATCAGCAGTTGAAAATTTTTCAGTAAAAGCATTTGGGAAAGACAGAAAAATATTTAGATCGGTTGGAGCAGGTGCGCGAAAAACTCGCACTTGGATTGATGCGGTTATTAACACCGCCACACAGTTAAAAACTGTCGTTCATAGAAGAGCAGAAGTATCACGAGTAGGAAAAGAAGCAAAAGCCGCTTTGGCTAGAACAGACAAATTAGCAGATGCTTTGTCTGGGGCAATTAAGCTTGATGCATTGGATGTGCTAGACAAAGAATTTCCAGCTAAAGCAGAATTTTTAGATAAAGCGTTAGCTCACAGTGTTTTTTCTGGAAGTGAGCTTCAAAATAGTCAAGCAGAAGAACTGGCTCGGTCGTTGCTTTATAAAGCACAAGAGTTTGGTCGATGGGTTCCGATGGTTACGTTAAAAGGCCAGCGAGAACCAAATGGGTTGACAACGCCCGAAGGGTGGCCAGTTGAGGGTATGGGCTTACTCATTGAAAAAGGGATGGTGGTGATGCGAGAACTTGATGATGGGAAGAAGCTGTTTTCTCCTACACAAAAATTTGTGGAGTTTGTTAACAGAACGTTGAATCGAAGTTAATAAGCTGTGTTCCAATCT
>CAYSAP010000006.1:38548-39257 GCA_964429085.1 uncultured Gammaproteobacteria bacterium | reverse complement strand
ACAGATGTAGCGCAGTACGTATTGGGTATTGCGGAGGGCAAATGTATTGTTGTTCGGGTGAGGGAGGTAAGTGGGTGCGAGGTGACAATTGTAATGGCGACTATTGGGGGGATTGCCCGGTTCCGCAACCTTCACCAACCAAAACACCCACACCAACCAAAACACCCACACCAACCAAAACACCCATACCGACGAGAACACCGACGCCACAAGCTACATCCACGCCGCAGCCCACATCCCCGCCGCAGCCGACGTCTACGCCGCGACCTACAGCTACACCGCGAGCAACTTCGACACCGCGTCCGACATCTACCGGCAGGCCCACATCCACGCCCCGGGCCACATCGACCCTTCGCCCGACCATTACGCCGACGCCTACCAAAACGCCGGCACTTGCGGATGTGTGCGGTACGTCGTGTGTCACCGATACGGATTGTCAGCTAGGGCTTACGTGTACTACCGTATTTGCTACCCTTCGGGCATGCCGAAACCGGCTTTGCACAGATAAGCCGGGATGTGTATGTGATGACAGTAACGGTTCATTCTTTTTTGCAACCCCGACGCCAGGTCCCGGAGGGCTTGCAATGCGGAGTCTGCCTCTAACGGTCGGAGGTTTTTCAGACAAAAAGGGACAAACAGGAGAAACGCCGACAATCAGCGGGCTCTCTGAGCCGGATGCGAAAATTACGATAACCGTGTATCCTGATGG
>CAYSAP010000006.1:30333-38533 GCA_964429085.1 uncultured Gammaproteobacteria bacterium | reverse complement strand
TACCAAGCCGGACGGTCAGGCGCAGGTTAATAAAACATTTACTGTTGTGGGCGGGGGAAGTGGCAATATCTTTGGCACACTGCTTCTTATCATGATTGTGGCGGCCGTGGGCTTTGGGGTGTACGTATACGTAAAGTCAAACCAGTAAATTTCATTTGTTGGTACTGGGGGATATAATAGGGGCATGTTGGAGCACGAATTCGGGGTTACGGACCGCGTACGGGGTCAAGTCGTACGTAGTCTAGGGCTAGATCAACAAATTGCCTTTTGGAGCGCCGTGAGGAAAACCTTCTTGTCACGTGTGTCTAAGGGGAGTTGTGAAGTTGTTTTCACCGATGCAGAATTAGAAGCGATGCAGCAGTTCGAAGTAGGAATAACTCAAGCGCAAAAAAGGCGACGCCCCTCTCCCTCAAGATAATTTTCTATTCAGAAGTACCGGTATGGTAAAAACAATAGCCACCACGCCGGTTATCGTCGTAGTCACCCGCAGTGCCAACGTTTGATTAAAGAGCGCAATACCCAGAAAAATGAGTAACGCTCCGACTCTTCCGATATTTACAAACCACTCCCTGTCGATGATGACATTGTAGTGTGAGATGTGTGACCCGCGTACTTCTTCATCCATCATGTCCATGAGTTTGGGCTCATTTGCCGTCCAGAGTAGATTATTAGTCAAATTTGCGACGATGATGTACCAAAGCACGGTAAATGATCCGAGTCCAATGAGAAGCGGGACGCCGGAGAGCGTGAAGCACAGCAGTAGGCCGATGAATACCGGATAAAATTGTGTCTGACGGTATTTGCGTCCGAAGATATAAGTGATAATTCCTGTGATGACCGCCATGATGCTGCTTATGGATCCTAATACCGCTTCGTTGCCAAGGGTTTGGAGTACGAGCACGGTTGGTAAGATATAAAGCGGCGAATCAGAGCCGCCAATGGCAATAGAAAGCCATCTGGCACGATTCCAGTGCCGTGAGAACGGTCTATGGTTTTCTTTGGTGAGTATGGGTGTTTCTATCGCGACCCCTTTCATGATGAAACCCCCAATCAAAAGCAGGACAAATGCGATACCCACGAGGAGCTCATACGCGATCTGGCTGGACGGGAAAATATGGGTCGATACGGTCAGTACGATGAGCCATCCTGCGAGGAACGGGATGATAATAGATGCAAACGTAGAGAGCGTAAACTGTAATCCCGTAAAGTAACTTCTTGTCTCCGATGTGGTATGTCGAAGCGTCATAAAGTTTCTATTTGCCCAATAGATGCCATTCGCGAGTCCGTACATGACGCCGTAAAGGAGGTACGCCTCGGGTATGTTGGATTGATAAAAGATGACCATGAGTGAACTGAAACCAGTCATGACGACGCTAAGTGCATATAATTTTTTGAGTGATATGTGCCGGAGGAGCCATTTATTTGCGATAAATACTGGCGGTAAGACGATGAAATTACCGATGTAATAGAGGATGAGGAGGGTGAGGTTCTCATTGGTTTGCCAGATGTATGCGCTGGTAAAGAGTGAGATGAGCGGGTACGCCGCGCTGCGCAGAAAGTAGGAAATGGAAAGCCGCCGTGCCGTTTCCGGCATGGAGGTAAAATGCGCAAGTTCGCGATAAAATCGATGTTTCAGTCGATGCATGGTGTAACAATAGCGTTATTCATCTAATGATGTCAATAGATTCTCGGCCGTGATTCTATTGACATCATATATATTTCGAGAGATAGTATGCTTGAGATGAAGAAGCGGCATAAAGAATTATTAATGCGAGCGGAAGATGTATTTGGGCGTTCCGTTGATGCCACATTGGCATTGCTATCGTATGTTACCGCGCTTAGCGTTATTCCTTCGACCAAGAGTAGTGCGTCATTTCGGGCCCACCTTGCCTCAGAAGCATTTCTTCAAGATATCAATTACGAAATTATAAAAAATGCAATTGTGACTGCCTGGAAAAAGCAATACATTAAAAGAAAACGTCACGCATTGCCGGAGATTACCGAGGAAGGGAAACGTCGGCTTTTCGAGGTATTGCCTTCTTATCATGAGAATCGCGCCTGGGATGGACGTCTTCACACAGTTACGTACGACATTCCCGAGAAGAAAAGAAAAGCGAGGGACTTGCTCCGTCGATATTTACGCAGGTTAGGTTGTGCAAAGCTGCAGGAGTCGGTGTGGCTGACGCCCTATAATCCCATTGATGTTCTTCGAACATTCATTTCGGAAAAAGAGATAGAAGGCACGGTTATCGTATCGGATCTTGGGGCTGATGCTTCGATTGGAGAGGAGACGATGGAAGGACTTATTTCTCGCCTGTATGGGCTTGAAGCGCTGAATACGCGGTACAGTGAGTGGCTCGATGATTTTTCAAAGAAACCCATGGATTTTGAAGCATTCGTGCGCTTCCTGGCTATTTTAAAAGATGACCCGCAGTTGCCATTTTCGCTACTGCCAAAGCAATGGATGGGTGATAAAGCATATATGCGGATGAAACCCCTGCTTTCAAAGATGTCATTGAGATCTCGACCGTGAATCTATTGACATCATCGAATTCTTTTTTTGGTTTCTGAGAGGTTGGTAAACCACAGGACGATATTATTGCGAAGTACCCTGCGAAAAATTCCTGTAGGAAGTTTGATTCTTTCAATGGTTAGGCCATTGTGTGTGTGTGTGCTTAATACAGTTCCAGGAGTCTGTTTTATTCCATTCTCTACTGGCTGTTTTCCCATTTTATGGAGATTGTTGGCTCGTAGAGCTATTAAGCCGGCTATGTCGCTATCGGAGTACCCTTTTTGTCTAAGAAAATCAATTTCAATTGATTTAACGTCATACTTAAAGCTTATAGCTTTGCGATTTGCAAGAAATCAAGCTCAACGGGGGTTTCTCTTCCGAAAATGGAAACGAGGACTTTCACTTTCCCTTTTTCTTCGTCAATGGATTCTATGCTGCCCAAGAAGTCTGCAAACGGGCCGTCCACAATTTTGACCGCTTCAGAAACGGAGAAGCTGGCTTTGTATTTTGGTGCTTCCATGGCCATAAATTTCCGGATTGCGTCTACTTCACGGTCAGAGATAGGTGTTGGCTTATTACCGGTTCCCACAAATGCGGTGACTCCTTGAGTCGTGCGTACGGCCAGCCAACTATCATCATCGAGCACCATTTTGACGAGGATGTATCCCGGAAAAATCTTTTCCTTGATCTCTTCCTTTTTGCCGTGGCTGACTTTTACTATGTTTCTCGTCGGAACCACAATGTCAAAGATTTTGTGGGTAAGCTTTTGGGTTTCTACCCGTTGCTTCAGGTTGGCGGCGACTTTATTTTCGTGACCGGAATAGGTGTGTACGACATACCAGCGGCCGGCTGAGCTATCTATTGCCGGAGTTTCAACGGGAACTATGGGTTCCGGTATCATGACTTCTGGTGTTGCTTCTGCCTTGGGTTGGGTGTCATTCATAGATTATTTAAAAAACATTGTTGTAATGTTGACAAATAGTATATCTAAGCTCCCGACAAATAATCCGACTGCCAGCGATATAAGGATGACCGCAGTGGTCAACCGGATGGTTTCTTCCCGTGTTGGCCAGGTAACTTTCCGAAGTTCCGCTGCCACCTCGGAAAAAAATTTCGCAGGTGCAATATTGGGTATGCTCGGTGCCTTTGGTTTTTCCATAAACGCTATTATAAAGGAAACATCCGCCGACGTTCAAATTCGTCTCGTGGTTTACATCCACGCAGCCGAATGGTCACTTTGGCGGATTGTGGAGTAATAACGCTCGATTACTCGCGATTTACTCCTACAAAAAGCCCCCTCCCCGGGGACACGAGTTACTATACCAAAGAATCTTGTTATTGTAAATGGGAGCAGCAGTCATTAAGAAAGAGTCGGATGCTTATGGTTTTGTCCAGCCGAGGGTGTCAAAAACGTATTCGCAATAGGTTTTATTGCCAAGGTGGGGCAGTATCGTATCGCCTTCGCCGTAATTACATACGGCCGTATACAATTCTGACATATTTGCAATTCTGAATTCGCGGTCGGTGCATTGGTTCGGCGTATGCACCCATCTCCCGGCTGAGTAGAGCATCGCGCGGATAGCAAGTACTGCCGCGTCTTCCGTGATACAGCGGCTTAACTGGGTTTCCTTGGTTTTGCAGCCGGTCAAGTCATCCGGCATATACTCCTCTTCACAGTTGTTGGTGATGTCTCCATACGTTTCCGTCTTGATCTGGAACGGGCCGGCGGCCGTCGCTGAGTTTTCTTCGCATCGGTAGTTTGCTCCTGATATGGTCGGGTCGTTGCCTACCTCTATGGTGAATATGACGTTCATAAGGTCGACAAGTTGCGAGCTGGAAATCGGAAAGTATGCTGCATACTCGTTTGCTGCATCGTTTAACGATTTTTGTAACTTTTGTACGATCTCGTCCCATGTATCCGCCTCATCGCAGAGGGTCGTTAGCGGTTGGCATTCATCCTGTATTTTTATGAGTCCGCCGATCGCCGCTTCTTCCTGCAGGTTGTTTTTGGGGGTGTAGGGGGTGGCGTAGCACCCTGCTTTTTGCATACCAACTTGGGATTGGTTAAATGCGTCATAGGACGCTTCCAGCGGTTTTTGCGGGAAGCCCAACACGTTAATTCCATACGACTGTACGGAGGCAGCCATAACTTTTGCCTGGTCCTTTACCGGTAGGAGAAAATTTGTCCACCCTCCGGTTTTTTCAGTGCCGCTGCTGTCATCGCCGGTTTCATTACCGGGACACCAATAATCGTTGCACATAAAATTATACCAGGGGAGTTTTTGGTCTTTGGTGAGGATGACATCGTCTTTGTGCGGTTCAGTTTCCGGTTCTTCGCGCAGTTCTGTTTTACCCGTCAATTTGTTAAAGAATTCAACGATTTTCATAATTGTGGTCATTTCTTGACCTTCAATCATGGTTCCGTCTCCAAACTGGGAAAGTTTTTTCAGGTCGTTCTCCAACTTTTCCCGCTCGAAACCAATATTATGTTTCTTACAATCTTCCGCTGGGTTCATACCGGCGAGTGCCTGCTGCCCTCGATTAAAGTCAATAACTCCGCTGCTATCGGGAGGTGTTATTTCGCGGATTCCATACATAGCATTGAGAAACTGGCCGTTCCAAAAATGTTCGGGCGCGTGCTCATTTGGCGCAGAGGTTTCTAGTCCCTGCGATATATAACAATCGGTAGGCTCAGGGTGATTGGAATGCTCAGCGTCCGTTTTGAGGATCGCTCCATATAGCGCGGTCAGAATAACCGGATTTAATTGTTCGTTCCACGGAATAATTTTGCTCAGGTCGATTTTGCTTTGTGGCATGGTATATTCACTGATGCTTCCTTTAAAGTCGGCTCCCGGGTAGAAATCCGGGGTTGCCATATTTCCTTCTTTGTTAAAAAAAGGGACGATAAAGCCGCCGATATCGAATCCAAATTTGTTTCCAAGTACGATGGCTACCGAGCCGAATTTGTTGAGGCGCACAGTCGTAAATGCTTTGTCCGTGGATGCATATGCAGGCGGGAGCAGGATGAAGAGAAAAACTGCTATGAATATGACGATGCCACTTATTCGCTTCATATGTAAGTTCATCTTATCAAATTGACAAAAGCGCGTATAGCAGAATACAATGAAATTCTTACGTATGGCTACACAATCGGTAAAAATCCGCAAAGCCGTGATCCCTGCAGCCGGATTCGGCACCAGATTCCTTCCTCAGACCAAGGCAATGCCCAAGGAAATGCTTCCGATCGTCGATAAGCCGGTTATCCAGTATGTGGTCGAGGAGCTGGTAGCAAGCGGGATAACCGATATCGTGATCGTCACCGGATGGAACAAACGGAGTATTGAAGACCATTTCGATTATCCCAATGAGCTTATCCAGACGCTCAAAGAACAGGGGAAGCATGAGCAATTGGAAGAAGTCCGCCGTACGGCAGAGCTTGCCAACTTCATTTATATCCGGCAAAAGGGTCCATACGGGAACGGTACCCCGGTTCTGTGTGCAAAAAATATTATTGGTGACGAGCCGTTTGTCGCCATCTGGGGTGATGAGTTTATTTACTCTACGCCACCGCGGGCCAAACAATGTATCGACGTGTTTGAAAAATACGGCGATCCGGTGATTTCTGCTATCCAGGTCGACAAGAAAGACGTATCCCGCTACGGTATCGTAGAAGCTACCAAGGTCGAGGACAGCGTGTATCAGATCCAAAAACTTATAGAAAAACCCAAAAAGGAAGAAGCACCGAGTAATTTAGCGGCCCACGGGTGCTATGTATTAACACCCGATATTTTCCCTATTTTAGAAAAATTGGGTCCGGGAAAAAGCGGAGAAGTCTGGCTTACGGATGCAATTCGCGAACTGATGAAGTCCCGCCCTGTCTATGCGTGCGAGATCAAAGGCGGACGGTATTATGACACAGGTAATAAGCTCGAATATCTTAAAACCGTTGTGGAGTTTGCGCTTGAACACAAGGATTTAAACGGAGATTTCCGCGATTACCTCAAAAGCCTTAAGTTGTAGGCGCCTCGCCGTAGATGATTACTTTTGTTCCCGGGTTGTCGTCACTCACGAGTGTTGACCATGCTTTGTCGTTCGTGACGACAGGAGTTGCCCAATCATAGAGCATTTTAGCCTCCTCTGTTTTCATGTTTATGCATCCGTGGCTCATCGGATGGCCGAAATTGTCATGCCAATACGTCCCGTGGAATGAAAATCCCCGCATTTTTGCTACCTGGTCGTTATAAAAGAACATGACCCACGGCACGTTCGGGAGATAATAGTAGGTATGCAGGTCTTTACTCCCTCCGCTCATGAGCTGGCTTTTTACTTTTGCCCAGATTTTGAATTCTCCTGTGGGCGTCCTGCCCCACTTGCCGGTTGAAACGATGAATTCATACACTTTGCCCCCGCCTTCAAACGCGTACACTTTTTGGCGGGTCAGATCTACTTCAATGCGTTTTTCCGAAGTCGGGAAATTGACCGTGAGACCCAGAACGCGCGATACCTGGACGAGACTTGCAAGGCTGGGAGCGCGTGCAGGGGATTCATGAAAGGTCGCGCTTAATTCTTCTTTTGGTTCGGATAATGTTGTTCCCTGGGTGAGCAGCCGAAGCGATTTAGGGTTTGCAAGCGGTTCGTTTGCGCCGGAAAGCTGGCGCATGGGGATGGAAATAAACGCCATCGCACCGGCAAATAGTGCAATTAACCCGATAACGCTCGTAATGTAGGAGCCGGGCTTTGGGCTTTCGGACATAGATATACTATCGTATGTTTTGCGGATTTTGTCAAAACGATGCTATAGTTATTGCGCTATGCGCAACGCGTTCGTACGGGTAAAGGGGTTAGGATATATTCTCTGGCAGGCTAGGCATATGGCCTATCATGTCATGGTAGGACTCCTGTGGGCGTGGTATTTGCGGGAACTATGGGGATCATTTAACTTCACATGGATAATGACTGCGGCAGTAGGGAGCGTACTTCCCGATGTGGATCATATTTATTACTTTTTTGGATACGGGCGGCGCGATAGCTATACTGAGCAAATTTTCGGGTTTATCCGCAAGCGGCAGTGGCGCAATTTGTTTCATTGTATCTCTGTTGGCCACAAAAATAACACAAGCCTTTCGTATCACAATATATATGTGATGGGGCTTTTGGTTTTGCTCTCTGGAGCCGCATCATTGGTAGATTGGCAGGTCGGCGTAGTTTTGTTCGGCGCTATGGTGTTGCATTACGTGTTTGATATCGCCGATGATATTGTCCAGCTCGGAGGCATTAATCCCAATTGGAAGCGGTGGGGAAGGCCAAAATAATGTGGTAGCCCAAGTACACGCCGTACGCGATACTGATGAGCCCCGAAAGTATGGTGGCCCAATGTGCGAATCGCTCAAATGATTTGCCGCCGGCAAGAACGGGCATGCCCAAAAGTGTGGTGAAGAGCATCATGCCGACGATGGTGCCGAGGCCAAAAATACCCAGGTACAGGATGGCAATCCCCGGATTGGGAATGCTGCTGAGAATAAGGAGCGCGACCGCTGCAGATCCGGCAAGGCCATGGATCAGGCCCATAATAAGCGGCCGCAGGAATTGGTGGGAAGCATGATCATGGTGATGAAAATGCGCATGGACGCCCGTGATATTTAATATCCCCAAAATGATCAGGGCGATAGCGACCAGCAACTCAAATGC
>CAYSAP010000006.1:11806-30323 GCA_964429085.1 uncultured Gammaproteobacteria bacterium | reverse complement strand
GATGATAAGCATTCCAACCAGGATAATCATGAAGCTGTGCCCTATACCCCAGGTAATACCTATAAGCGCTGCGTGCCGTAGTTTGCGGGCACGCGAGACAATGGTTGTAACCGCAACGACATGATCGGCATCGGTGGCGTGTTTAAGGCCGAGAAGAAAGCCGAGAACGAGGTTAGTCAGCGCATTCATATCCAATGCTCTAAGAACACCATGAGTGTTACTATCCAGAGCGCAATCTCAAGATACAGCACCCAGTGCTTCATATACCAATGCACCCATTCGTGCGTATCGCTGGGTATGATGGGAAGCATGCGTATGAAGCTGTATTTTTTCTTTTGCCAGGGGGCCAGCCATGCAATCCCGTGATAAATGGAAAACGTATCAAGAATAAAATGCAGGAATACGTTAATGGTAGCGAGACCCAAATAGGTGTAGAAAAACTGTATATGAAAGGGAAGCGCAAGAATCGCAACGAGTCCAAATACGATAAACCAGTTAGCCGGATAATGGGACACGTTTTTGAGCGTATTGTGGTGGTCGTAGATGCGCCTAAGCGACGCTAGTCCGTCTATATCCGGAATATTTGCAAATACTATGCCGAGAAGGTAAGGCGTAACAGTAGTATCCGGAAGCCATCCGTGATCGACAAAATATCTGCTGACAAGTAATCCGACTGCGATATGAGACGGGGTAGTCATTACCGGATTATTCTTTGGGTTTAGTTTGCCGCTCGGCAATTTTTTCCAGCGTATACATGACGCGCTTATGGAGGTCGATATTTTTGATTCGGGCAAAACGGATGACCGAGACGACAATATCGCCGAGTTCCTGCTCATAGGTTTCGTCTTTTTGTGCCGCCACATTTGTCGGTTTACGGCCGTGTTTAGCCAGATACGCACGAGCCATCTCACCGACCTCTTCGACCAGTGAAAGAATCAGGAACGATCCGAATTCTTCTTTATTTTTCACGTCCTTATCTGCTTCTTCCAGGATGGTGATATATTTCCCAAATGGTGTTTTCATGATTGGTTTTTTCATATGGTTATTCCTTCCCGATTATCTGAATGGTATTTCCGTCCGGATCGGATACTGTGGCAAACCATTTTTCCATTGTTGGCGCTTTAAACGGGGGTGCTATACATGGCACGTTTTTACTGATGAGATAGGTGTATGCAGCCCGTACTGAATCTACGTTTATATTAAACATGATGCGAACAGGGTCCTTATTGGTTCCCTGGATCTCAGAGTGTTGGCCTATCCACAAATACGGCAGTCCGTCGGGAAATTCAAACAAAATACCGGTATCCTGCGGGTGATTCAGATGCTCATTAACTTTCAGATTGAATACATTTTGATACCAGTCTGCTAAAGGCTTATAATGTTCGCTCCATATAAGAATTGTTGAGATTTTATGAAACATATACACTCCTTTTCTGTAGTATACCAAATTACCCGCGTAACCACGGTACTACTGTGACGGTTATCAGTATGCCAACGGTATTGAGGAGATACGAAAGAAAGGCAAAGTGGTGGGGCTTAATTTTTGATATGCCCATAAGTCCTACGCCTAATTCGTCCGGGAGCGGGGAAGCGATAATGATGGCACCTATTACCGGTAACGTCCAGCGGAAGGCCTTTGTGTGGAATATATGAATAAGTTTTTTACCGTGGAATTCGTTTAATATATCTTCGATTTCCTCCAGCACGTCGTTTTTTACCATATTGAGGATTGTCATGTCCGCAATAACGGCTCCGGCTCCGGCAAGCAGCACCAGTTCCCACCAGGGCACGAGATTTATGAGAATGGTAAGCATGAGTGCGCCGGTTGTTGCCGTAAATGTGGTTACAAACAGGATGCCGGCAATGATGGATGCGAGGTAGCGATAATTGCCAAGATGTAGCACTAGGCTGATAAACCAGTCTGATTGTGAGAGATAGTATGTCGCGACAACACCGATACCCATAAGAAACAGATTCATATGGGTATATTTTTTGTGGGGCTGTTTCGATTCTTTAAGATGGCGGTGCCTGGCAAGATGGGTTGGTGCGCGTTGCATACTATGTATAGTGTAGCAAATTCAGGGAAGCACGTGTGGCAGGCCCTAAGCCAATACGTTAGAACGTATTACCAACATAACATATTATATTTTAATTCTCTCTAATGAGTTCGCAACTTTTAGTGCATGGACAACATCGCTGGGATCATCACGAGTCCATACACCAGAGAGAACCGTTTGGACGAAACACCACCTTCGTATCCGTTCTGGATCAAAGCCCAGCTCTTGTGACATTATTTGTATTCTGTTTTTGAGTAGCTCATCGATATTCGACATGGAGTGGAGCAGTTTATACGGATTTCGTATCATGGCCGTCGTATCGTAGCATGGTTCTGCGGCGACACCTTTTGGGTCAATGGCGAGCCATCCAGCTCGATCCGATTTGAGGATATTGTCATGGTGTAAATCAGCATGAGTAAGTATTGGTGAGGCGGATGTTGCAAGAAGTTCTTCAAGTAGGAAAACTGCTTTCTGTACTAAATCAGAAGGTACAGGATCACTCGGTTCATATAACGCATTTGCCCATTCGGCGATTGTGGCGAAGCGATGGTTGTCTGGTAATGGTTTCCATATGTTTTTCATGACGGAAGTCAGTATTTTGGTGGCTTCGGTATCGTCGGTTATGGTGCTGAGCGGTGTGCCAGGTGTCACTTCTTCTATCAGTACGATGGCATGTGGTCGATCCGCTTGCAAGAGCCGAACCATACCGTCGCCATTACAGGTAATGAGCATATCTATTTCCGACTGAAACTCGGGATCATGAGGGTACCCGATTTTCAGCACAGCGCGTGAGCCGTCTCTACGCTCGACAGGAGCAATGTAGTTATAGGTGAGGTTGTATGGTTCTAATACTTTCAGCGACCATTTTTCTTCGTAGGTTTTGATTATTGATGGGATATTCTCAAACCATTTTCTTCCGTCATCACCATATGTGAGTGCGTGTTGTTTGAAGAGATCGCTCATGTGGTGATTATAACAAGGAATTCGAATAGGGGATATTTTGGGTAAAATATTCGTGAAGCATAGTCATTTGTGTTGTTCGTCCTTTATTTGTTTTTAGATATTTTTCTCGTCGTTTTGCATCTTTCATATTTTTATATGCTTCGTAGTGAATAAGATCAAGCGGGCGATATGCTTTTGTTGAAGTAACTTTACCGTTGTTATGTGTTGCGAATCTCGTTTTTAAATCTTCAGAATAACCAACGTATATAAAATGTTTTGAAGCATTATGAAGAATATAGACGTAGTAAAATTTCATATGGCTCAGATACCATTCGGTATCTGGCTGCGCCACAATTTGCTTGCTGCGTAGCAAGGCGCAGAATTGTGCCTTGCAGGGACGGAGGGAATCGAACCCCCACTAGAGCTTTTGGAGAGCTCAGGTCTACCATTAACCTACGTCCCTAACCTAAACATTGTAACAATTTTTGTATGAGAAAGAAATTGCAGGAGTGCTTTACTGGAGCTTGAGGGTGGTGATGAATTGTGTAAATACCGGTCCGAATCCGCCGATAAACACGTCGAGTCCTGTGTTGGGATGGGTAAAGATAAGTTTATCGACCGGCGAGCCGTCTTTTGCCGATACATCGTGATACAGCCTCGCGGACACGCTCGCAGAGCCGGAAGCCGCCCGTATAGTCATCGATTCGATTTTATCCGCAGTCAGAGGCGCAAGGGGGATATCCTGTTGGCAAATCACCACCACGGATGTGTCCGGATCTGTTGTGCTTGCAAATACCGTGCCACTGGTCGAACTCTCAAGAGGCGTGAGAGCGTTAGGATATTGGAATGTGACGCCACACGTGGCCCCGGACAGGTATGCAAATGTCGGCGTAGGCGAGTTTATGGGAGTAGGGATATTTTCCTTTGTATCTGATGGAATTGTTCGGCCAAGATTAAAGCCGATAAGGAGGGCGGCAATTACTGCCAAAATAGCCGTAAGGAGCAGAGTATTTCTGTGCATGCTTAGTCCAGCTTGCTTGTTTCTTTGTGTTCCGTATGTTTCCGGCACCGTTTGCAATATTTTTTGAGCACGATTTTTTCGGTGGTATTTACCTTGTTTCTACTGGTGATGTAGTTTTGGGATTTGCACACCGTACAGATGAGCGCGAGTATAAGCCGTTGATCTTTTTTTGCCATAGTAGAGGGATTATAGCCCAAATGCGCTCGCTACTCAAGCAGTCTGTTCGTAATTATGGTCTCTGCAATCGTTTGTGAAAATAGCGTGCGTCCGGATTCCGAATAATGGATGTGGTCTCCTGCGTTTATAAAGGAGAGTTTTCCATTGCTGGCGGTATCCAGGCTGGGATGATACGCATCGGCCAAGGGGATCCCCTGGCTTTTGGCAAACGCGATCGTGTTTTCGATATATTTGTCGATCTCCTCGACCTTCGTCCGTTTTCCTTCGGGACTCATGGAAATATTCGGCGCACCGTCGCCAAACGTATCCCAATTAGGCGCGATGGTTGCGGCGATAACAATTTTTGTGTCGGGTAGCTGCTGGTGAATGGTAGCAACAATTGCGGCCAGCCGAAGCCAGTGCGTGGTTAGCGCATCATTGATATCCGGCAGCGGATATGGGTTGTATCCGAATGATTCCACGACAACAACATCAGGTTTTTCGCTCACGACAGAGTTTCTTCCCAAGCCGAGATACGAATAACTGTTGGTCAGCCGACGCAACCCGGAATCAATATTTTCTGCTCCGACCCCGTGATTGATGATCGTAAACGTTGCATTGGGGTAGATGGTGTTGAGTCGTGCAGCCAGTCCGCTCCCGATCGGCCCCAACGTATCGATCATCGAGTCCCCGAGTAAGGTTATGGTCCATGGTTTTTTTCGTGCCGTTCGAGTCGCGAGCGTCGGGGTGGGCGATGCCATCGGTGTTTCTGTCGGTATCGGCAGGAGCGTCGGGGAAGATGTTGCCATTGGCACGGCGTTTATGAGGTCGCTAAAGCTTATAAGCGGCCTTGGAGCTGTTTTTGGTAACAGTATTGGCGTTGGATCAGGGAGGGGGGATATGATCCCCTCAGATGCGTATACCGACGCAGTGAATAGCATCGAACTTCCAATGATAAGTATCGCAATCCAGCGCATATATCCATCATAAAGGGTAGACCTGTCCGCGGTCTAGGGGGTGGGTACGGCTATTCCCGTTTCAGCAGGGTGCTTTCGACATTGTTTTCTGATGATATACTTAGTCTTATGAATCTGAAAAAATTAATCCGTGAATATCTGCAAAAAAATCTCATTATGTCACTTGCTACATCGGTAAATGGACGGCCATGGGTATGTAGTGTTTGGTATGCAATAGATGAGGATATGAATATTTACTGGATATCATCTACGGCGCGCCGGCACTCCAGGGAGATAACGAATAACACAAACGTAGCTGGTTCTATGGTGTTGCCGCAGACTCCTGCAGACGCTCCGCGGGGAGTGCAATTTTCAGGAATTGCACAGATGCTCACCCGTAAAAAAGACATCAACAAAGCAATGTCCGTATATGCGGGGAGAATTTTTTCTAAGGAAAAAATTGAGGAATTTATGAAATCCACAATCCATCCCCATAGATTTTATCGCGTGAAGCCAACGCAATTTGTTCTTTTTGATGCTGTTAATTTCCCTGCTGATTCGCGACAGGAATTTAACCTCTAATGCTCGTATGTCTTATATCGTTTTCGCATGGTTGACGACCATCGTCTATGGTTTGGGTGGCGTAGTAGGGAAAATTGCCACAAAACACCATATCGAAAACCCCTGGCTCTATAACGCTCTATGGGTACTACTTACGGTTCTTTACATAGCACCGCTTGCCATGTTCAACAATGTGGGACTCCCGCAGGATTGGGGGAGTATGGTTTGGTTAGGTATTGCTAATGCGGTATCGGGTATCATGTTTGTACTCGCGTTTTATGCGGTGGATCTTACGGTGCTAGCGCCGCTTTCGAACATCCGCACTCCATTTGTGGCTTTACTTGGGGTGTTGTGGTTTGGAGAGCAGTTGTCATTTCTTCAGTGGGCATTGATCGGCGCTGTTTTTGTTGCGGGGATGGTCATTCACATAGATGAACGTATGAGTATCCGGTCATTTTGGACAAAAGGAATGGGCTTAGTATTGCTTTGGATTCCCACATCTGTGTGGTTTAATACAATGGTCAAACGTGCCTCGCAATCCAATGGATATTGGGAGGTCGCTTTATGGTCAAATATACTCGCACTCCTTCTTATTTTACCAACAGTTCCGCTCTTTTATCGTGATCTTTCTAAAATCCACTTTTCACGATACTACACGAGCGCGTTTTCCATCGTCTTATGGACAGCGGGATTGCTGTTTTCAGTTAAAGCCCTTGGAGAAAACGTGAGTATTACCATGGCTATCATGTCCCTGCCGTTGTCTATGGTCTTTACGATGGCGCTTTCTGTCTTTTGGCCGAAACTTCTAGAGAAACATACGCTTAAGGTTTATGCTATACGTTTTGTTGCCGCCAGCGTCATGTTTGCCGCAGCATTGGGGCTCTCAAAGTAGGTTACAATACCTGTATGAGTACACAAACGAAAGCAGTTGTCGCTATTGTTTTGGCGGCAATTTTCGGCGGAGGGATAGCAGTTGTAGGGAAAATAGGGTTGCGCGTCGTGCCGCCATTTACCTTTACATTTTTTTCGGTTTCTTATCGCTACCCTATGCATGGCCCCATTTATTCTTTCGGAGAAGAGAGAGAATACGCATAAATTATTCGGGGCGGTCGCCGTTTCGGTGTTCGGGGTTATCAATGTAACACTGTTTGCTTTTGGTATTCCCCATACGACGGCCACAATAGCCCAGCTTTTATATGCGGTGGTACCTGTTATCGCAGCAATTTTATCGTATTTTTTACTCAAAGAGCAATTTACAGGGAGAAAAATTTTGGGTATTGTGCTTGGTCTCGTGGGCATCCTTTTTCTTATTCTGTTGCCGGTTATTACGAAAGGTTCTTTGTATGCAGGCACTACATATGGAAATATGATCGTTATGGTCGCCGTTGTTTTGTTTTCTACGTATACCGTCTTATCGAAACGATATCAGACATATTTTTCACCAAAAATAATGACGTTTATTTTTGCCGCAACGACGGCGCTCACGTTAGCACCATTTTCCATCCTGGAATATATGAATAATCCTGTATGGCTTTCTCAAATTACTGTTCCAACAGTACTCTCCGTTTTGTATATCGGTGTATTTGGCGGTGCGGCGTATTACCTGTTATATCAATATGCGATTAAACATGGAAATCCTGTAATCGCTTCCATGACTATGTTTTTACAGCCGATAGCAACCTATGTGTGGGCAGTCTCATTGCTGGGAGAAAAGTTGATTCCGGGTATCGTTATCGGAGCGATTACCTCTATTACGGGAGCGTGGTTAGTGATTTCAACAACGAAAAAAGCTACCTAATTATCGGCGTCATCGCCGGCCTCACCCTGTTGGTAATTTAGCTTCAAAAGGGGACGCCTTGCGAAGCTAGTTTTTGTAGAGCATACTGATAAGTGGGTATGCCTTCTCGACACAGCGTAAAAACGTACGTTTCGGATAGTTATTATCATGTCTATAACCGTGGTGTTGAAAAGCGGGAAATATTCTTAGAAGATAAGGATTATGGCGTATTGCTCTCGTATTTAAAGACATATCTTATGCCCAAGGATGAACATGCGCTTATGGATATTGTTGCAAGTCCACTATCTGGTTGGAGAGAGAAAGGTATGGCTTTAAGGCAGTTACGACTCAATAATTTTACAGATTCGATTGAGCTTATAGCTTATTGCCTTATGAAGAATCATTATCATATGCTTATTCGGCAAGAAAGCGAGATGGCTATGGATCAGTTTATGAATTCTCTTTGGACACGATATACAATGTATTTTAATAAGAAATACAAGAGGATTGGTCCATTATTTCAGGATGTCTATAAAGCGGTGCTCGTAGAATCCGAAGAGCAACTCGTGCATTTAACCCGATATATTCATCGTAACCCTATCTCAAAACGCCAGTTGCGAAATCCAGCTTCAAAAGGGGACGCCTTGCGAAGCTATTTTTTCAGTTCGTATCAGGATTACATTGGGGTAAGTAAAACCGATTGGGTACACCCGGAAAGAATATTGGCTACATGGAACGTAGATACATATAAAAAGTATGAAGCGTTCGTATTAGAGATGGGTATAGAGGAATGGAGCGCAAGGATTATCGCTCCGGTAATAATTTAGCTTCAAAAGGGGACGCCTTGCGAAGCTAGATTATTGACACTTATGAATACTGATATTTTTTATCCGGTAGCGCACCGTAGCGACGAAGAAATCGAGGCGCTGAAGAACCGGTATGTCAATTTTGACGAAAACGTCATCCCAGGCGTGATAAAGAGGGCGTGCGGTATGACCGCTGTCTCCTGGAAAAAGCCGGAGAGCTGGAGCACTTCGCACGTTATCTACATTGTCACGGTTGCGGAACGTGCCCGTCCCGTCGTTATCCGCGCAAATATCGGATGGGGTGAGCCGGAGCGCTATATGTTGGTCGAAAAACTCATTACCGATCAGGTGGCGTATCACAGGATTCCCGTCAACCGCATTATATATGTTGATATCAGCAGGCAGTCGTATGCCTTTGATTATCAGATCCAGGAGATGCTGGAGGGAGACGACGTGGAAGGACATTTTCACGGAACTAGGGATGAGTATGATCAGCTGTCGTTTGATTTAGGGAGGTATGTAGGGCTTTGGGGGGCATTGGAGTATGACGGATTCGGCCGGTTTGATCTCTCTGCTGCGTCGGAGGGCAGACTTGTAGGCACCAAATCAACGATGTATGACTATATTATTGTCCGGCTTGATGAGGATATTAAATATCTGGTTGATGCTGAGGTTATTTCGGTAGGTCGGGGTACGGCTATCCGGAAGCTCTTTGAAGATCATAAACCGGTCATACGGGTGAAAAAAGGAACACTGGTGCAGTACGATCTAGCGGATCATAACGTCATGTTCGATGGAGAAAAAATGATTACCGGTGTCTTTGACTGGGAGGCAGCTGTGGTTGGCGATCCGGTGTTGGATTTGGCTTCGGCCCCGACATGGAAAACGTTTTTTCCGCGTGAAGAAAAAATGATAGAAGGGTACCGAACGGTTCGGGATTTACCCAACTTTTTTAAGGAAAAAATGGCGATTTATCGCCTGCGCACGATGTTGTGGAAAATGGTGTATGCCATACGCGCAGGTATTCTTAATGACGACCGGAAGAATAAATTCGAAGCGGCATTGATTCCGTTTAGGTTAGCGCAATAACCAGAAAAATCCCAAGGGATCACTTCCATTGTTTTTTGACTCCCCGCATTTCCCCCCGTTCTATTTCCAGAGAGTAACACCGGTCAAAAAAATCGAGCGACCGGTCAGATCTCAAGTACCGGTCACGCATCAGGGAACGGAAAAAATCCATAAATTGTTCTTTCTCTATCGGGTGTTTCCCGTAGGCACTGGCGTCGTATGCCAATTGAGAAAGTGCATGGATATAAAAGGTTTCAATGTGGTTCATGTATCTCAAGCGTTGAGACAGGGGTACTTGGAGCCTATCTACAAAATTGCTCGAACTTATTTTACCAAAAATTACTGAAAAATGTTAGCTCCTGCTGCCCCGCCAACTCGTGGATGGGAGCCCGGAGCGAGAATCGGACTCGCGACCTAGTTCTTACCAAGAACTCGCTCTACCACTGAGCCATCCGGGCGTAATTCACGTATTGTATCAAATAGAAAGATTGCTGTGAATGATTTTATGTATTGTATGCGACTAACCTTATTACTATGATCGGGGAATAGTCCCGCACAGCGGGATCACAAAATTATGAAGAAAACAGTTCTTGTTACCGGCGCGTTTGGCCAAATTGGTTCAGAGTTAATTCCCACTCTCCAAAAAATATAATGTCGGCACCCTATACCATTTGGTTTCGTTGCTATCCGCCAAAGGAGAGATTGATCCTTCCTATACATGGGACCTGAATATGGGCGGCCTCAAAACTGTCTTGGATTATGCAGTAGAGCATAAACTTAAGGTATTCTGGCCAAGTTCTATTGCTGCGTTTGGACCTACCACTCCGCGGGTTCGTACTCCACAACATACCATCATGGAGCCAACCACGATGTATGGGGTGACTAAAATTGCGGGAGAGCATCTCGTTCATTATTATCACCGGAGATATGGCTTGGATGTAAGAAGTCTGCGGTACCCCGGTTTGATTAGTTGGAAAACGCCTCCCGGCGGGGGCACGACCGATTTTGCCGTTGCAATTTTTTATGACGGGCTGCAAAGAGGGAAGTACGCTTGTTTTGTGCGTCCTGACACCATGCTTCCCATGATGTATATGGATGATGGGATACGCGCGACGATAGAACTTATGCAGGCGGATCCCAAGAAACTCAGCATCCATACGAGTTACAATCTTGCTGCTATCAGTTTTACAGCAGGGGAATTAGCGCGGGAAATAAACAAGCACACAAAAGTTGCAGTAACGTATACGCCGGATCACCGTCAAAAAATCGCTGACAGCTGGCCGCAGAGCATAGATGACTCAGTTGCCCGCCGTGACTGGGGATGGAAACACGAATTCACGCTTTCGAAAATGACCGCTGCCATGGTGACCCAGTTACAGAAAAAATTTAACCGAACCTAAAGGAGAAGCTTATGGATCCTTTGAAACCGTACTATCAGATGATTGAGGATATGAAGCAAAAAGGACTCTACACGCCGGTGCGTGTCCTCGAGTCGCCGCAGGGACCTTGGGTAACTATAGACGGCAAAAAGCTTCTGAATTTTTGTTCCAATAATTATCTGGGATTTGCCCAGGATAAGCGGCTCGTGTCTGCTGTGGTCAAAGCCGTGAAAAAATACGGCGTCGGAGCGGGAGCCGTGCGGCCGATTTCCGGTAATTTAGCGCTGCATATGGAGGCGGAGGCGGCTTTGGCCAAATTAAAAGGCGCGGAAGCAGCATTTTTGCTTCCCGGAGGATTTATTGCCAATATTGTGGCGATAGCAACGATTGTAGGGAAAGAAGACATCGTGATTTCTGATGAGCTAAATCATGCCAGTATTATCGATGCGATTAAGCTCGCTCAGGTGAGGACGAAATATATTTATAAGCATAATGATATGTCAGAGTTGGAGATGAGGCTGAAAGAAGCGTCATTACTTGCTAAGACGCCTAAATCCGATGGCAACGCGCCAATTATTCTCGTAGTTACTGATGGTGTGTTTTCTATGGACGGTGATATTGCGCGCTTGCCGGAGATAGTCAAACTCGCCAAAAAATACGGGGCAGTCACGATGGTGGATGATGCACATGGCGAAGGGGTATTGGGTGGCGGCCGCGGCATTGCCCATCATTTCGGGCTTGCGGGAAAGCTGGATATCGAAGTCGGTACACTGTCGAAAGCATTCGGTGTATTAGGCGGTGTGATCGCCGGCAAAAAAGAATTGATTGAGTATTACCGCCAAAAAGGGAGGCCGTATCTTTTTTCTACCGGACTTACCGTAGCCGATGCCGCCGCAGTGATTGAGGGAGGGAAGATTTTATCGAAGTCTAAAGCGTTGGTACAAAAATTATGGGACAACGCCGCATACCTCAAAAAAAGTTTCAAAACGCTTGGGTTTGATACCGGGGCGACCGAAACACCGATAACCCCGGTGATGCTCGGGGATGAGAATCTGGCAAAGGAGTTCAGCGCACGGCTCTTCAAGCTTGGAGTATTTGCAACTCCTATAAAATTCCCTATGGTCGCTTTGGGGAAAGCGCGTATCCGTGTTATGCCATCAGCTACCCACAGTAAAAAGGATCTGGATTACGGACTAAACGCGTTTGCGAGGGTAGGGAAAGAACTCGGAATTATTTAGCGGCATTCCACTCGTTCATAAAGAGCGTATAGTCAATGACCGATATTTTGCCGTCATGGTTTAAATCTCCTCTTGTCGTATCTTTCAACCACCAAGCTTTCATAAAGAGTATATAGTCAGTGATATTCACTCTTCCATTATTATCCAGATCTGCACTATTTTTCGGTGTTTCAGTTGCCATTCCACATACGGGTTGCAAAGGGCTGCCTTGAGAAATCCATATCTTATATTGACGCATTTCTTTTTCTGTTAAATTCACGATTGCTTGAGTACAAACTTGCGCATTCGGATTTCCTTTGCACCCGTTTGGCCAGTAATAATTTCCAGGAGTTCCGCCTTGTCCTTGTTGAACACGATTCCAGCACGTACTTTGGTCGCTTGTAGCAGCACGTTTTTTAAGTTCAATGCGTTGAGTTAGAACGGCCCAGATGAAAACAGGAAGGGCGACAACAAGGAGAAGAATAAAAAATAATCGCAATGGTGAGTTGTAATGATATTTACCAATAGTAGACCGATGAGAGAATCTGCTCATAGTATTATACTATCGTTAATAAATTACTGGTGTCAATATTACTTTGCCATAGCGGGAAAAGAATTCAAGATGATCTAATACGCTGCGCCCTGGAAATCCGGACAGTTTATTTTTGCCCAGGAGAGAAATTCCGGTGTGCACTCTAACTTAATTCCCGTTGTTTTTCCCTCCAATGGCCCCGGCATACAATCAACCCATTCGGTTTTGGGACAGGTATACCCCTCAATCGGCATGGATGAAGTATTATCATCAAACATACACAAGTTATTACGACAAACTGGCGTTGTGGGTGTTTCACACGGCCCGCAGGCCACAAACGTTTTGCATGTGGTTTGTTTGCTGTAGTCTTTACCGGGAACGTAAGTCTCCCATCCGTCTTTCCCGATTTCTGTTTTATTGATTGGTTCAGGACAGACGCAGCATCCGTTAGTTTGGATGCCGATCGTGCAGTCGCGGTCCGTGTTGCAGGAAAGAGGGTCCGTATAGATAGGATTTATCCCGTCATCCACGGTCGGCTGAGTGAAACGCTTCCCGTCACGGGTGACACAGGTCGGGGGAAAGCTTTCCTGTATACTGCTGCCACGGACTTTTACACATTCCTCATAGGTCGAGATTGAAGGAGATGATAAAAATTCCTGATATCCCAATATTCCTCCGGTACCGATGAGTATGCCGAATATAAAGATAAGAACAGTATAGATAGGGCGTAGTAACGGGCGTGTAGATGCCGGAACTGACGGCAACTGCCCTTCCTCTGTTTGTGTCGGGGTAACCATCAAAACTAGTATAAATTTTGTTCCTCCAAAAAGATACAAGATGACGTGTGATAGAGTAAAGGAGTGAAGTATATAGCAGCAGGTAGCATGATACTCGGGTTGCTGATTGCAGTGGCGGCTGGCTACGCGGTATTTGGACCCAGACAATCGGCTTCCGTTCTTTCACCGATTACGCAGGTTGTTGATCGCCCTTTAGATAAATATACGATAGACAAGCTGTCAACGCGGCGAGGGATAGCTAGTCAGATTGTGTTTGATAATACCGTTGCAACCACATCCGCTTACACAGAGCGTCTATTCCACTACACCAGTGACGCAAAGCGAGTGACCGGTTTTGCTCATATACCTATAGTTTTTGATTCCGGGAATCAACGTATCAAAACGGATCAATTAGGACTGGGAAAATTTCCCGTTATTATCCAATTTCGGGGCTATGCTGAGCATGGCATCTATACGCCGGGAATGGGTACCAAGCGGAGCGCGGAAGTATTTGCACGCAATGGATTTATTTCACTCGCCCCCGACTTTTTAGGGTACGGAGGATCAGATAAACCGAGCGACGACGTACTTGAAGAACGGTTTCAGACGTATGTTGCAGCGTTAGACCTTCTAGCATCCGTCAGGTCGCTTCCCATAGCAGATCCGTCCAGAATCGGTATCTGGGCACACAGCAACGGGGGACAAATAGCACTCACTGTGCTTGAAATAACCCAGGGGAAGTATCCGTCTGTGTTGTGGGCGCCTGTCACCCGCGCGTTTCCGTATTCCATACTGTATTATACCGACGAGGCGGAAGATAAAGGGAAGGCATTGCGTAAAAAACTTGCAGATTTTGAGCGAAATTATGATTCGGATCTCTACGCCATGACGAATTTTGTTGATCGGATCAATGCTCCCCTGCAGTTGCATCAGGGAACGGCAGACGAAGCAGTTCCGGTTCGTTGGAACGATGAGTTTGTTGCCGATCTGAAGAAGCGGAACATTACTATCGGATACTTTTTGTATCCAGGCTCCGATCACAATCTGCAGCCCTCATGGAATACAGTAATTGCGCGGGATATTGATTTTTTTACCAAACACCTTATGGGAAAATGAGCGTCGCGCTGCAGCTTGCTCTTGCATTGTGGTCATCCGTCAGTTGCACATCTACCACGGTCGGCACATTAGCAGCAAGCTCAATGGATTTCGTCGTGCATCGGAACGTGGATCCTCCCCGTTGCGGGGAAGCGGTAAGCGGGCTTTTGACGCTGGATGTTACAATCTCTTTGCCGTCAATTTTTACTGAAAAATCACAGGTGACGTCCTTGGCGCCTGTAACATCGCCGCCCTCCACGGAAAGATAATATTCAGAAAATCCGACTCTCGGGTTAAAGTATTGCTGGTCGCATCCTAAGCTGGTAATAGGGCCGGGCGTCGGCGTCGCAGCAACGACAGGTTGTCCAGTGGGTTCTACCATTGCATTCTTGTTTCCTTTTGTACGGAAATACCAGGCACCTGCAACTACTGTGACAACCAATACTGCCCCGATGACGTAGGTCATCATGGATGGGGATTCCATGAACTCTTCAGATGATTTTTCCATATAGAATAAGTATAGGAATTTTTCATAGTAAAGCAAGAGGGGAATTGAGCTTATGGTAATAATTCAAGTATAATAGGGTAATTATTGCTGAGATGGCGGAGTGGACAATCGCAACAGTCTGTAAAACTGTCGCCCTACCGGGCTACCTAGGTTCGAATCCTAGTCTCAGCACCCAAGATGACAAGCGGAAAACGATTATTACGCCGCTATGGCGTGAGATCAATAAACCGGTATAATCTATTCTATATGGAACACCCCGCAGCTGTACTTACCCGTGAGGGCATGGTTCAGCAGGAAATTCAACTGCTCCTCAATAAGGCCACGCCTGAGCGCCGCGGTATATTCGAAAAACTTCAGGAGAAGCATTGGTTTAAAGAGACCGATTCATCGATCCAGAAGGCGTTGCTGGCACTTCCTTCAAAAGGCCGTGAAAACCACGATGGGTTCCTGGAGGATTTGGCGAACCGGCCGGAAGAAGTCGCAAACGTAAAAGTAGAACGCATGATTGCTTTGCCTCATGGATCATTTACGCTGGTGCCGAAATTTGAAGTTTCCCGTTTGGACAATCCGTCCATGCGATATACCTATGAGTATGTCAGTTGGCGCACCGGTCCGCTTTCCGGTGCCAAAGGTGTTGTTTTTGTTGAAAACGAGGGACAAACAAGCCATTTCATCGTGTTACGCGGTGAAAAGTTTGCTCCCGGCAAGAATGTGTGGGATACCGTCGGGGGATTTGTAGACATACATAGCGACAATGTCACCACTATCGATGAGCGAGTAGTCCACGAGATACATGAAGAACTTGGGGCAAACGATATTACCATCAACAAAGTCGTCGATTTGGGGAAAGTGCTTCCGGATGCCGGTATGACGAATAACGAGCCGTCCCTGTTTGCGGCATTTATCGGGGTAAACGACCTGTCGCGTCTTGCAGCCTATCCGATTAATCCGGATATATATGAGCTCAAAAGCGGATCAGTCATTTTCCCGATAGAACAACTGCCGGACGTAGTCATGCAGAATACCGACGGGTATTTCCTCTCTACGATAGCACGCGCCTGGGCAAAGGGAGTGATAGCGCCTCCGCAGGACTTGGTGGGCAAGTCCGTAGGTTTTTCCCCAACTTGAGCCCCCAGTCAGAATTGGACTGACATCAGCGGTTTATCCCAGTACTATCTTGCCGCCTGTTGTGTGAGCCGCCTGTCGGATTCGGACCGACGACCTACTGTTTACAAAACAGTTGCTCTACCACTGAGCTAAGGCGGCAATAGAAGTACGGGATCCCGCACATCTACGCCAAATCTTACCAGATTTGGCAAGATGGTGCTGGGACAAAACAGTCCTAGGACATTTCAATTTTATCAGAAAGTAGAACAAATAGGGAACCGTGGGATGTGTCAAGAGAAGAAGATGTAAATAAGTACTGCCGCGTGTCGAGTCGAAGTATTTTCCCCGATGTGAGCAATCGGAAAGACTGATCCCGATGCCTCGGCATCGTGGATACGTTGTCTTGTTATCCCGCAAATCTTGCGGGACTTACCTCATTGTTACGTTTCTGTGGAGGAAAATAATCTAGAACTCCACACGGGCATAATTATCCTAAAACAAGAGGTTTGCCACTGTCAAGGGGACTTACGAAAATGCAAGAAGTTGCAAGAGCGTTAGGATTGCAAGTGTGTTGGTGATGAATAATATCCAGGTAAGTTTTTCGTGGAGTGGGGTTGCTACCCATGCAGCATCGAAGTACTTCGTCCAGATAAGCTGATTCAGCCTTAAACCAAGGGCAATAGTCCGCCCTGTGGGAGAGATAAATCGTGTATGAATTTTACGGATAAAACGAGCCATACTATGCGTATGATACGGAAATTGGATGGTATGCCGTTATGCATCACAGTGATGCACTTTTAGTCAGTGAGGAGTCATACAAACGATATTAGCTCATGTCCGTGTCTATGAGGTTGCGAAGGTACACGGATTTGGGGACGCGATTTTTCTTTGCCTGCTTGGCAAGATACGCGGCCTGCTTGCTTGAGATAAAAAAGGTAAATCTGGTATCTGCCTCGCCCCGGACAAAATAGAGGAAATCCGTGATTATCGTTGGTAACGACTCCGGCGTGTACATCTCACACACGATTTTTTCGTTTTCATGATAGGCAAAAAGCGATGGCGGATCTCCCTCGCTATAGAGTATTAGGACGGGCTTGCCGCGATCCAACGCCATGGATATTTCGTAGCCGACGCTGATAGAAGGAAAGCTCGTTTCGGCAACAAGAAAGTCTGAAGAGTTGACCCAATCCTCAAGTTTCTGGTGGAATTTAAGGCGTATATCTTTTGACTGCATCTGGATGTCTTTTTCTGAAACGTTCAGGATGTGTTCATCCATGACTTCCACGTTGTGAGATCGGAGTATTTCTCCGATTTTCTGGTAATTTCCCAAATGATATTTTCTGCCGACTATTGAGGCGGTGAAGTATGCGCGCATGTGTACAGTATATCAAATTATTCCCGTGCTTCCTACGCCCGGCAGCAGTAGGGACAGGAAGAAATTAATGATCGGAGAAATAATCCGACTCACCGGGGACGCTCCGCCGAACACGGGAAACACCAGGAATAGAAGAAAAATCATTCCGTAGGATTCCAGCTCTTTCCATTGGCGCGCGTAGTCCGGGGGAAGTATCCCTTCGACGATTTTAAAGCCATCAAGAGGATGAATAGGCACGAGATTGAAAATAGCAAGAAATACGTTCATGACAATAATCGGTTGGATAATGATATAGATGATCCAGGCATACGGCGTACTTAGTACGGCGTGAAGGACCAACGACAGTACGATGGAAAGCAGCACGTTGGACACCGGCCCGGCCAGAGAGATAATGGCCGCATCACGGCGCGGGTTGCGTAGATTATATGCATCAAAAATGACGGGTTTTCCCCAACCGAAACGGACAATGAGCAGCATAAGCGTTCCCAGGGGATCGAGGTGGGCCAGTGGGTTTAAGGTAAGGCGCCCATCCATTCTTGGCGTCGGGTCGCCGAGGCGGTCTGCCGCAAAGGCATGGGAAAATTCGTGGATCGTAATGGCAACGATGAGCGCGACTAACCAGGAGAAGAATGCAAATGGATTGTTGAAGAGCTCACCTAACATATGGTATAGTATAGCCTCTATGGCACTCAAATGCGACGTCTGTAACAAACATTCTGTAGCCGGAGGTTCACACAAACATCACCGTGGAGTCGCGGGAGGTCAGTGGAAACGAAGGGCTACACATACCAAACGAACCATCGGTATAAACATCCATTGGGTCACGGTGCCGGTCAACGGCGTCATGACGCGGTTTCATGCCTGTGCCAGCTGCATCAAGCGTATGCGGTTTGATACCAAGAAAAAAGCAACTGCTTCTGCCGTGGTAGCTGCGGCGTAATTACCCCCTTAATGCCGTTTTCGATTTTGTTCGACTTTTCGTGTAGTACACTTGGGTTTTTCTATTCTGGTTAATCGTTTTGGCCGTGAAGAGTTTTTTTCCTATTCCTCCGTTACATCAGGAGTATCATCAAAGATGATATCCACATCATAAATTTCGGCCATAGTTTCACCGATGCCGCGGCTACCTTGACAATGACCGAACCCCCAAAAGCTCAACGCGTCTTTTTTGGACATTCTGACGG